>JAIRRT010000174.1 GCA_031255835.1 Bifidobacteriaceae bacterium | reverse complement strand
ACTCCCGATCCTGCGCGGGGCGACGACCGGAAGTGCTCAAAACGGGTTCATAGAGAGCTCAAGACGGGACAGCTCAAGACGGGGGGAGGAGAAACGGGTTAGGTGACTGTTAGGGGGGTGGGGGTTTTGGATTGGGGGGAGACTTGGGGGCTGCCTAGGTAGGTCACTTTGATCTTGTGGGTGCCGCGTCTTAGCTTGGGCAGCTCGATGGTGACCTCGCCTTGGTCGTATTCCTTCAGGGCAACGGTCTGCTTCTTCCCGCCCACCTGGACTCGGATCTTGCCCTCGGGGGAGTTCATGCCTTTGACCTTGACTTTTACCACTAGCTCGCCGCGGTCTGCGGCTCGGATGCTGCGCTTTACCAGGGTGGCTGTGACTGTGGGCCTCGCCTTGGCGAGCCTTACCGCCTTGGAGTGTTTGGTGGCCGAGCGGTAGCCCGGGTTCAGGGCCGTGACCGCCACGGACAGTTTGCCGCCGGCGTCGGCGGTCTTCGGCGTGTATGTCTTGCGGGTTGCTCCCCTGATGGGCAGCCCGTCGATGTACCAGCGGAACTCGCACGCCCAGCCTTTGGGCAGATTTGTCGCCTCGACCTTCTTTCCGGGGGCGAACTTCTTCCCCTTGATCTTTGGCTTGAACTTGGCCGCCGGACCCCACTTCTTCAGCGAGTACGTGGCGCTGACCGGGCTGGAATCAGCCGGGACCTCGAAGAACTTGAATTGCCGCGGGCTAAGCTCATTGGGACTGCCGGTGCGCCCGCCAGGCAGCTGCGGGTAGTACTTGGAATCCCCTTCAAATGACACCGTGTACTTGGTTCCAATAGCGGCCGAGAATGACACCTTACCGCCGGCTCCAACCGTCGCACTCCAGGTAGCTGACCATGCTGACCTGGTCTCATACTGGAGGCCCTTGTAGGAATAGTACTCGTCCCATTGTGTCGGCACACGGAAGCCGTATGCCCAGGCCCTTGATCCAGCCGATGCTCCCTTCAGCGTGACGCTCACGTTCTTGGCTCTGATCTTAATGACCACCCCAGCGCTGCCAGAGTTCACTCTGATGCGGCTCATCCGCTGCTCGCCCTCGATGTAATGGAGAGTTTCTCCGCTCTCATCCAGGACGGTTATCCAATAACACTGGCCGGCGTATGAGGGGAAAGCAAAAGTGCCATTGGCGCCTGACGTCGGCAGGGTTTCATACAGGGGGGAATCATCGCGCGGTACGTCGATGTCTTCATCGGTTACACAGTCGGCATTGTCGTAGTAGTAGCGCAGGTCAGCCGCCGGCGCCCCATCGTAATAGACAATGGTTCCGGAGATCGTTTCTGCCGGGGAAGGGGTAGGCGTGGGGATTGGTCCCTCGGCGTGGGCGGCGCCAACCGGCAACGCCAGCGCCAACGCTGTGATCAGGGCAAATCGCCTGGACAATCGGCCAGGGCAGGGGTATTGGGCGATCATTGCACATCCTTTCCTTTCGGCCCCCCAATTCGACCAGACATCGGCCTACAAATCAACCGACGATGACGTCCCTCGCCCCGCCGCCCGCAAGTCCCGCGGGAGAGCAAAGGCCAGAGTTTCGGTTGCCGCTGTCACTTCGGTTACGCCCGTGAAACCCAATTCCATCAGGTGAGTTACGGCATCGTCCACAAGGTCTTCTGGGACTGAGGCACCGGAGGTTAGGCCGACGGTCTGGGCATCAGCCAGCCAAACGGGATCGATTTGCCCGGCCCCATCCACCAGGTAAGCCGCCCCGGCGCCCGCACCGCGCGCCACCTCAACCAATCGGACTGAATTGGATGAATTCCCCGACCCGACCACTATCACCACATCACATCGCGGCGCTATCAGTTTCACGGCGGACTGACGGTTTTGGGTTGCGTAGCAAATGTCATCGCTGGGCGGGTCCACCAAGTCAGGGAAACGCGCTCGCAAATGGTTCACAGTCTGGGCGGTCTCATCGACTGACAAGGTTGTTTGGCTGAGCCACACCAGCTTTTGGGCGTCATTTTCAGTCAGTTGGTCAACGTCCCGCGCACTGCCAACAACCCGGATTTGATCCGGCGCCTGCCCCGCAGTCCCCTCAACCTCCTCATGCCCCGCATGCCCAATAAGGACGATGCCGTACCCCTCCTGAGCAAACCGGACAGCTTCCTTATGCACTTTGGTCACCAAAGGGCAGGTCGCGTCAATTGTCGAAAGGTCGCGTTCAGCCGCCTGCTGGCGCACTTGCGGGGACACGCCGTGGGCGGAGAACACGATCCGCGAGCCGCGCGGAACCTCGGATAGGTCCTGCACAAAAACCGCGCCCATCTCGGCTAGGCGCGCCACCACGTGCGTGTTGTGCACAATCTGGCCGCGGACGTAGACCGGCGCGCCAAAGATCTCCAGCGCCTTCACCACGCACGCGACCGCCCTGTCCACCCCCGCGCAGTACCCCCGCGGTGCCGCCACCAAAATCTCCCGGCGCCCAGGTGCGGCGTCCGATGGCGCAGTGGTGGCGGATCCGGCAAACACGCTGGCCATCCTATGGCCGGGGGGCGATGTCGGAGGGTGCACATATGGTTGAGCGATGACGTTGCCGAATCCGCCCAACGTGCCCGATGCGACCGGCCCGCCCGGCGCAGCTGACGCGCTCGACGCTCCGCCGGCGCAGCAGCCTGGGCCGGGGAAGTCGCCCGAGACGGCTTGGTCTGTCAAGGACGTGGCACTCAAGATCAAGGGATACATCGACCGGCTCGGCGCTATCTGGGTGGAGGGGCAGGTGGTGGAGTTGAACCGCCGGCCCGGCTCCAAGGTCGCCTACGCCACGTTGCGGGACCCGGATGAGAACTATTCGGTGCCGTTGAGCATCTTCACATCGGTGCTGGACCTGCTTGACGGCCCGCTCGCATCCGGCACCAGGGTGGCGGTCAACGTCAAGGCCAACTATTGGCCTGTGCGCGGCACCCTCTCGTTGCAAGCAAGGGAGATCCGCCGCCTAGGCCTGGGTGATCTCCTGGCCAAGATCGAGCAGCTCAAGAAGAGACTTGCGGCAGAAGGCCTGTTCGCTGCGAGCAGAAAGCGCCCGCTGCCCATCATCCCCAAACTGATCGGCGTGATAGCCGGACGCGGGTCAGACGCCCTCAAAGACGTGATTGTCAACGCCCGTTTGCGCTGGCCAATGGCACAATTCGAGGTGCGTGAAGTCGCTGTGCAAGGCGAGCGCTCACCGGCCGAGGTGACCGCCGCCCTGCGTGAACTCGACGCCATGGAGAGTGTGGAGACCATCGTCATCGCACGTGGCGGCGGAGCTTTGGAGGACCTGCTCGGCTTCAGCGATGAAGGGCTGATCAGGGCGGTTGCAGCCGCCAACACCCCGGTGGTCTCCGCCATCGGACATGAGAATGACTCGCCGCTGCTTGATCTGGTGGCTGACGTTCGCGCGTCCACACCAACCGACGCCGGCAAACGGATAGTGCCGGATCTCGCCACTGAGCTGGCGGCAATTACGCAGGCCAGGACACGAATGGCCGGCGCCATACGGCGGCAACTCGATGCCGAACAGGCCCGGCTGACCCAGATCCGATCGCGCCCGGTGCTGGCCAACCCGGGGTGGATTTTCGACGCCCGCTCCGCTGACCTCGCATCGCTGAAAACCGACCTCAACCGGGCCATTCGCACCGGCCTCGACACCCGCGCCGCTGACGGCCGGACGCTGACCGCATCGCTCGTAGCCCTATCCCCCCAGGCAACCCTGAACAGGGGGTACGGGATAGTGCGGCGGGATGGCGGCGTCATCGTGCGCGATGCTGAAACTGTCCAACCAGGCGCAGCGGTCCACATCCGGCTTGCCCGCGGCGAGTTTCGCGCCGAGCGCAAGCCATGAGGCCGGCGCCCAGTCCCCCAGGTGGTTAGCTATTGCACATGCCTTCACACGCCCCCAAGGCCGACGATGTCGCTGCCCTCACCTACGAGCAGGCGCGCGCCGGTCTAGTTTCCGTGATCCAGACCCTCGAGGCCGGCGCCGAGACGCTCGATCAGTCGCTCGCCCTGTGGGAGCGCGGCGAGGCGTTGGCCGCCCGTTGCCAGGACCTGCTTGACGGTGCCCGTGCGCGCCTCGACGCAGTGCGTCCCACCGACGATGCCGCCCCCAACCCTTCCGAAGAGGCCTAGCCATGCCGCAGTCCACAGCTTTGGTGTTGGGCGAAGCACTGATTGACATTGTGCGGCGCGGCAAGTGCGAGGTGGAGCATCCAGGCGGCAGCCCCATGAATGTGGCTGTCGGGTTGGCGCGGCTGGAGGTGCCCACCACGCTGGCAACCTGGATCGGTCCAGATGAGCGCGGCCAGGTGATCCGCAAGCATTTGACCGCGTCAGGGGTGCATTTGGTGCCCGGCTCTGATGCTGCCGCCACCACCTCAACCGCACTGGCCACCATCGATGATTCAGGCTCGGCCCGCTACCAGTTCGATCTGTCCTGGCGTCTGCCTGTCATCCCGAAGTGGCTCCACCCAACCGTTGTCCACGCTGGCTCGATCGCCGCAGTGCTTGAGCCGGGGGCTGACGCCGTGGTGTCCACGCTCAAAGCTGCAGGTCAAACGGCCACAATCACCTATGACCCGAACGTCCGCCCAGCCATCATGGGCCCAGCAGATCAACTCAGTTTGCGGGTTCAGGAGATTGTTGGGCTGGCCGATGTTGTCAAGGTTTCCGAAGAGGACCTGGGCTACCTGTGCCAAGACGGCGATGTCATGGAGGAGGCAGCTCACTGGGTCGATTCGGGGCCAGCCATAGTGGTTGTGACCCGAGGCAAAGCCGGATCGATTGGGCTGACCGCATCGGGCCTGTGGGTGGAGATTCCACCAGCTGCGGCCGTGGTGGTGGACACCGTCGGGGCAGGGGATTCGTTCATGTCCGGCCTGATTTGGGCGCTTGACCAGGCAGGATTGCTGGGTGGAGCGCGGCGGGAGGCGCTGCGCGCCATAGGCGAGGCGGCTCTCAGCGAGGTGCTGGAGCAGGCCACAAAGATCGCTGCGTTCACCGTGGGACGGGCTGGGGCAAATCCGCCGCGACTCGCCCAATTGTTCGGCTGAAGCGTGCAGGCCTAGGGTTTGGGAGCATGGAATCCATGACAACCCCTGAACCTGCCTACCGCATTGAACACGACACCATGGGTGAGGTCCGCGTCCCTGCGAACGCCCTGTACCGCGCCCAAACCGCCCGCGCTGTGGAGAACTTCCCCATCTCCGGGCGAGGCCTCGAACCAGCCCACATTGCTGCGTTGGCCAACATCAAAAGCGCTGCTGCCAGGGCAAACGCCGAGCTTGGAGTGATCGACGGCCAGGTGGCTGACGCCATCGTCCAGGCCGCTGGCGAGGTCGCGGCCGGCAAACACGACGCCGAGTTCCCGATTGACGTCTACCAAACCGGGTCCGGTACGTCATCGAACATGAACACCAACGAGGTGATCGCAACCCTCGCTAGCCGGCTGTTGGGGCGCGATGTCCACCCAAACGACCACGTCAACGCCTCGCAATCCTCCAATGACGTCTTCCCCACCTCGGTGCACGTGGCCGCGACGGCCGGCGTTTTGCGTGATCTGATCCCGGCGCTGGAGATCCTGGCGGCCAGCCTGGAAGCCAAAGCCAAGGAGTTTGCCGATGTCGTCAAGTCCGGCCGTACGCACCTGATGGATGCCACGCCGGTCACCTTGGGGCAGGAATTCAGCGGCTATGCGGCGGCGGTGCGGTACGGCATCGAACGCCTGGAAGCTGCGTTGCCGCGGGTGGCGGAGGTGCCGCTGGGCGGGACGGCTGTTGGCACCGGGATCAACACTCCGCCCGGGTTCCCCCAGCGCGTGATTGCCCTGTTGGCGCAGGACACGGGCCTGCCGCTGACCGAGGCGCGCAACCATTTCGAGGCGCAGTCCGCACGCGATGGGCTGGTTGAGCTGTCCGGCGAGCTGAAGACAATCGCGGTCTCCCTGGTCAAGATCTGCAACGACCTGCGCTGGATGGGGTCTGGGCCACTGACCGGTCTGGGCGAGATTGCGCTGCCTGACCTGCAGCCTGGATCCTCGATCATGCCGGGCAAGGTCAACCCGGTGATTCCCGAGGCTGTGATGCAGGTTTGCTCGCGGGTGATCGGCAACGATACAGCCGTGACCTGGGGCGGAGCGTCGGGGTTCTTCGAGCTGAACGTCCAGATTCCGCTGATCGCCGTGGCGCTGCTGGAATCGATCCGCCTGCTGGCGAACAGTTCACGCGTGCTTGCCCACAAGACGGTGGACGGGATTGTGGCGAACGCGGATCACTGCCGGCGGCTGGCTGAATCCTCGCCGTCAATTGTCACGCCGCTCAACCGGCTGATCGGCTACGAGAATGCCGCGAAGATCGCCAAGTTCGCTGTGCGTGAGGGGATCACCGTGCGTCAAGCCGCCATTGACCTGGGGTTTGTTGAGCGCGGCGAGCTGACCGAGCAGCAGTTGGACAAGGCCCTGGACGTGATGTCGATGACGCACCCGTAGGGGTGCGGCGAGCTGCCGGGTGCGGCGTGTTGCGTGGTGCGGCGGGCTGCCGGGCGCGGCGGGCTGTGTGGTGCGGCGGGTTGGGGGTTACCGCCCCCGCCGGCGCTCGCGCGCGGCGTAAGACCGCAGCGCGCGCAAAAAGTCCACCCGGCGGAAATCGGGCCAGTACGCCTCGCAAAAGTAGAACTCAGAATGCACGGATTGCCAGAGCAAAAACCCGGACAACCTCTGCTCACCTGAGGTACGAATCACCAGGTCAGGGTCGGGTTGTCCGCGCGTGTAAAGGTGGTCCGCAATCTGTTCAACATCGATGGTCTCGGCCAACCCAGCCAGCGTCACACCAGAGGCGGCCTTCTCTCTGAGAAGCTCCTTTACGGCATCGGCGATCTCCCGCCGCCCGCCATAACCGACCGCAACGTTGACGTCCATGCCCTGCGCGGCCGCCGTGCGCGCCTCCGCCTCGGCCAACCGCTCAACCGTGGAATAGGGCAAAAGGTCAGACGCCCCGACAACCCGCAAGCGCCATCGTCCCTTTTCGGCAAGATCCTCCACGGCGTCCTCGATTATGGCGACAAGATCGGCAAGCTCGGACGGATCGCGCTCGAGGTTGTCTGTCGAGAGCATCCACAGCGTCACCAGCTCGACGCCCATCTCCTCTGACCAGCTGAGGAACTCGGCAATTTTGTCCGCCCCGCGCTTGTGCCCCGCCGCCAACTTGGTCCCGGCCATCCGCGCCCAGCGCCGGTTGCCGTCCAGGATCACCCCGATGTGCGCCGGCACCGCGTCCTTGGGAATCCCGGCGCGCAGCCGCGCCTCGTAAACGCGGTAAACGGCGGCGGGCAAACGCATGGCAGAGTCCTCGATGTGAAGTGGCCAACAATCTCCACCGTACCGTCACACCCGACGATGCCGTCCCTACGGTCGCGTAAGTTACGGTTGCGTAAGGGGCAGTCAGCTTGGACTGCTGGAAACTGCAATGGGTGCAAATGCCCAGGTCAGGATGACTAATACATGAATTCGCCAACTGGAACGCCTGAGGTGAGCGCTGCCGCGGGGGCCGAGGAGCTGGTCAAGCCGCGGATGCGGGGGTGGCTTCACGCGGCGATGCTCCCGGTCAGCATTGCTGCTGGGGTGGTGCTGATAGTCCACGCGAGTGGTGCGGCCGGCAAGGTTGGCTGCTCGATCTTCGTGGCGACCGCGATCATGCTTTTTGGGTGCTCCGGGGTGTATCACCTGGGCAATTGGGGTCGGGTTGGCCAGGCCGTGCTGCGGCGGCTGGACCACTCGAACATTGCGCTCGTCATAGCCGGGACCTACACGCCGATTGGTCTTTCGGTGACAAGCGGCACTGCGCGGACTGTGCTGCTGGCGCTGATCTGGAGCGGCGCGGCGGCGGCGATTGCCGTGCGGCTGATCTGGATAAACGCGCCGCGTTGGAGCTACGTGCCCATCTACATTGCGCTGGGCTGGGCGGCGCTCGGGTTCCTGCCGACCATCTGGCGCGTGGCCGGGCCGGCGGTTTTCTGGCTGCTACTTGCGGGCGGGGTTGCCTACACCGGCGGCGCGGTGGTCTACGCGCTCAAACGCCCCAACCCGTTCCCCCGGTGGTTCGGGTTCCACGAGATCTTCCACGCATGCACAATCATCGGGATTGTCTGCCACTACCTGGCGGTTTGGGAGGTCACGGCGGGGTAACCCGGGGGACAGCGCGGGCGCCGCGGGCGCGGGCGCGGGCTCGCCGCGGGTGCGGGCTCGCCAGCCCTCACCCTCTAGCGCAGGCCCGCGAACAGGTCGGTTTCTGGGGTTTCCACCGGGACGGTCGAGTGGGCGAGTTCAAACTCCTCCCACGGCCAGACAATCCGCTCGACCTCGCGCGGGACCGCGAAGAAGAAACCGTCAGGATCAATCTGGCTGGCGTGGGCCCGCAGGGCGGCATCGCGCTGGTCAAAGTAATCGGCCACGTCGATGCGGGTAGTCGGGTCAGCCAAGCGCCGCTTGCGGGTGGCATCGCGCTCCAACCACTGCTCAAACGGGGAATCCAGGCCGCGCTCAACCAGCGCCTCATGCAGGCGCATCGAACGCTCGCGGCTGAAACCGTGGTCGTAATAGACCTTTGGAACCGCATAGGCGCGCTGGCCGGGAGGGGTGCGCTCGGCATCGGCGGCCTGCTCGATGGCCTCAACGGTGACGGCGTGGGTGTGCACGTGGTCGGGGTGCGGGTAGCCGCCGGACGGGTCATATGTGGTCACCACGTGCGGGCGGAACGTGCGGATCAGCGCGGCGAGCGGCTCCGCGGCGACGGCGGCTGGGATCGCGGCAAACGCATCCTCCGGCAGCGGGGGCGGCGGATCGCCCTGCGGGAAGCCCGAATCGACAAACCCCATGAACTGGTAGCGCACGCCGAGCGCCTCCGCGGCCGCCGCCATCTCGGCCCTGCGGACCTCCGGCATGCGGGCGGGCAGATCGGGGTCGTCTTGCAGATGCGGGTTCAGGATGTCGCCGCGCTCGCCGCCCGTCAGCGTCGCCACCAGCACATCTACCCCCTCGGCCACGTACTTGGCCATGGTCGCCGCGCCCTTGGAGGATTCATCATCGGGGTGCGCATGAACCGCCAGCAGGCGCAGCGCGGGTGGGGTGGGCTCGGGTTGCGCACCCTGGGAGGTGGGCGCAGATGGGGTGGGCGGTTGTGCGCCATCGGCGGGGGGCTGCGCACCGTTTGGGGTGGCACTGTCGGGTACGGCACCTTGGGGCAAGGCGTCACCATTCACCTGATGTGTCCTTTCACGCGGTGGGGCAAGCGGCAGCGGCAGGGCAACTGGCGGATTCCGCCCGGACATCAGCCCTCGCGTCAATGCCAGGTAGGAGCCTAAACCCTCCGGCGGGATGGGGGCGCGCGGCGAGGCGCGGCGTGCGGGGAGGCACTAAAGTTGGTCCTTGCGCGCGGCGGCCGGGCCCGCCACTCTGCGCGAAACCCACCCTGAGGAGGGATTGTGGCCGAGACCACTTGGCTGACCCAGGAGGCGTATGACCGCCTCAAGGGCGAGTTGCACACCCTGGAAACCGATGGCCGCACCGAGGTGGTCAAGCGGATCGAGGCCGCCCGTTCAGAGGGTGACCTGCGCGAAAACGGCGGATATCACGCCGCGCGCGAGGAGCAAGCCAAGATGGAGGGGCGGATCGCGCAGCTAAAAGCCCTGCTCACGCACGCCAAAGTGGGCGAGGCGCCCGAGTCATCCGGCCAGGTTGCGCCGGGCACCGTGGTCACCGCGCGGGTTGCCGGGGAGCCCATGGTGTTCCTGGTGGGCTCACGGGAGGTCGCGGCCACCACGGACCTGTCGGTGTTCTCCGAGAAATCGCCCATGGGCGCCGCGATCCTGGGCGCCGCCCCCGGCGAGGAGCGCCACTACACCGCCCCGAACGGCCGAGAAGTAAAGGTGAAGATCGACAAAGTGGAACCCTTCACCCTCTAGCCGACCCGCCGTTTCGAGTTCACCTTCACCCCGCCGATGCCGCTGCCTCCCTTTGAGTTCACCCCGCCGATGCCGCACGCTCCTTCCCGCGGGCGCGTCACCTTGGTGCTGGCGTCTGCCTCGCCGGCGCGGCGGGAGACGCTGATCTCGGCCGGGATTGACCCGGTGCAGATCGTGTCCTCAGTGGACGAGGACAAGATCCTGTCCGACCTGTTGGCGGAGAACCCATTAGCCCCGCCGGCAGACCAAGTGCTGGCACTCGCTCGAGCCAAAGCCAGGCAGGTGGCTGACCAAATCTGCCCTGGTGATGGTGGGAGTGGTGGCGGCGGGGGGTCTGGTGATTTGGGGCGCTGCGTAGACGTTGTGCTGGGGTGCGATTCGATGCTTGAGCTGGATGGGGAGGTGTTGGGCAAGCCGCGCGACGCGGCCGACGCAGCGGCGCGGATCAGGCAGCAGTCGGGGCGCTCTGCGGTTCTCCACACCGGGCACTGGCTTGTTGCACGCGGCGCCAGCAGCGATGGCGAGGGGCTCACAACGGCGGGTTCTGTGCGGGAGGTTGGTGCGGCATCGTCCACTGTTGTCCGGTTTGGCGTGCTCAGCGAGGAGGAGATCGCGGCGTACGTGGGGACCGGCGAGCCGCTGCACGTGGCGGGCGCGTTCACGATTGACGGGCTGGGCGGGCCGTTCATCGAGGGGCTGGACGGCGATCACCATGGCGTGGTTGGCCTGTCGCTGCCAACGCTGCGGCACCTCCTGGCGGAAATCGGCCTGACGGTGATGCACCTGTGGCGCCCTATGCCACCAGATCCGCCAGGGTGATCAGATTGGCGGGGGGATTATGGCGGCTTGGTATAGGTCTCGGCGGGCGATGCCGGAGCGGGCGGCCACTGCGGCTACCGCTTCGGTCGGTTTGGCGCCGGCTTCGATGAGCGCGCGGACCTCTGTGACTAGCTGACCAAGATCGGACGGCGCGGGCGGGGCGCCGCCAACCACCACGGTGACCTCGCCGAGCACCTCACCAGCGGCGGCGCGGGCGGCCAACTCGCCCAATCCGCCACGCCAGATCTCCTCGTGAATCTTGGTCAGCTCGCGGCACACAACGGCGGGCCGGCCGGCGCCCCATGCGCGCGCCATCTGCGACAACATCTCCGCCAGGCGCCGGGCCGCCACGAAGAACACCATGGTGCGCCGCTCGCCCGCCAACTCGGTGAGCCGGCTGCGCGCCTCGCCCGCCTTGCGCGGCCAGAACCCCTCGAACGCGTGCCTGTCGCTCGGCAGGCCGGACACCGCGAGCGCCGCCAGCAGCGCGCTGGGGCCGGGGATGCAGGTCACGGGCACGCCGGATTCCGCCGCGAGGCGCACCACGCGGAAGCCGGGATCCGAGATCACCGGGGTGCCGGCATCGGACACGACGAGCACGGTCTCGCCCTCAAGCGCGGCGTTGACCAGCATGTTTGCTCGGGTGGACTCGTTCGCGTCGTGGAGTGAGACCACGCGGCCGCGCGGGCGGAGGTCCAGCCGCCGGGCCAGCGCCCACAGCCGCCGAGTGTCCTCCGCCGCGATCACCCCCGCCGTGGTCAGCGCCTCGCGCAGCCGCGGCGAAGCGTCCAGGTCGCAGCCAATCGGCGTCGCCGCCACAACCACCCGCCCCACCGTGGAAGCGTCGCGTTCCCCCTCCCACTCCGACGATGCCGCCAAGTCACCACGCGCAGTCGGGTCGCCAAGACCGGGGTCGGGTGCGGGGGTTGGGGTTGGGATTGGTGCTGGGGTTGGGCGGTCTGGTGATCGCATCTGTCCATTGTGACGGCATCGTGCGGGTGCGGGGGGCGCCGCGCGCTCGGATGGAGGCGGACTGCGGAACCTTTGGGACGGCATCGTGCGCATTGGGGGACGCGCGGGGACGGGATGGGGCGCCGGGCCGCGTTGTCCTGCCCGGGTGGTGTACGTGGCGCGTACCATGTCACCCGTGGCGAAATCCCTGAACCTTCGCGAACTCTCCTTGAGGTCCCAGGTCTGGCTCGCCACGACCCGCCCCGGCCGCCTGGTCTCGCGGTGGGGTGCGCCGCTGGCAATCACCGCTCTAGCTGCGGCGATGCGCCTGGTTCACCTCGGCTTCCCCGGCAAGCTGGTGTTTGACGAGACGTATTACGTCAAGGGCGGCTACTCGCTGCTCCGCTTCGGTTACGAGCGCAAGTGGCCGGACGATGAAGACACCGAGGTCAACGACGCCAACGTCTCGTTCGAGGCGGGCGACGTGGACGTGATGCTGGACGATCCGGAGTACGTTGTCCATCCGCCGGTTGGCAAATGGATGATCGCGCTGGGAATGCAGCTGTTTGGGGCGGACAACCCGTTTGGTTGGCGGTTCTCCTCGGCTTTGTTTGGCACAATCTCGGTGCTCATTCTGATTCTGGTTGGGCGGCGGTTGTTTGGCTCGCAAACGCTTGGTTGCGTGGCGGGTTTGCTTATGGCCGTTGATGGGCAGCACCTTGTCCACTCGCGGACAGGCCTGCTGGACCCGTTCTTGATGTTCTGGGCACTATTGGCGTTTTGGCTCATATTGTTGGACAGAGACCAAATGCGAAAACGCTTGGAATCCCGCATGAGACAAGTGCGCAGTTATTCGCCTACGGGGGCGCCACTTTATCCTGACAAGAAGTGGGGTCCGCGCCTTGGAATGCGCTGGTATCTGCTTGGGGCCGGGGTTGCGCTCGGCCTGGCAACCGGGGTCAAATGGTCCGGTCTATACTTCCTGGCCGCCTTCGGGATCCTTGTGGTGGCGTGGGACATGGCGGACCGCCGAGCCGCCGGCATCCGCTACTGGTTTGCCGCAGGTGCGCTGCTCGATGGCGTAAAAGCCTTCTGCCTGACAGTCCCGGTGGCGGCCGTGACCTACCTGATCGGTTGGACCGGCTGGTTCGCATCCGCCGACGCCTACAACCGGCATCTTGCCGAGGCCGAGAACTACACCGGCCCATTGCCGAATGCGCTTCAATCGCTTTTGCGCTATCACCAGCAGGCGCTGGATTTCCACACCGGGTTGACCTCCAGCCACCCGTACCAAGAAAGCGCTTTGAGCTGGTTGATTCAGCTGCGGCCAACATCGTTCTATTGGGGCACCGACCCGACGTGCGGAACTGATTCCTGCGCCCAGGCTATCACCGCACTTGGAAACCCTGTCATTTGGTGGTTGGGTCTGGGCGGGTTGGGCATAGTTTTGTACGGTGCCATTTTCTGGGCGGACCGCCGGGCGTGGGCAATTCTGGCTGGTTATGCCGGCGGGTATTTGCCGTGGTTCGCATATCTTGGCCGCACCGTTTTCACGTTCTACACCGTGGCGTTTGTTCCATTTGTGGTACTGGCGCTGACGTACGCACTTGGATGCGCCATCGGCCCGCCTGTGGCGTCCCGCGCCCGCCGGCGCACCGGGGTGATCATCGCGGGGACCGTGGTGGTGCTGGCGATAGCCCTGGCCGCGTTCTTCTGGCCCATCTGGACTGGTGAATCGGTGGATCGCGACTACTGGCATGCCCACATGTGGCTCGGCACAAAGTGGATCTGATACATCCGCCAGTTGATCAGCAGATTTCCACGTGGGCGCGCTATGCTGGGTGAACGCAAACGTTTTCGGAGGTAGACAGCATGAAGACTCGATTCATCGGCAACTTCCCCTCATCCGCCATCGGACTTGGGGAAATGCCACTGTCGATCGAGGGCCGGCCCGACCGTGAGCAGGCCATTCGAACGATTCACGTAGCGCTCGATGCCGGGATTCGGCACATCGACACGGCGTACGCCTACCGGTTGGCGGGCGAGGAGGAGGCGCACGGCGAGCTGCTGGTTGGCGAGGCGCTGCGCACGTGGGGTGGTGACCGCGATGCGGTGCTGGTGGCGACCAAGGCTGGCCATCTGCGCCAGGACCCGGCCGGCGGCTGGCAGCAAAACGGCAGGCCAGAGCACATCAAGGAGGTCGCTCAGGCGAGCGCAAAGGCGCTTGGCGTCGAGGCAATTGGCCTGTTCTACTACCACCGGCCAGACCCGAATGTGCCGTTTGCCGAGTCCGTGGGCGCGCTGGTCAACCTCCTGGACGATGGCGTGATTGTGCGGGCCGGGGTGTCCAACGTGAACCGCCAGCAGATTGCCGAGGCGAGCGAGATCCTGGGCGGGCGTCTGGACGCGGTGCAAAACCAGTTCTCACCAGCGTTTTTGTCCTCCGGCACCGAGCTTGAGCTTTGCGCCGAGCTGGGGATCGCCTTCCTGCCGTGGAGCCCGCTAGGAGGGATCGGCCGAGCCAAGACCGTTGCCGGCGCCGAGGCGTTCCAGCAGGTGGCAGCAGGGCGCGGCGTCTCGCCGCAGCAGGTGGTCCTAGCCTGGGAGCTAGCCAAGGCGCCCCGAGTAATCCCAATCCCAGGCGCCCGCCGCCCAGCCTCAGTCCTGGACTCAATCAGCGCAGTAGACCTGACCCTAACCCCAGAAGAACTGGCCGCCCTCCCGTAGGGGTGTCCCTCCCGTAGATGGTTTGGGTTGGCGCCCCACCTGGCCGCCCGGCCGTGCGGGCGGGGAGCCCGGCCTGGCAGCCCGGGCTCCCCTGCCCAACTGGCCGTCCGGTCGCCCCACCTCGACCGGCACCCGCCCCCTGAGCACGAATCCGCCCCCACCCCACATCACCCCACGACTGGGAAGCCGGGCGACCGGAAGTGCTCAAAACGTGCTTTTGTCGGGTGGTTCACTCGCTTGATTTGGGCAGTTGAGGTCGGCATCGGCGGCATCGGCGGCTAGGTGGCCGGCTAGGGCTTGGCCTAGGGATAGGCCGCCGTCGTTGGCGGGGACCAAGCGGTGGACCAGGACGGGCTTGTCCACCGACGCCAGGTGGGCCAGGCAATCCGCTGTGAACAGGCGGTTTTGGAACACCCCGCCGGTCAGGCCGAGCACCTCGGCGTCCGATTCGGCGGCCACCTGAATCAGCGCCCTCATCGCGATCCCCGCAAGACCCGCATGGAACCGCCGAGCCGCACATGCGCGTGCGGTGGGGTTCGGGGCAGCACCGGCAGGACCGACGATGGCGGGGGGGTCGCCTTTGGCTGCTGCGGCTGTGGCTTTTATTAGGGTTGGGAGGTTTTGGAATTGGGTTTTGGCGCAGGTTTGGTGGGGGCATTCTCGGGCTAGGCGCTCTAGTTCCATTGCTGCTTGCGCCTCGTAGGTGACGTGCTGGCGGACGCCGAGCAGTGAGGCTGCGGCGTCGAACAGTCGGCCGGCGCTGGTGGTCGCGACGGTCGCGACTCCGCTGGCGAGTTGCGACTTGACCAGGGCAATCTCGTTTGGTGAGGCTTCGGCGGAAAGGTGGGGGACGGCATCGGCGGTGGGGGCGAAGGTTGCTAGGACGGACAGGGCGACCTTCCAGGGGTGGTGGATCGCGGAGTCGCCGCCGGGCAGCAGGAATGGGGGCAGATGCCAGGCGCGGCGGAAGGTGCGCGGGTCCGGCGGGAGCGTGAGAATCTCGCCGCCCCAAACGGTTCCGTCAAGGCCGAATCCGGTGCCGTCGAACACGGCGATGGCGGCTCGCCGACCGGTGGCGCCGTGCTCAGCCAGCAGGCTCAGGGCGTGGGCGTGGTGGTGCTGGACGCGCAGGAGCGGGATGCCGTTGACCTCGGCATATCGCTCGGCCCAAGCGGATGTGGCGTAGGAGGGGTGGAGATCGGCCACCAGTAGGTCAATTGGCTGGCGGTGCATAGTGCGCATCTGCTCGACCGACCGCTCAAACGCGCGCTGGCACGCGAGTGATCCCATATCGCCGATGTGGGCTGACAGAAATGCCATGTCACCCCGCGTCATGGCGAACGTATTCTTCAACTCGCCCCCCACGGCCAGCACAGAACCCCCGCGCCGCGCGCGTGGGGGGAGGGGGACTGGGAGGGGGGCGTAGCCGCGGGAGCGGCGGATGGGGGAGGCGGCTGCGCCATCGGCCATGAGGACGGAATCCTCGACGGGGACGTGGATGGGGCGGTCATGCGTGAGCAGCGCGTCCACAATCCCGGCCAGGTCCGCCTCGGCGTCCTCGTTGCGGTAGATCAGCGGCTCGGCGGAGATGTTTGCGCTGGTGGCGACCATGACGTCGCCCGGCTCGAGCAGCAGGAAGTGGAGCGGCGCCGAGGGCAGCATGACGCCAACATCGCCCAACCCCGGCGCAACGGCCGCGGCGAGATCGTAGCCGGGCGCCATCGGCGCGAGCACAATCGGGCGCTCGGTCCCCGCCAACAGCCGCTCCTGCTCGCGCGAAAGCCGGGCAAACCGCCGAGCCGTCGCCAAATCCGGCGCCATCACCGCAAACGGCTTGTGTGGCCGCCGCTTGCGCCGCCGCAACCGCTCAACCGCCGCCGCATTCCGCGCGTCCGCAAACAGCGTGAACCCGCCAATCCCCTTGACCGCCAAAATCGCCCCCGCCCGCAGCAGCCCCCGCGCCCCGACAATCCCGTCCCACCACTCCCCCAGCACGTCACCCTGGGGTGGGGGTGGGGTTGGGCGCTGGAGCCAGAGGTGGGGGCCGCAGTCGTAGCAGCTGATGGGTTGGGCGTGGTAGCGGCGGTTGGTGGGGTCGGAGTATTCGGCCTGGCAGGCGGGGCACATGGGGAAGGCGGCCAGGGTGGTGAGCGGGCGGTCATATGGGACGTCGCGGATGATCGAGAGCCGCGGGCCGCAGTTTGTGCAGGTGATGAACGGGTAGCGGTAGCGGCGGTTTGTCGGATCCGCCATCTCGGCCAGGCAGTCCGCGCACGGCGCCGCGTCGGGCGGGATCAGCGTCGGCACCCCCGGCGCCCGCCGCGAAGGGACAATCCGGAAGTGCGCGGGGGGGTCGGCTTCTGGCTCCAGGTGTTCGCATTCGACTGAGAGGATGTTGGCGAGCGCCGGCGCCTCGGCGCAGACGGCGGCGATCATCCGGTCGATCTCGTCCGGCGCGCCTGTGACCTCGATAAACACTGACTCATCGTCGTTGCCGCAGCAACCGCTCACGGCGAACCGCCCCGCCGTGCGCGCCACGTGCGGCCGGAACCCGACCCCCTGAACAATCCCCCGCAACGTATACCGCCGCCGCGCGGGGGGGTTGGTGGGGGCGCCGGGCATGGCGGGTTACCGGGCCGTTCGCTCCGCGGCCTCGACCACGTTGGTCAGGAGCATTGCACGCGTCATCGGGCCCACGCCGCCGGGGTTGGGCGAGAGCCAGCCGGCAACCTCCGCGACGCCCGGGGCGACGTCGCCCACCAAACGCGCCTTTCCGCCATCGGCGGGAGCAATGCGGGTGACCCCGACGTCCACCACAACCGCCCCCGGCGCAATGTCCTGCGGCTTGACCAGGCCAGGCGCGCCGGCCGCCGCGATCACCACGTCCGCCGCGCGCAGCAGGGTGGGCAGATCGCGCGTGCCGGTGTGCGTGAGCGTGACCGTCGCGTTGATGTCCCGTCGCGTGAGCAGCAGCCCAATGGACCGCCCAACCGTGACCCCGCGCCCCACCACTACCACGTGCTTGCCCGCCAGATCGAGCCCGCCCCAGCGCAGCAGCTCCACAATCCCGCGCGGCGTGCATGGCATGGGCGTGGTCAGCGGGGCGGACGCGTTGAGCACCAGCTCACCCAGGTTGCGCGGGTGCAGCCCGTCAGCATCCTTTTCCGGCGCGACCGCGGCGAGTGCTGTTGTCTGATCAATGTGCTTTGGGAGGGGGAGTTGCACTATGAAACCAGTGCATTGAGGATCTTTGTTGAGGCCTACGATGCCGGCCATCACCTCTTCCTGTGACGATTCCTCGGGGAGGTCCACCCTCAGGGAGGCGATGCCGACTTCCTGGCAATCGCGATGCTTGCCGGCCACGTAGGCGCGCGAGGCGGGATCGTTGCCCACCAGCACGGTCCCGAGCCCGGGCACTATGCCGCGGTCCCGCAAGGCGGCAACTCTCCTGGTCAGGTCCGCTCTTATCTCGGCGGCAGCGGCCCGGCCGTCCAGGATGCGGGCGGTCATTGCACGAGCCCGGGGTAGAGCGGGAACGAGTCGGCCAGGCGGCGGGTGCGTGCGCGCAGTCCGGCGATGTCGGCTAGGGGGCCGTCGCGGAGTGCTTGGGCAATCACGTCTGCCACCTCGGTGAACTCTGCGTCGCCAAAACCCCTGGTGGCGAGGGCGGGGGTGCCGATCCGCAAGCCGGATGTGACGCGCGGTGGGCGCGGGTCGCTTGGCACGGCGTTGCGGTTGACGGTGATGCCGACGGCTTCAAGGAGGTCCTCGGCTTGTTTGCCGTCCAGCGCGGAATTGCGCAGGTCAACCAGGACAAGGTGGACGTCGGTTCCGCCAGTCAGCACCGATACGCCGGCTTTGGCCACGTCATCCGCGCCGAGCCGCTCTGCCAAAAGGCGCGCGCCTGCCAGAGTGCGGACCTGGCGGTCGCGGAACTCCGGCGTTGCGGCAATTCGCAACGCCACCGCTTTGGCCGCGACAACGTGCATCAATGGGCCGCCTTGTTGGCCCGGGAAAACGGCTGTGTTCAACTTGCGCGCATAGCGCTCTGAATCGCGCGCCAGAATCAGACCCGAGCGGGGGCCGCCCAGGGTCTTGTGCACTGTGGTTGATGTGACGTCAGCAATTGGCACGGGATTAGGATGCAATCCCGCTGCCACCAATCCGGCGAAGTGCGCCATATCGACCCACAATGCCGCGCCAACCTCGTCGGCGATTTCCCGGAATGCCGCAAAGTCAAGATGCCTCGGATAGGCGGACCAGCCGGCAACAATTACGCGAGGGCGGTGTTCAAGGGCGGCTGCACGGACGTCATCGGGCTCTATCCGTTCTGTGGAATGATTGACACCATAGGCGGCAACGTTGTAAAGGCGCCCGGAGAAGTTGAGCTTCATTCCGTGGGTGAGGTGGCCGCCGTGGTCCAACCGCAGGCCAAGCAGGGTTTCGCCCGGTTCCATCAGGGCGGACAGGACAGCAGCGTTGGCCTGAGCGCCCGAGTGTGGTTGGACGTTAGCGTAATTCGCGCCGAATAGGGTCTTGGCGCGGGATATGGCGAGATTCTCAGCAATATCTACCTGCTCGCAGCCGCCATAATAGCGCGCCCCGGGATAACCCTCAGCGTACTTATTGGTCAGAACGGAACCCTGCGCCTGAAGCACGCCGCACGGCACAAAGTTCTCACTGGCGATCATTTCCAGCGTCTCACGCTGCCGCTCAAGCTCCCCCGCCAACACAGCAGCAATCTCCGGATCAACCAGCGAAAGCGGGCTTGTCATTGGGTCTGGATTTGTAATGGGATCTGGACTTGTCATCGATTCTCCTTTGGGCCGGTGGCGCGCTCCACGCCGCTCCGCCGCCCAACCCAGGCGTCCGGCCAGGCGGTCGCAGTACCGATGCCGCTCCCCGATGGTGTCCCATCCAACTCGCCAGTCACGGCCCCCCAAGTCTACCCACCCCCGCC
>JAIRRT010000165.1 GCA_031255835.1 Bifidobacteriaceae bacterium | reverse complement strand
CGCTGGGCCGGTCTGGTGTCACTACTGCGGCTCCTCGCGGTCGCGCGATCGGCCTGGTTGGGGCTGGGCATCTGGCCAGCAGCCGCCGCGATGATCGCCCTGGTAATCCTGCTGGAGTCCCTCCCCCACACCCCAACAGTCCCCGCCTACTAGCCCCGCCTACTAGCCACCCCCTACTGGCGGCCCCATTTGGCGGCGTTCCAGTCGCGGAAGCGCTGGGGGTAGCCGGTGAAGTTGACGTCATAGATCGGGATGTTGAGCTCCTGCGCAACGGCCCGCGCGGCGCGAGCATCCGGTACTTTCCGCCGAGTCCACTCCCCCGTTGTCGCAATCAGCAGAATCGTGGTCTGGGTCTGGTTGTTGGGCGGTTCGATGTACGCCTCGACGCCAACCCGGCTGGCCACGAAATCGGCCAGGTGTTCGATTGTGGCGCGGCGCTCACCGCGACTCGACGTCTCCCCAACCTCGGCCCGCTTGGACCGCCGAGAGAACAAACCCATGGCGCCACACCCTACAACCCACCACGCCGCCGTTGTTGCTGTGGGCGGTGAGGCGCCGGGCGTGCCAGGATAGATACCGGGCCCAACTTCGGGCTCCGCTTCACCTACACCCCATCCGAGGAGTGCCAAACACGTGTCAAGCCCCGATTTCGATGCCGATGTCGTCATCCTTGGAGCGGGCAGCGCCGGATATGCGTGCGCCCTTCGGGCCGCCGGACTTGGGCTGTCCGTAACACTGATCGAAGCCGAGAAGGTAGGCGGCACCTGCCTGCACCGCGGCTGCGTACCAACCAAAGCCCTGCTGCACGCCGCGGAGGCTGCCGACACCATCCGCGCAGCACCCAAACTGGGGGTCCACGCCACACTTGAGGGAATCGACATCGTCGAGGTCAACTCATTTGCGGGCAAGGTGGTCAACCAGCTGCACCGCGGGCTCACCGGCCTGCTCAAAGCCCGCGGCGTCAACACGATCACCGGTTTTGGCACCCTGCTGGACGCCCACACGGTCCAAGTCGGCACCGAAACCCACACCGCCCAGCACATTGTGCTCGCCACCGGCGCCCGGCCCGCGCTGCCTCCGGGGATCGAGATTGCCGGGCACGTAATCAGCTCTGACCAGGCACTTGGCATGGAGTGGATCCCTCGCACCGCGGTGATTTTGGGCGGCGGGGTGATCGGGGTGGAGTTCGCTTCGCTGTGGCGCTCGCTCGGCGCGCAGGTCGCCGTGATCGAGGCGACCCCCCGCCTGTTGTGCTACGAGGACGAGGCCACGTCCAAGGCCATCGAGCGCGCCCTCAAGCGCCGCGGCATCAACATCAAGACAAACACCCAGCTCACAGCCGTGACCGAGGATGAAACCGGCGTGCACGTAGCCCAATCCGACGGCGAGACGCTGGACACCGACATCCTGCTGGTCGCCGTCGGCCGCGTGCCCAACACCGAAGGGCTTGGCCTGCGCGAGGTGGGGGTGGATGTGCAGGGCGGGTACGTCATCGTCGATGGGCAGTGCCGCACCGGCATCGGCGACATCTGGGCAATTGGCGACATTGTGCGCGGGCCGCAGCTGGCGCACCGCGGGTTTGCGCACGGGGTCGCGGTTGCGGAGCGGATTGCGGGCCAGACCCCGCCGCCGCTGGTGGACGCGAACATTCCGCGCGTGGTGTACAGCGATCCTGAGGTTGCGTCGGTTGGGCTGACCGAGGAGGCGGCGGTGCGTGCGTACGGCGCCGAGCGGATCGCCACCGAGACCCAGACCCTGGGCGGTAACGCGCGTTCGCTCGTGCTCGGGACGTCCGGGATGGTCAAGACGGTTCGCCTGGTTGACGGGCCGGTGCTCGGCATCCACCTGGTGGGCGCGCGCGTGGGCGAGCTGGTTGGCGAGGCGCGCCTGATTGTCGAGTGGGAGGCGCTGCCCGATGACGTAGCCCCCCTTATCCACGCACACCCCACCCAGGGTGAGGTGATCGGCGAGGCGCTGCTGGCGCTGGCCGGCAAGCCGCTCCACACCCATGGGTGACACCCAGGCTCCATAGGAAGGATCGATTAGCGAAATGTCCACCACCGTGCCGATGCCCGGCCTGGGCGAAAGTGTCATCGAGGCGACCGTGATCCGCTGGCTCAAGGCCGCGGGCGATACCGTTGCCGCAGACGAGCCGATAGTCGAGGTCTCGACCGACAAAGTCGACACCGAGATCCCCAGCCCAATAGCCGGAACCCTCCTGGCCATCCTCGCCCCCCAAGACGCCACAGTCCACCCCGGGGACCCATTGGCGACCATAGAGCCAGTTGGTGCGGGTGCGGGTGGTGCGGGTGGTGCGGGTGGTGCGGGACCTGAGTTGCTGGAGCGAAATCCTTTGGATGAGACAGTCCCCATTGCCCCAGTGCCAACCCATGCCGACGATGCCGCCGCGCCCTTGACCCCGTCGCTCGCCCCTTCCTGGCTCCCGGTGACCCCTGCGGGAGGCCAACCCTCGATCCCGACCCCCGAGCCCCCACCACCACCAACGGATGCGGCCGGGGCGATTGGCGAGGCGGCCCCTCAAGGTCGCCACATCTCCGACACCCCGGCGCCCGCGCTTCCCCGTCCCCCCACTCCCCCAGCAGTTTCGCGGCAGCCCCTGCCTGCGCCGACGTATGCCCCGGCGCAGGACTCAGGCGCGCTCGCCGGAGCGGATGCGGCGCCTGCGGTTCCGGCTCAAGCAACTCCACCCGCTGTCTCGGC
>JAIRRT010000102.1 GCA_031255835.1 Bifidobacteriaceae bacterium | reverse complement strand
GGCGCCACGGGCGCTGCAATCTCGGGTCAGTTTGTCCTTGAGGCAACCATTCTTTCCCTGGCCGGCGGTGGGCTCGGGGTGGCGGCAGCCATCGCGGCCAGCCATTTCGAAATCATGGGCACCCGCCCAGTGATTTCTGCCGGGTCGGTGCTGTTGGCCGCCGGGGTGTCCATTGCCATCGGCGTGTTCTTTGGCGGCTATCCCGCCATTCGCGCCTCCCTACTAACTCCTGTTGAGGCTCTGCGCCACGATTAGAAAGGCACATCATGTCCAATCCTGTTTCACCCGACAATGCAAACCCACCCAACAACCAGCCGCTCGATGTCTTGGCGGCGGCGCCATCGTCCATTCCACCGTTGGGAGGGCAGAAGAAGCGACCGGTATTGACTTGGGTGCTCGCGGGGGTTGTGGCTGTGGGGGCGGTGTTTGGCGGAGGGTTCGGAGTGGGGCGGGCCACGGCGCCGGACCCGGGTCGCGGCGGCTTCCTCCAGCGCGCGCAGACCGGCGGGATGGGGCAGGCGATGCGCGCTGGCGCCGTGCGGGGCGAGGTCACCGCGGTTGACGGTGACAGCCTGACGGTCAAGAACGAGGATGGCACCGAATCCACGGTCACGCTGACCGATTCGACGTCGGTGCTGCACATCGACACTGGTGAGGCGGGCGATCTTCAGCCGGGCGATACCGTCACCGTGATGGGGACGCCGGGTGAGGACGGCTCCAGCGGCCTGACCGCGTTGAGCATCACCGAGGGTGACGTGGCTGGTGGAGGGTTTGCCGCGTTCGGTGGCCCGCCGGCAGGAGGCGGCGGCGGATTCACCAGTGGTGGCGGGTTCCCTGGAGGTGGCGAGTTCCCCGATGGCGGCGGCTTCCCAGACGGTGGCGCACCCCCGGCCGATGGCGTTCCCCCAGCTGGCGCTTCCGGCTAGCCGTTGGCTGGGGCAAAGAACACTGCGCCAAGCGGCGGGATGCGCACCTGGGCGGAGTGTTCCAAGCCTGACCAGGGGATCTCCTCGGCGTGGACCCGGCCCAGGTTGCCAACCCCGGAGCCGCCATACACCTGAGAATCGGTGTTGAGCAGCTCCAGCCAGTCCCCGCCGCGCGGCAGGGCAAGGCGGTATCCCTCATGGGGGGTGCCGGCAAAGTTGACCACCACGGCGACCTGTCCGCCATCGGGCGCTTTGCGGACATAGGAAAGAATGTTGCGGCCTGAATCATTCGAATCGATCCACTGGAAACCGGCCGAATCGAAGTCCTCCGCCCAAAGCGCCGGATGGCTCTTGTACAAAGCGTTGAGGTCCCGCACCAGCGTCATGACGCCACGGTGGTCCGCCCGGTCCAACAGCCACCAGTCCAGAGACCCTTCAGAATGCCATTCCTGCTCCTGGGCAAACTCTGAACCCATGAACACCAACTGCTTGCCTGGATGAGACCACTGATAGGCCAGCAACGCCCGCACGCCAGCCAGTTTCTGCCACGGATCGCCCGGCATCTTGGAGTACAGCGAGCCCTTTCCGTGAACCACCTCATCATGCGACAAAGGCAACACGAAATGCTCAGAGAACGCATACACCATGGAGAATGTGACCTCGCCGTGGTGGTAGCGGCGGTTCACCGGATCCTCGGACAAATAGCGCAACGTGTCATTCATCCAGCCCATGTTCCACTTCAGCCCGAACCCCAGGCCGCCCACGTTGGTTGGGGCTGTTACCCCAGGCCACGATGTTGATTCCTCTGCCGCCATGATGATTCCGGGGGTCCGCTTGTAGGCCGTTGCGTTGACCTCCTGGAGCATGTTGATGGCCTCGAGGTTCTCCCGGCCACCATAGGCGTTGGGGCTCCATTGGCCAGGACCACGTGAATAGTCCAGGTAGAGCATTGAGGCAACGGCGTCCACCCGCAGGCCATCGGCGTGGAACTCCTCCATCCAATATGTAGCGTTGGACATCAGGAAGTTGCGCACCTCGGTGCGCCCATAGTTGAAGACAAGCGTTCCCCAATCGGGGTGCTCACCGCGCTGCGGATCGGGGTACTCATACAGGGCGGTCCCGTCAAACCGGGCAAGCGCAAACGCATCTTTGGGGAAGTGAGCCGGAACCCAATCGAGGATGACTCCAATGCCGGCCTGGTGGAGTTTGTCCACCAGGTAGCGGAAATCATCAGGGGTGCCATAGCGGGCGGTCGGCGCATAGTAGGACGTCACCTGATAGCCCCAAGAACCGC
Source organism: Bifidobacteriaceae bacterium (assembly GCA_031255835.1). Classification (GTDB taxonomy): domain Bacteria; phylum Actinomycetota; class Actinomycetes; order Actinomycetales; family WQXJ01; genus JAIRRT01. The sequence continues at coordinate 13,338 of JAIRRT010000102.1, read as the reverse complement.
CAAACGGATGCTCGGCCACGGGCATGAACTCGACGTGGGTGAAGCCCAAATCGGCCACATAGCCAGGCAATTCCTCCGCCAGTTCCCGGTAGCCCAACCCCTCACGCCAAGAGCCGACGTGAACCTCATAGATGCTCATCGGACCGAGGTGAGCGTTCGTCTTGGCGCGCCGCTCCAACCAGGCCGCGTCAGACCACTCGTGGATGGCGTGCGTCACCACTGAAGCGGTGGCCGGCGGAACCTCGGTGGCCCGGGCCATTGGATCGGCCTTCTGCAGCCAGGAGCCGTCCCTGGTGTGCAGCTCATACTTGTACCTGGTGCCTACCCCAACCCCGGGCACAAACACCTCCCACACGCCAGAGGCGCCAAGCGAACGCATGGCGGTTGCCCCAGAGGTCCAGGAGTTGAAATCCCCCACCACCCGAACAGCCTGCGCGTTGGGCGCCCACACGGAGAACGATGTGCCGTGCACCTCACCCATCACAGACGGGAACGTCTTCAGCCGTGCCCCAAGTGCATCCCACAACCTCTCATGGCGCCCCGTGGCAATCAGATGCAGGTCCAGCTCTCCCACGGTCGGCAGGAACCGATACGGATCATCTGTCAGGTTGCGCATCCCGCCATAGACCACCTCAACCCGGTAGTCAGGCACCACCTCGCTGGCAAAGGCGGCCACCCAGATGCCGTCCTGCTCGTGAAACGCCTCATGGCGAGCATCTGGCGTGATGAAGGCAACGGCATCGGCCAACGGGCGCAGCGCTCGCAGCGTCACCACTCCGTCCGCAAGGTGCCCCCCTAGCACGGAATGCGGATCGTAGTATGTGCCGCTCGCGACGGCGGCGAGGGTCGCAGAGTTCACGGCTTGCGGTTCAGGTTGTGTTTTCCCCATTGCGGCACCGTAGCATCGACCAGGACCCCCGCAAGACGCTCCTTGGTCCCTATTTGCGGCCTACCGCGGGCGCACGTGGATCACATGAGCCGGGTTGACCCACGGGTCCAGGCGAACAAATGGACTGCGATTCCACTGGTAGACCGCCCCTGTCAGCTCGTCATAAGCGTCGAATACCGCGTCTTCACTCAATCCGAGTGCGGCCATATCTAGGTAGATCATTCCCTCGCGAACAGTCTTCGCATCCAAGTTCACAACGACGATGACGGTGTCCTCACCATCCCCGCTGGCACCCCCGTCGCTCGCCTCGCCGCAGCCGGCCACCCGCCGCGAGAAGCAGACAGTCGCATCGTCCGATGTCGGATGGATGGTCAGCCCCCGCAGGCGCCTCAGCGCTGGGTGGGCCCGCCTGATCCGGTTCAGCTCACCGAGCAGGCGGGTCATCTTTTGGGCAACTGGGGCTGAGAAATCGCGTGGCTTGAACTCGTACTTCTCGTTGTCGATCTGTTCTTCCGAACCGGGCCGCGCAACGTTTTCTATCAGTTCATAGCCGGAGTAGATACCCCAGGTTGGCGCCCCGGTGGCAGCCAGGACTGCACGCAGAACAAAGGCTGGCTCGCCGCCCCACTGCATGAAGGGCGTGAGAATGTCATGGGTGGTGGGCCACAACGCTGGACGCATAAACGACGCCCATTTGCCGGACAACTCCTCCAGATACTCAATCACTTCGGTCTTTGTGTTGCGCCAGGCAAAATAAGTGTATGACTGCTGGAACCCTACCAGAGCGAGTGTGTGCATCATTGGCGGGCGGGTGAAGGCCTCAGCCAGGAACACGACATCGGGATGAGCGGCGTTGATTTCACCGATCAGCCTCTCCCAGAAGGGCAGCGGCTTGGTGTGCGGGTTGTCCACCCGGAAAATCTTTACTCCGTGGGATATCCACAGCTCGCAGATCCGTTTGATCTCGGCGTAGATCCCCTCAGGGTCATTGTCGAAGTTCAGTGGGTAGATATCCTGATACTTCTTGGGGGGATTCTCCGCATAGGCAATGGTGCCATCTGGCCGCTTGGAGAACCAGTCAGGGTGCTGCGACACCCAGGGGTGGTCCGGTGAGCACTGCAACGCCAGATCGAGCGCAACGTCCATGCCCAGCTCCTGCGCCCTGGCCACCAGGGCATCGAAGTCGGCAAAGTCACCCAGGTCAGGGTGAATCGCATCATGGCCACCTTCGGGTGATCCGATCGCGTAGGGTGATCCTGGATCGCCAGGCAAAGCCGTCAACGCATTGTTGCGGCCTTTGCGGAATGTTGTGCCAATGGGGTGAACCGGCGTCAAGTACAGCACGTCAAAACCCATGGCAGCAATTCTGTCGAGCCCATCGGCAGCTGTCCGCAACGTCCCAGAGACCCATCCGTCTTTCGGTGTGAAACGCGCACCGATGGACCGCGGGAAAATCTCATACCAAGACCCTACAAGCGCCTTCTCATTCGACACTCGCAGACCGTAGCCTTGAGAGGCAGTCACCATTCGGCGCAAAGGATGTCGCTGCAAAATGTCCAACACGTCCTCGCTGCGGGCCGCAGCAAGCCGGTCCATTGGGTCTCCCCCAACCTGGCGCATCAGGCTGGCGCGGGCCTTGAGCAACTCGGCCTCAGCCGGGGTCAATTCTGGATTCTTCGCGGCCTCGGCCAGCAGATCTGCTCCAGCCTCCAACATCGGCTCGGTGTCGATTCCCTCTGGAACCTTTATGGCGGCATCGTGACGCCAACTGCCAATTGGATCGGCCCAACCCTCCACCACAAATGACCATTCGCCAGTTTGATTGGGAACCACATCGGCATGCCAGCGGTCAAGGCCTTGGCCCAGGGGCGTCATCGTGCGGCGGGAAGTGGGGCGGCCGGTTGGGTCCATCAGCACCACTGTTGCGCCGGCCAGCTCGTGACCCTCGCGGAACACGGTGGCGGTCACCTCGACGGCCTCGCCCACTACGGCGCGGGCCGGCCACCGCCCACCCTCGATTGCCGGACCGACGTTGACCACCGCGATGCGCCCAACGGGCAGACCGCCGGCTGGTGGTGTGGCGGTTGTTGACTGGCTCTTGCCCCGCTTTGCGTTGCTCACCCGACAGAACCTATCCCACTGATCGGGGCCGCGTGGCAGACTAAATGACCGTGCGCGTCTACATTCCGGCCACGTTCGCTGACCTTCGCGGCCAAAGCATCAGTGCCGCCCAAGCGTTCGCAGCGACGCAGGAATTGCAGCTTGAACTGGATGAACACGATACGGAGGCACTGGAATTCGCCGCCTTTCTGGCCGCGGTTGACGCCTCACTTGAGCAGTTGACAGGCCGTGGGGATTCGGTGCCGTTGCGCCGGGTGGTGTTGGCGGCTGACGTCCCAGCCAGGCAAACCGCCAAGCCCGCGGGCCAGGAGAACCATCCGGCCGGCATCGTCCTGGAGGGGGAAGTGGGGTGGTCTGCGGTTGCCGCCATTCATGTTGATGAGCCGTCAGCCGCCGATGACGTAGCCGGCGCCCTGGCAGGCGACGCCGCGGCGGCTGAGCGGCTTTGGGAGCTTGACCTGCTGTGGTACGCGCCGGAGGAGCTGGCCGGATTGATCGAAGGTGCGCTGTGAACCTGCCTGCTCGGGTGGCCGAGCTGGCGGCCGTGCTGTTTGACCTGGATGGCGTGCTGACTCCCACGGCTGAGGTGCACCGCCGGGCCTGGGCCGCGCTGTTCGGTCCGGTGCTGGCCGAGCGCGGTGCGGCGCCGTACCGCGAGGAGGACTACTACCGGCACATTGACGGCAAGCCGCGCTATGAAGGGGTGCGTGACCTGCTGGATTCGCGCGGAATCACCCTGCCGCCCGGCACCCCTGCCGATCCCCCTGACGCCCTGACCGTTGCCGGGTTGGGCAACCGCAAGAACGCCCTTTTCGCCGCAAGCCTGGCCGCCGATGGCGTTGATCCGTTCCCTGGGACAGTTGCGGTTTTGGAGCGGCTGGCCGGGGCGGGCAAGGAGTTGGCGGTGGTGTCCAGTTCGATGAACGCTCGCCCCGTTCTCGCTGCGGCGGGGCTGGATCGATTCTTCGAGGTGGTGGTGGACGGACAGGTGGCCCGTGAGGCGCAGCTGCCAGGAAAGCCGGCGCCCGATACGTTCTGCCACGCCGCCCAATTGTTGGGTGTAGCGCCCGGTGCCGCGGCGGTGGTGGAAGATGCAGTGGCCGGCGTGGCAGCCGGGCGGGCGGGTGGATTTGGGCTGGTGGTGGGGGTGGACCGCGGGGCCGGGGCCGAGCAGCTTGTGTCCGCGGGTGCGGATTGTGTGGTTGACGAGCTGACCGAGCTGGTCTAGATGAGCGTCTGAATCACGCGTCCGCTAGGCGTCTAGGTGCAGCAGGACCGTGCCGGCGGCAACCTTTTCTCCAGGCCGGGCTGTCAGGCCGCGCACGGTGCCGGCTTTGGGGGCGGCCAGCGGTTGCTCCATCTTCATCGCCTCCAGCACCACGAGTGTTTGGCCGGCCTGGACCATCTCGCCCTCGCTGACCGGGACTTGGACAATGACACCCTGCATCGGCGCCACCACCGAGCCGTCTGGGTTGGCCGGACCGGCGGCACCGGCTGGGGCCTGCCGGCGCGGCGGGCGGGGCGGGCGGCGGATCGATGTTGGGGTCGCGGCGCGGATCAGGCCAGCTGGCAGCACCACCTCGAACCGCTTGCCGCCAACCTCCACCACCACACGTCCTGTCGGCTGGACCTCCTCGGACGCATCGGCCAAGGTGGGCGGGGTGGTGGCGGCGAGGGGTGGGTCCAGTTCGGTCTCGACAAACCGTGTGTGAACTGCGAACTTGCTGGCGGCATCGGCGGCAAATGCTGGGTGGACGATGATGTCGCTTAGCACGCCAGTCGAGGTGGCCACACCGCCAACCTCCAGCTCGGCCAGCGCTCGGGCCATGCGCTCGATGGCCTGGGTGCGGTCGCGGCCGCGCACCACGATCTTTCCCAGCATCGAATCGAAGCTGGCCGAGACCCTGTCGCCTTGCACAAACCCGAAGTCGAGCCGCACCCCGGGGCCGCCCGGCAGGCGCAGGCGGTTCAGCGGGCCGGGGCTGGGCGCGAATCCGGCCGCTGGGTCCTCAGCGTTGATGCGGCACTCGATGGCGTGGCCGAATGTTGGCGGATCCTCGTAGCCCAACGCCTCCCCCGCGGCGATCCGAAACTGCTCCCGCACCAGGTCAATCCCGCAGATCTCCTCGGTGACAGGGTGCTCAACCTGGAGGCGCGCGTTCACCTCCAAGAACGCGGCATGGGTGGTTGGGGTGCCTAGGGTTGTGGGGGACTCGACATCGTCCGTCCACACCAGGAACTCGACTGTCGCGGCGCCAACGTAGCCGACTTCGCGCAGGACGGCGCGCGAGACGCGGGCAAGCTCCGCGGCGATGTGCGGCGGAAGGAAGGGGGCGGGGGCCTCCTCGATCAGCTTTTGGTGGCGGCGCTGGATGGAGCAGTCGCGGGTGCTGAGCACGGCGACGGTGCCGTGGGCGTCTGCCAGGCACTGGGTCTCGATGTGACGCGGGGCGTCGATGTACCGCTCGATGAAGCACTCCGCCCGCCCGAAGCTGGCCTTGGCCTCGCGGGCTGCGGAGGCGAAGGCCTCGTCAATCTGCTCAGGTGCGCGGACCACCCGCAGGCCGCGTCCGCCGCCGCCGTGGGCCGCCTTGACCATAAGCGGAAAGCCGTGCTGACCTGCGAAGTCGCGTACGGCATCGGCGGTGTCGATTGGGCGGTCGGTGCCTGGGAGCAGGGTTGCGCCGACGGCTTTGGCGATGGCACGGGCCTGGACCTTGTCCCCCAAAGCGGCGATGGCGGCGGGCGGCGGGCCAATCCAGGTCAACCCCGCATCCTGGACGCGGCGGGCAAACTCAGCCGATTCGGACCCGAAGCCGTACCCCGGGTGGACGGCGTCCGCCCCAGCCCGGTGGGCGATGTCGAGCAGGCGGTCGATGTTCAGGTACGTGTCCCCAACTGGGCCGTCGCCCAGAGAAAACGCCTCATCAGCGAGCTGGACGTGCAGCGCGTCGCGGTCCTCGCTCCCGTACACCGCGATGGACCGCAACCCCGCATCCTTGCAGGCCCGCGCCACGCGGACAGCAATCTCCCCCCGATTGGCAATCAGAACCCGAGCAAACACCACCCCCCAACCGTAGATCCCCAGCTCCCCTCAAAATCCCCGACCCCAAACCCTCCCACCCCATTTTGTAGCCCCCCAACAACCCCGCAGGTTGGGCCTGGACTAGGGCCAGTAGCCCGGGGTGTTGCTGAACCAAGCGCCTACCAGGCCGGTTACAGCCGCCAGGAAGGCCACGATGGCGCAGGTCCTCCGGTTGGGGCGCTGTGTTGCAGAGGGGTGGGGGGCGGTGTCATAGGAGGTCGGTGCGGGAGCGAGCGGTCAGGTCCTCCACCACCTGTTTGATTTGCTGGGTGTGAGCCTGGGTTGTCACAAGCAGCGCATCAGGAGTATCGACGATGACGGCCCCCGGGATTCCGACCACGGCCACCATTCGGCCGTTTTGGGACACGATCATCGAATCGGGCGAATCCACAACTACAGATCCTGTCGGGTCACCTGGAGGGGGAAGGTGACGGACGCCATCGGCGGCGGGAGGGGTTAGGTTTCCTATGGAGCGCCAATCGCCGATGTCGTCCCAATCGAAATCGCCGTCCACCACAGCCATACCGCCCAGGGACGCCAGCGGCTCGGCTATGGCGTGGTCTATTGCGATACCTGGCAAGTCAGGCCAGATCTCGGCCATCACTTGGCACCGATCAGCCGTATCCCAGGACCTGGCGATGGTTTCCAGGCCGGCAGCCAGTGCAGGCTGGAACTCTTCCAAATGGTCCATCAGGGTGCGCGCCCTGGCCACAAACATCCCGGCATTCCAGCGGTATTCGCCGCTGGCAAGGTAGGACTCCGCGGTGGCAGCATCCGGCTTTTCGGTAAAGCTGCGGACCGCTTTGGCTTCCAAACCGGACAGCGGATCACCTTCTTGGATATAACCAAATGCTGTGGACGGCCCGGCTGGACGGATTCCAATCACGGCTACAAAACCCTCGTGGGCAGCCTCGATTGCGCGGCGCACCGACGCCGTGAAAGCCGGGACATCGGAGATTAGATGGTCCGCGGCAAACGAACCGATGGTTGCGTTGGGCTGGCGGCGGGCCATCACCGCGGCGGCCAGTCCGATGGCGGGCATGGAATCCCGCGGTGCGGGTTCTGCAAAGACCTCCGCCGATGGCGGCAGCTGCTCGCGCACGTCAGCGGCGTGTGCCTCTCCGGTCACCACCACGACCCCGTCCGAGCCGGCCAGCGGGACCAACCTGTCCCACGTCGCCTGGAGCAGCGACCGGCCAGCGCCAAATGGGTCAAGCAGGAACTTTGGGCTGTGTCGCCTCGACATGGGCCAAAGGCGAGTGCCCGCCCCACCCGCAGGGACAATCGCGCGAAAATACGGGATCACTGGACTCACGCGCCAAGGGTACCCGCGGCGCGGTCAGTCTTGGTTTCGCAGCTCAATCTGGCTGACGGTCTGCCAGGTCTCATCAGGAAGTTGGGCGAACAACTGGACCTGGCGTACCGGGAAGATGGACTCGAAGCTGGCCAGCTCTGCGAACGCTCGGTCGAGTTCGGCATCGGGCACACCTTGGGCAACGGTCACGTGCGGGTGGTACGGGAAGGACAACTCCTGGGCGAGCGGGCCGGCCCGCAGGTCACGTTCCAGCTGCTCGCAATTCGACACACCGCGCACCACCTGGATGTGGACCACGGGCGAGACCGGACGGAACGTGGCGGTGCCGCGCAGGTGCATGGTGAACGCCGCGTGCGGGTTGCAGGCGGCGCGCACAAACGCCTCGACCTCATCGAGCTTGGCCGCGGCAATCCGGGTTGGCGGTACCAGTGTGACGTGGGGCGGCACAAACTCGGCCTGGACGTCACCGTAGGAGGCACGGGCTAGGCGCAGTTGGCCCGCCCACGGCTCGGGAACCGCTATGGCGACGCCTACGCACCGGTGAGCTGGGGCGGGGGCGGCTCCGCAACCCGCGCTAGGCACTGGCATGGCTGGTGGTGTGGCGGCGTGGGGGCAGCAGACCGAATCGATCAGCAACCCGCCCGTAGACCTGTTGGGCAATCCTCCCTGCCCGCTCCGCACCCTCGGCCAGGATGGCATCCAGGGTCTCAGGCTCGGCCAAGTACTGCTCGGTCCGCTCGCGGATCGGGGTGAACGCCTCAACGACAATCTCGGCTAGATCGACCTTCAGGTGGCCGTACATCTTGCCCTGGTACTCCTGGACAATCGCGTCGATGCTGCGGCCGGTCAACGCCGAATAGATGGTCAACAAATTGGATATGCCCGGCTTTTTTGCCGGGTCAAACCGGATCTCCGTCTCACCATCGGTAACAGCCGATTTGATCCGTTTGGCCAGCACCTTAGGCGAATCCAACAGTTCCAGAATCCCGCCTGGATTGCCGGACTTGCTCATTTTCGCAGTAGGATCCTGAAGGTCTTGGATCTTAGCCGTAGCCGCCACAATATAAGGCTCCGGTACGATGACGGTCCCCTCACCATAGCGAGTGTTCAGCCTGGTAGCGAGGTCGCGAGACAGTTCCAGATGCTGCCGCTGATCCTCCCCCACAGGTACGATGGCGGCGTCATAGAGCAAAATGTCTGCCGCCATCAAGACGGGATAGTCGAACAGACCCACGGTGGTGCCTTCAGAGCCGCGCCGGGAGGACTTGTCCTTGAACTGCGTCATTCGGGAAGCCTCGCCGAATCCGGTGATGCAGTTGAGCAACCAGGTGAGTTCAGTGTGCTGCGGGACGTGGGACTGGACAAACAGAATGGAGCGGGTCGGGTCAATCCCGACGGCCAGCATTTGTGCGGCGGTGCGCCGTGTGCGCTCACGGATGGCGGCTGGGTCAGGACCCACGGTCAGTGAGTGCAGATCCACCACGCAGTAGACGCACTCGAACTTGTCCTGGAACGCCACCCAGTTGACGAGCGCTCCGAGGTAGTTGCCGAGGTGAAGTGAGTCCGCTGTGGGCTGGATCCCGGAGAACGCACGCGATTCGGGGTTGGACATGGGCCCTATTGTCGCATCAGGAACAGGTGCCTCGGTGCACTCACACTGCGGCCCTGGCCGCCGGCTTGGAACCGAAGGCTTGGCGCAGCTTGAGCCGGGACCCGGTCTGGAGCACGGAGTTGGCGTAGATGCGCGCCGCTCCGGCGCCAATACCCACGGCGGTGACCGCCAGAATTGCCAGCGAGATCACCGCTTGGATGGGTCCGGCATCGCCAATCACAAGTTGCACAGGCATCGCCACCGGGGATGTGAACGGCACGTAGGACATGATTGTCATGGCAGTGTCTGACCCGTTGAGCGCCAACACCAGGAAGTATGGCGCCATCACCAACATGATGATCGGCGTAGACGCGCCGCCCAAGTCTTCCGTCCTGGAAACCATTGCCCCTGCGGCGGTGAACATTGACGCATACATCACAAATCCAACCAGGAAGAATGCGACATACCACCACATTGGCGCCGTCACCAATTCCAGCCAGGACGTCATGTTGTTCATCCGCATGCCCAGGTAGCACACGCCAACAATCGCCACGGTCTCGCCCACGGCCAGAATGGATCCGCCAATGATCTTCCCGGCCAGCATTGCGCGGGTCGGCACAGCGGCCAACAGGATTTCAACAATACGGGTCTGCTTTTCCACCACAGTATTCATGGCGATCATCTGCCCATACATTGCCCCGAGCATCAGATACAGAATCCCGAATGCCAGCGACAGCCAATACCGGGCCATCTCGGCCACGCGCGGCGGGTTGAGCAGCAGCACCTCCGGCATGGACGTCAAACCGTCAACCACCTGGTCAGGCACTGTTTCATCACCCACCACCTGCAGTGGGTTGCCGGCAACCGCCGGCGCCAAGATGGCGGCTTCAACCTCTCCTGAGCGCACCATTTCAGTGGCCGCTTCCGAATCAGCCGCCTCCACAAGCTCCAGACCTGGAATCTGGGTGACAACGTCTTCCTGCTCCCCCACAACAGCAACTTTGAGCAGTTCAGTGTCATCGGCCAGGCCGGCTAACGGTCCTGGTGAATCACTGCTCACCGCCGAGACTATGACAAAAGCCAGCAATATGCAGATCAAAGTGATAGCAGTGGAGATAATGAATGACTTGGACTTGGCTGTTGCCGTCATGTCGCGCCGAGCCACCATCCATGTGGCGGCAGCAAAACTCGGGGCAGCCGGCTCGGAGAACGGACCTGTTGGTAGCGCGACGGGCGTGTACCGACGCCGTGGGCCATTCTGTTTGGTTTTCATGCTGTTGCCTCCTGCAAATTCGCTGCCGGACCAGCCGGCTCAACCACGTCCTTGAAAATCTCCGCCAAACTGGGCACCACCGGGCCGAAGCTGACAACCGGACCACGGGCCACGGCGAGGCGCAGGACTTCTTGGGCGGCGGCATCGTCGGCTTGAAAACTGACTTGACCAGGCTGCTTGGCGACGTTGGAGACGCCGCGCGCGGTGGCGACCCAGTCCAGGTCAGCGGCCTGAAGTGCGTAGCTGGGCGGGGCGTGTGCGGCTATCAGGTCCGCTCGCGAACCGGCCGCTCTGATCCGGCCGGCCGCGATGATCGCCAAACTGTCGGTGATCCGCTCAACCAGGTCGAGTTGGTGGGAGGAGAACAGCACGGCAGCGCCGCGATCAGCGAACTTGCTCAGCAGGCCCATGACGGATTCCACGGCGAGGGGGTCCAGCCCGGAGAACGGCTCGTCCAGGATCAGCACGTCTGGATCGTGGACAAGGGCGGCGGCGATCTGGGCGCGCTGCTGGTTGCCCAGCGACAGCTTCTCCACCGGGTCATATGCCCGGGGCTCCAGGCCGAGAATCCGCAGCAGCTCGATGGCCCTGCCCTGGGCGGTGGCGCGGTCCAAACCGTGCAACATCCCCAGGTAGGAGACCTGCTCGGCGGTTGACATCTTGGGGTACAGCCCCCGCTCCTCCGGCATGTAGCCAAAGCGGCGGGCGGCCTGGGCGGTGACCGGGGCGCCGTCCAGGGTGACCGTGCCCGAGTCCGCCGCCAGCACGCGCATGATGATCCGCATGGCGGTGGTCTTGCCGGCACCGTTGCCACCCACAAACCCGGTCAGCTGGCCGCGCGGGACATCGAACGTCACGCCGTCCAGCGCGCGAACGGACCCAAATGTCCTGGTGACGTCTTTGACACTGAGCATGCGGTCTCCTTCGATCGCCGGCAGGGGCGGCGGGGGTGTGTGGGCGGTCGGCTCGGGCGGGGTGGTCAGGTCGGGTGTCGGTCAGGTGCGGTGTTCGGGTTGGCGCGGCGGCGCCATCGTCGGGACGGCTTGCACGGGTGAGTCTAGCGGCGGGCGGCTGGGGAGGTTTGGTGACCACATCGCGGCCCCTTGGCATGAGCGCCCCGCGCGTTTTGCGAGCCGGGTTATGGTGCCGCTGTGGCGCCGGACCCGCCAGCGCCAGACCCACATGCGCCAGACCCGAGCGCGCGCGGACGTAGGAAGGCAGTGATGAGCGAACCAACCAGCTTTCGCCTAACCGTCGGCCAGGCCATAGTGCGTTTTCTGGCCAACCAGTACTCCGAACGCGACGGCGTGCAGCACCGGCTGATTGGCGGTGTGTTTGGCATTCTGGGGCACGGGAATGTCTGCGGCATCGGCCAGGCCCTGCTGCAAAACGACATTGCCCGCGCGCCTGGCGAGCAGCCCCTCGAGTTCTACCCGTGCCGCAACGAGCAGGCCGGCGTCCACATCGCCTCCGCCTTCGCCAAGACTTCCCGGCGCCTGCGCACGATGGCGGCCACCTCCTCTGTGGGTCCAGGCGCCTTGAACATGGTGACCGGTGCGGCGCTGGCCACCACAAACCGGCTGCCTGTGCTGCTGTTGCCGTCCGATGTGTTCGCCACCCGCGTTCCCTACCCGGTGCTTCAGCAGCTGGAGGACCCAGCCGATGCCACGATGTCGGTGAATGACGCATTCCGGCCGGTCAGCCGGTTCTGGGACCGGATTGAGCGGGCGGAGCAGACGCCCGGCTCGCTGCTGGCTGCGATGCGCGTGCTGACCGATCCGGTCCAGACCGGCGCTGTGACGCTCTGCCTGCCTGAGGACGTCCAGGCTGAGGCGTTCGATTTCCCCGCCGCCCTGTTCCGCCGCCGGGTTTGGCGCATCCAGCGGCCCCGGCCGGACGTGACCGCGGTGGACGAGGCGGCGCGGCTGATTCGCTCAGGTGCCCGCCCGCTGATCGTTGCCGGTGGCGGGGTGGTCTATTCCGAGGCCGATGCTGCCTTGCAGGCCCTCGCCGCAGCCACCGGCATTCCCGTGGCAGATACCCAGGCCGGCAAGGGAGCCATCCGCTGGGACGCCCCCCAGTCCGTTGGCGGGCTTGGTGCGACAGGTTCCGCCGCCGCCAATCACCTAGCAGCCGCCGCCGATGTCGTAATAGGTATCGGCACCCGCTATTCAGACTTCACCACGGCGTCGCAAACCGCGTTCCGCGATCCCCAAGTCCGGTTTGTCAATATCAACATCGCCCCGTTCGATGCCGCCAAACAATCGGCCATCATGGTGGTTGGGGACGCCCGCGAGACCCTGAATGAGTTGACGCAACGGCTGATTGGCTGGCATGTTTCATCAGCCTATGCCGCCGAGGTAGCCAAGGCCAAGTCCAACTGGAACGGCGCGGTGGACCGGTGTTACGGCATCGGGCAGACTCCGGTACCTTCCCAGATGGAAGTATTCGGTGTGATCAACGAGAAACTGCGCCCGCAGGACATTCTCGTCAACGCGGCCGGCTCGATGCCGGGAGACCTCCAGGCACTGTGGCGCGCCGACAACCCGCGTCAGTACCATGTCGAATATGCGTTCAGCTGCATGGGGTATGAGATTCCCGCAGCCATGGGCGCCAAGCTGGCAGCACCAGAAGCCCAGGTGGTGGCCATAGTTGGTGACGGCGGATACCAGATGATGCCGTCGGAGCTGGCAACCATTGTTCAAGAGGGCGTCAAGGTGGTTCTTGTCCTGCTGCAAAACTACGGATTTGCCTCCATTGGCGAACTCTCCGAATCCCACGGATCAAAGCGATTCGCCACCACATACCGCATGCGTGACACCAAGACCGGCCAGTTGGACGGCGGCCCGGTCCCTGTAGACATCGCTGCCAACGCCGCCTCATATGGAATTCGCGTGTTGAAGGTCGAGTCGATTGATGGGTTCCGCCAGGCGCTGGATAAGGCGTTGGCGTCGGAGAGGTCCACAATGATTCACATTCAAACGGCCCTGAAGGGCCCGAATCCTCCGAGCGATTCGTGGTGGGATGTCCCAGTGGCCGAGGTTTCGCGTCTAGCTTCCACCGA
>JAIRRT010000090.1 GCA_031255835.1 Bifidobacteriaceae bacterium | reverse complement strand
GGCTGGGGCCGTTGTGCGCGAGGCGGGGGTGATGGAAGTGACCACTTTTGCTGGGGGTGGGCTAGTTCAGCGTGGAAGTGGTCAGTTTGGGCTGGGCGGGGTTCGGGGATTGGTTAGGTCGGGGACTGGCACAGTCGGAGTTGGCGCGGCCAGGTTTGGTGGCGGTGGCGCGGCCTGCAGGTAGGCCGATTCCCAGAGCTATTGATGCGGCATCGGCGGGGCTGGGGTGGGGTTGGGGGTTAGCGCGGGTGGGGCCGTCGGCGGGACTTGGGGGTGATGGGAGGGGCCACTTTTGCTAGGGGACTGGGTGACCGAGGGGTGGACGGTTGGGTTCAACTGGTGAGATGAGGGTAGTGTTCGGCGGTGCGGAGTATGTCTAGGCGCTGGGTCACCAAGGTCCTGCTCACCAGGCTTCCGCGTCTTGGTTACAGATAGAGAAACTAGGAGTGACCCATGAAAGCACGCACCCTGCCCCTGGCGCTTGCCATGGCGGGCGCTCTGTCCCTGGCATTGGCCGGCTGCAGTGGGACCTCTCCCGATCAGGGTGAGGCCGATACTGGCGCCACAGATTCGGCCCAGGAGCAGACCGCCGCACCGGATGACGCAACGTCCGGCGATGACGCCGGCGCAACCAAAACGTTCAACATCGGGATCACCCAGATTGTTGATCATCCATCGCTCAACCTGATCAAGGACGGGTTCAAAGACGCCCTCGCCCAGGCTGGCATTGATGCCGTCTATGACGAGCAGAACGCCCAAGGCGACCAGTCCAACGCCGCCACCATTGCTGGGTCGTTTGCTGGAGATTCGTCAATCGACATGATCCTGGCAATCGCCACACCAACTGCTCAGGCAGTGGTCCAGCAGATCACCGACCGCCCCATCTTGTATGCGGGCGTTACCGACCCGGTCGATGCCGGCCTGGTGCCGAGCCTGGATGCCTCGGGCACAAACGTGTCCGGCACCTCAGACCTCAACCCGAACGCACGGCCCGTTGAACTCGTCAAGAGCGTCATCCCTGACGTCAAGACGATTGGCGTCCTGTACTCCTCGGCCGAGGCCAATTCCGAGGTGCAGGTTGATTCCTACATCGCTGAGGCCGAGCCGCTCGGAATCGAGATCAAGCAGCAGTCCATCACCAACTCCTCAGAGGTCGTCACTGGCGCGCAGGCCCTTGAGGGTGTGGACGCAATCCTGATCCCCACTGATAACACGGTTGTCTCGGCGCTCGATGCCGTCATCCAGTTTGCCGAGCAGGCCAAGATCCCGCTGTTCTCCGCCGATGCCGAATCAGTGGAGCGCGGAACCATCGCCACCCGCGGTATCAGCTATTACGACCTGGGTCTTCGCACCGGTGAGATGGCCGTCCAGATTCTGCGCGATGGCGTCTCAGCTGGATCAATCCCATCGCTGGTTGTCCAGGACACCGAGATGAAGGTCAACCCGGCTGCCGCCGAGCGGATGGGCGTCACCGTTCCGGAGGATGTCCTGGCCGAGGCCGTCGTTGTCGAGGACGCGCCGGCCGAATAGCCGTCTTTTCGCCGCGTCCCCCGCGCATTCAAGCTAAGGTGCGGGGGCGCGGTGATGCGCAACACGGCCATCTCCAGCCACCAACCCAGCAAGCCCCACATCTCGCAAGCCCCACAAGAACCAAGGAGGGTCCCACAGCGTGCAGAACACGTTGGAACTCGGCATGCTCTATGCCCTGCTGGCTTTGGGCGTGTTCCTCACCTATCGGATCCTCAACTTCGCGGACCTGACAGTAGATGGCTCGTTCACAACAGGAGCGGGCACAGCAGCACTGCTGATAGTTGGCGGCACCCACCCCCTGGCGGCCACCGTGGCAGGGTTCTTTGCCGGTTCGCTTGGCGGGCTGGTCACCGGGCTCTTGCACACAAAGCTGCACATAGAACCGCTGCTCGCCTCGATTTTGACCATGATCGCCTTGTGGTCTGTCAACTTGCGGATCATGGGCAAAGCCAACGTTTCGCTGCTCGGCGTGGACACCGTGTTCACCCCACTTGCAGCCCACGGCATGATGTCGAGCTGGGGGTCAGTGGCCATCCTGGCCGTCCTGGCTCTCATCGCCAAGCTCCTGATTGACGCCTTCTTGGCCACCAACTTTGGCCTAGCAGTCCAGTCCACAGGTGACAATCCGACGATGGCGTCATCCCTGGGGATCTCGACCGACACCACCAAAATCATCACCCTGATGCTGGCCAACGGCCTGGTTGGTCTGTCCGGTGCACTGATCGCGCAGTTGCAGGGTTTCGCGGACATCCAGATGGGTGTTGGCCTGATCCTGGTCGGGTTGGCTTCGGTGATCGTCGGCAATGCGATTTTGGGGACACGGTTCATGTTCCTGGCATCGCTGGGGGTGATTGTTGGATCGGCGGTGTACAGGCTGGTGATCTACTTCGCACTGCGGTGGGACTTCCTCAGCCCGCAGGATATGAAGCTGATCTCGGCCGCGCTGGTGGTGATTGCGCTGGTGGTTTCGCAGTCCAAGTCGGTGCGCGGCTTCTTTGCCCGCGTCTCGCCGTGGCGCAAGGTCGATGCCGCCCCCGAGCCGCTGCTTGCGGTCCCTGGCAAAGGTGAGGAGGAGCCGTAATGCTGCGTCTGACCGATGTCAACAAGACGTTCTTCGCTGGCACGCCCAACGAGCGCAAGGCCCTGCGGCACATCGACTTGCACCTGGCCAAGGGGGACTTTGTCACCGTCATCGGATCGAATGGTGCCGGCAAGTCCAC
The DNA here is from genome assembly GCA_031255835.1 of Bifidobacteriaceae bacterium. GTDB lineage: Bacteria > Actinomycetota > Actinomycetes > Actinomycetales > WQXJ01 > JAIRRT01. Next base: position 746 of record JAIRRT010000090.1, on the reverse strand, counting down.
GTTGTTGAACGTGATTGGCGGTTCGGTTCCGGTCGATTCAGGCAAAGTGGAGATTGCCGGGCACGATGTCGTAAAGACCCCGGACTATCGGCGCGCCTCACGCATCGGCCGGGTTTTCCAGGACCCGGCCGCCGGTACCGCGCCGCATCTAACGATTGAGCAGAATCTGGCTGTCGCCGAGCGCCGTGGCAAGCGCCGCGGGTTGGGCAAAGGCGTGACTCGGTCCAGGCGTCAGCGCTATCAGGAGTTGCTGAAGACTCTGGAGTTGGGGCTTGAAGGCCGGATGCGCCACCGGGTGGGCCTGCTGTCCGGCGGGCAACGCCAGGCGCTCTCGCTGTTGATGGCCTCGTTCACAGGGCCTGACCTGCTGCTGCTCGATGAGCACACCGCCGCGTTGGACCCCCAGCGTGCAGAGCTTGTTCTTGGCATCACCGAACGGGTTGTGGCTGAAAGCGGCCTGACCTCGCTGATGGTCACACACAACATGGATCAGGCGCTGCGGATGGGCAACCGGCTCTTGATGATGCATGAGGGCGAGATTGTCTTCCAGCTGGATGCTGAGGCCAAGAAGGATGCCACTGTCGCTGATCTTCTGGCGCTGTTTGGGCAGGTCAAGGGCCAGTTGACTGACCGGACTCTTCTGGGTTAGGCGCACCTTCGCGTATTGCATCCAGGACGGCTTGGCCGTAGGCGTTGAGCTTGGCCTCACCTATCCCGGGGATCATTGCCAACTCCGAAAGCGTGGC
>JAIRRT010000086.1 GCA_031255835.1 Bifidobacteriaceae bacterium | reverse complement strand
GAGTTCTTCTCGGTGCGCGGCACCAAACCCGAACGCTGGGTGCGCCAAACCGACTTCGCCAACGATGAAGCCGTCGGCTACCTGGCGGACCGGCTGGCCAAACTGGGCGTGGAGCAGGCCCTGTTGGCGGCCGGCGCCCGTGCAGGTGCGGAAGTCGTCATCGGACCGGACGATGGCGGAGTTGTGTTCGATTGGGAACCCGCCTTGACCACGGGGCCAGAACTGTTGGGCGGTCCGCGTGGAACCGACCGCCGGCTGGATGACAGCCACCGGCCAAGCCATGGTGAACGGCGCCAGCGCTATCTGGAACGTATGGACGCCAAAGCCGAGGCCCGCGCCGAACTGTGGACCGAACGCACCCAAGGTCTGTGGACCGACCCGGCAGATCACGCAGAGCCAGTTGCGCCAGCAAAGCCAGCAGAGCCGGCAGACCAACCCAAACCCGCAGACCAGCCCAAACCCGCAGACCAGACCGAAAGCGGCCAGACCGAATGAGCCGCCAAGGCGAGGTGCGCAGAGCCATCTGCCAGGCGAACCTGGTGGTGGTCAAAGTTGGATCCTCCAGCCTGGCCGATCCAGCCGGCTTCCTGCTGCCAGAGCGTCTAAACGCCCTGGTGGACGCGTTGGCCAAGCGCTACGCAACCGGACGGCGGATGGTGCTGGTCTCCTCCGGCGCACAGGCCGCAGGGATGGGACCCCTCGGGCTGACCCGCCGGCCACGGAACCTTGCAGAAGCCCAGGCGGCGGCCTCGGTTGGCCAAGGCCTGTTGATGGCCCGCTACACCGAAGCATTCGCAGCCCACGGAATCATTGCCGCCCAAGTGCTGTTGACCAGCACAGATGTGATCCAGGCAGCCCACTATCGCAACGCCAACCGGGCCCTATCAACGCTGCTGGAGCGCGGCATCGTCCCGATTGTTAACGAGAACGATGCCGTGGCAACGGACGAGATCCGCTTTGGTGACAACGACAGGCTCGCAGCTTTGGTGGCCCATCTTGTCCATGCGGACGCTCTGATACTGCTGACCGACGTGGACGCCCTCTACGACGCACCGCCCACCCGCGCCGGCTCCAGGCGAATCGAGTTGGTGAATGGCCCGGGGGATCTGAAGGGCCTGACCATCTCCGGGCGCGGCTCAAACGTGGGAACCGGCGGAATGGTGGCAAAGGTGCAGGCAGCCACACTGGCGGCATCGTCCGGGGTGCCTGTGCTGTTGACTTCCGCCGCCCAAGCTGAGGCTGTGTGTGATCCGGCGCGCTGCGATGACCCGGGCCTGGGCACTGTGTTTGCTGCTACCGGCCGGCGGATCTCACCCAAACGGCTGTGGCTGGGTTACGCCGCCCAAACCCGCGGCCGCCTGATGGTCGATGCCGGAGCTGCCCGCGCCGTGGTTGCCGGCAAGTCCTCACTGCTGGCCGTTGGCGTTGTCGGGGTGGAAGGGGAGTTCGGCCCCGGTGAGCCGGTGGAGGTCCTCGATCCGACAGGCAGGACGATCGCCCGAGGGCTGGCCGGCTATTCCAGCCAAGACATGCGCCGGATTGCCGGGATGAGCCTGCATCAGATTGCCCAGACGTTGGGCGCTGAGCGGGCCGTCGAGGCGATTCATCGTGACGAGTTGGTCCACCACGCACGGTCCAGACGCCCCAACCAGCCACCCTCCGCCTGAGCGAGCCAAGTAGTCTTGATGCCCATGAGCCAAACCGCCGTGCCCGATGCCGTACGCCAGGCCGTGGAGGGAATCGCCATGCGGGCAAGGTCCGCCGGGCGTGAACTGGCCCAGTGGGGCACCGACGTCAAGGATGCTGCTCTGCATGCCATGGCGACAGCTTTGGTGGAGGCGGGGGACGGCATCGTCGGGGAGAACCGGGCGGATTTGGCAGATGGGGAGCGCGATGGTTTGAGCGCGGGGCTGCTGGACAGGTTGCGGCTCGATTCCGGACGCATTGCCCAGATTGCTGACGCGCTGCGGGAGGTGGCCGGGCTGCCCGATCCGGTGGGTGAGGTGCTGTGCGGGCGGACGTTGCCCAACGGGCTGCGGCTGCGCCAGATCAGGGTGCCGATGGGAGTGGTCGGGATGATCTATGAGGCGCGGCCAGGGGTGACGGTCGATGCCGCTGGGCTGGCGGTCAAATCGGGCAACGCAGTGATTCTGCGCGGTGGCAGCGCGGCGAGGCGGACCAACGGGGCCATAGTCGCTGTGCTTGGCGAGGCGTTGGAACGTGAGGGGCTCCCGCGTGATGCAGTCCAGACTGTCGATGACTATGGCCGGGATGGGGCGCGTGCCCTGATGACGGCACGCGGCATGGTGGATCTGCTGATACCGCGCGGCGGGGCGGGTCTGATCCAGACGGTTGTGCGTGAGGCGACGGTCCCGTGCATCGAGACCGGGGTGGGCAACTGTCACGTCTATGTCGATTCTGCCGCCAACCTCGATGAGGCGCTGCGCGTGGTGGTCAACTCCAAAGCCCAACGGCCAAGTGTGTGCAACGCTGCCGAGACGCTGCTGGTAAACCAGCAGGTGGCTCAGGCATTCTTGCCGGTGGCGGCCCGGGCGCTGGCCGCGGAAGGCGTCAAGCTGCACGCGGACCCAAGGGCGCTCGCCCTGATTCCCGGCGATGTCGATGTGGTGCCGGCAACCGAGGCCGACTGGTCCACCGAGTATTTGTCGCTCGATCTGGCGGTGGGGGTGGTTGAGGACGTCGAGGACGCCATCGAGCACATCCAGACCTACTCCTCGGGACACACCGAAGCCATCTGCACCAGGGACCTGGCCACCGCCACACGGTTTGTTGAGGCGATGGACTCAGCGGCCGTCATCGTCAACGCGTCCACCCGCTTCACTGACGGCGGGCAGTTCGGTCTGGGCGCCGAGATCGGTATCTCTACTCAAAAGCTTCATGCGCGGGGTCCCATGGGTTTGACCGAACTGACCACCACCAAGTGGGTAGTGTGGGGAGACGGTCAGATCAGAACATGAAGTTGTCGAACCGTGAGTGGGGAAGGTATCTGGGTGGCGCAAGATCGTGAGGTCCGCCGGGCGCGTCTCGGTGTCATGGGCGGGACGTTCGATCCCATTCACCATGGTCACTTGGTTGCGGCGAGCGAAGTGGCGGACGAATTTGACCTCGACGAGGTGGTCTTCGTTCCGACGGGAACACCGCTGTTCAAAGCGGGCCGAGAGGTGGCTTCTGCCGAGGACCGCTACCTGATGACGGTAATTGCCACATCATCGAATCCCAGATTCACAGTGTCGCGAGTCGATATCGACCGTCCAGGGCCTACCTTTACTACTGACACATTGGCTGACCTGCGAGCCGAGCGCCCTGGCCCGGAGCTGTACTTCATCACCGGCGCGGACGCGCTGGCCGAGATCATGTCGTGGAAGGATGCTGAGCAACTGTGGCGCCAAGCGCATTTTGTGGGTGTGACCCGGCCCGGTCACGCACTGAGTTCCAAGGGTTTGCCCGCTGGGCGGGTCAGTCTTCTGGAAGTGCCGGCGCTAGCCATCTCCTCGACAGACTGCCGGGCGCGCATCCGAGCGGGCCGTCCCGTGTGGTACCTGGTGCCCGACGGAGTTGTTCGCTATATCGCCAAGCACGGGTTGTACCGGAGCCGCCAGCATGACTGAAAGATACGATCTGACGCCGCGCCGCCGGATGCCGCCAACCGACCGCGCCACAGCCGCGAGCAGCTCGCCTGCCGGTGGCGGGGCTGGTGGTGGCGGTGCTAGCGGCGGTGCTGGGGCGGCTGGCTCTTGGTTCGATCCGGGTGCCGCCTTCCCTGATGCCCGCCCCCAGGCGCCTGCTTTGGTGACGATGCCGGGCATGAGTCCAGACTCCGGCACCATGCCTGTGGGTGGTTCCACGCGCCGCGCTGGCGAGTGGCAGACCGCCGGAGGTTCGCCTTCCCCCACCCCTCCGCCTGCGGTGGCGCGCCTTTACCCCGGCTCGCGTCCCATCCCGGTGGTCCATCCATCCCCGTCCCAAGGCCCATCCGACGATGCCGCCCGGTCCCGCGATCCCAATTCGACCGCCTATCCCGGCTCCCGCGCTTTGCCCATGCCGATCCAGCCCTCGTCCGGGCCCATGACCCCGAGCCCGCTCAGCCTGCCGATGACCGATGGTCCGCGCGTGGCCGGACCGCGTGTGGCTGGCCCGCGCACAGGCGCTCACAGTGCCATTGAGCCGGATCGGTCCGGTTCAGCCTCCCCATTGACTTCCGGCGCAACGGTGCTCGATCCGTCTTCCCATCCGGTTTCCCGCCCGATCCTGTCTCCGGCTGTGCCGCCCATCCAAGCTGCCGGACCACCTACTCCCGCGAGCACGGTTGCTGCTGGTGCGAGCGGGTGGTCGCGTGCTCCAGGTTTGGGTGATACCGGTGGCCAGCCCCGTACCAGGGCTCAGTTGCGCCGCGCCAATGAAGCGAACGATGCCGCTCCCCGGCCGGGCGGAACGGCCGCCACCCATCCCTCGCGAGCCGCCGCACGGGCAGCCAGGGCAGCGCAAGCTGCCCCCAGGGCGCCGGGCATCCCGGGCCCTGCCAGCAGTGGCATTGGCTCTGGCCCGCCCACAGCTTCCCGGCGCGCACTGCGTGAAGCCTCCAGGTCAGGTGTTGAAACTGGTCTGAGCGGTGGGCCGCGGACCAGCAGTGAGGCGCTGTTTGGAGAGCGGCCAAAGCTTCCTGAGGCACGGGCACCCAGGTTGCCAGAAGCACAGGCACCGACGTTGGCCGAGCCGCCATCGTCGAGGTTGGCTGACCTGCCCAAGCTGGACGATCCGCCATCGCGCACGCGCAGGGTGGTCCATCCCCAAAGTGGTGCGCTGCCGCAGATCCCCGGCTCCCACGCCGCGCCCGGCCAGGCCCCCGCGCCAGGCCCAGGTGGTGCGCGCAGCTCTACAACAGGATGGAGCCCATCTCCTGGCCGGCCAGTGTCCTTGAGCCAATCCGCCCAGCCTGCTGTACGCCAGCAGGCGCAGCCGGCGCCAAGCGTGCCAGCCCAGCGGTCCCCTGGCCTGCGGGCGCGGCCAGCACCCTCAAGCCCTGCGCAGCAGGCGCCCAGCAGCCCTGCGCGGCAGGCCCCCAGCCTTCCTGCCCGCCAAGCTCCTGCCCGCCAGGCCGTGACCCCGCCACCAGCCAATATGCCGGCGCCGCGGCTCGCCCCGTTCGGCTCGCCGCCAGCTCGGGGGCTGACAGGGATCGGCACCCCGATGCCTGGTCTGGACACCGAGACCTATCAGCCTGACCTCGGAACTGGCGGCCCGTCTGACAGCTTCGATCCGGCCAGCGTGTCTCATCCCGGCACCGGATCCATCCGGGTCTGGACCGGCTCACTCAACGCCATCAAGGCGCCAATTGCGCATCAGCCAGAGCCCCGGCCCATTTTCGGTGGACCGGCCGAGACTGTCGCAGCACCGGCGCCGCAGCCGGAGCCCATACAGCCGTTGCCTCCCCTGCAAGCGGTTCAAGCTGTCCAGGCTGAGGACCCCCCAACCGAACGCTTCACGGGCTACTTCTCACCTGCCAGCTACCCAATCCAAGCTGGCGAATCCAGCCCAGCCGAGGAGCGCGCTTCAACTGGTCCGGCCCGGGAGTCGGTGTTGTCAGCGCCGCCATATGAGGTTGGCCAGCCGCCGGCGCCTGCTGCCGCGCCAGCCGGACCGCTTCCGCCCTATTCGGCTCCAGGCCAGATCCCGGCACAAGCACCTGCCCCGGCTTCACCTGAACCGCCGCTGTTCGATCCAGGGTTGGCAGAAGAGTTTGCTGGACTGCTTGGGCAGGCTCCACCTGGAGGTCCACTGGAGTTCCTGGGCGATGAGGCCGATTCAGCTCCGCCCTGGGAGACCTCCGGCTGGTTGACGGACGAGTCATACGCCCCCGGGTTTGCCACCTTCGCCTCGAAACCGGCCGAGGATGCCAGTCCCGTCGAGGCTCAACCCGCCCAGGTGAGTCAACCGCCGGAACCGGAGGAGATGGAAGGGGAGTTCGATGGACCCCCGCCGCTGCTCCCCGACGGGCGGCCACCATGGATGGAGGGGCCCGACGCCATACGGAATCTGCCGGCCGGCAAACCGGGGCGGTGGGTGCTCCAAGCCATCTTGTGGGTCGTGGCGGGCATCGCCATCGGCGCTGCGATTTGGGCGGCAGCCGCCCTGTTGGGTGACGCTGACTTGTTGGCGAGCAGCGGCATCGTCCAGGGGGAATTGGTGGGGGACTCGACAGGCTGGACGCACTGGTTATGACACCAGATGCACGGACCCTTGGCCTGGTGGCGACGGCGGCCCAGGCGGCGGACTCGATCAAGGCTGAGCAGATCGTGGCGTTCAACGTGTCCGTGCGCTGCCCGCTGACCGACGTCTTTCTGATCGCGTCCGGTGGCTCAGACCGGCAGGTCGGAGCGATTGTCGATGCCGTGGAGCGGCGCGTGGACGAGGCTGGCGGCCACCTGGTGCGGCGCGAAGGCGACTCCACAGCCCGGTGGGTGCTGCTCGATTATGGCGAGTTTGTTGTGCACGTCCAACATGCCGATGACCGTGAGTTCTATGGTCTGGACCGGCTGTGGAAGGACTGCCCGCGTGTGGCGCTGCCGGCTGAGATTGGCCTTGCGACCAGCCGCGATGCCCTGGAGGCTGCCTCGTGACAGCTGCTCGGCTGGTCCTTTGGCGCCACGGGCAGACCGCCCACAACAGCTCTGGGCGCATTCAGGGTTCATCCGATACTCCGCTTGATGAGACCGGCTTGGCGCAGGCTGAACGTGCTGCGGCGCTGCTGGCTGACATGGAGCCGGCCGCCATCGTGGCAAGTGACCTGCTGCGCGCCAAAGCGACTGCTGATGCGTTGGGCCGGCGCACCGGGCTGGCAGTGAAGGTCGATGCCGGGCTGCGGGAGCGCGGCTTTGGCGAGTGGGAAGGGCTGTCAATCGAGGAGGTCATGTCCGGCTGGCCTGTTGAGGCGGCGGCCTGGCGGCGCGGCCAAGACGTGCCCGAGGTGGGCATGGAGACTCGATCAGCTGCGGCCGGCCGGTTTGTCAGCGCGGTGGTGATGGCCGCGCAAACCATCCCACCGGACGGCACGTTGGTGGTCGCCTCCCACGGCGGGGTGATTGTTTGCGGGCTGACTGCTCTGCTTGGGCTGGATCCGGTTGAGTGGCTCGGTCTGCGAGTTATGGGAAACGCGCGTTGGGCCGTTGTCGAATCGGCCCAGCACGCTAGTTCGGGCTGGCGTTTGGCCGGCTACAACCTAGGCCCCCCGCACACGGACGATGCCCTCGATTGGTTCCCGCCGCACCGCCATTTGAGCTGAATGGCTGGCCAGGAAGACCTGCAGGCCCGGTGGGGCGTAAGGTGGGGGCGTTCTCGACCCAGACATTGGAGAACCTGATGCTGCCCGCGCATGTCACATCGGTGTGGCCGGTGTGCGCTAGACACGGCGAGTCACGGCATTTTGCCTGGCTGCTGGCCGGAGTTTTGAGCTGCGTCTTGGCTGGGTTCTCAATCACACCGATTGCTGGCGCGATTGGTGGTGAGCCCTCCCAGATGCCGCCGGATGAGGTCCGTTTGACCATTGAGGGTCAATACGTTCCCTTGGTAGATGGCTCTCCAGATCAGCCGGATCACTACATCGAAGTTGGCGGTCAGCCAGTGCCGGTGGCGCCGGAAAGCATAGCCAGCGAGGTTGGGGTGGGGGACGGCATCGTCGGGGAACTGGTGGTTCCGGGCGAGGTGATTGCTGGGCTTGATCCGGACGAGATTGAGCTGGTGAGACGGGTTGGGGCGAGTGGCCCGCTGGATCCGAGCGATCCTGCGGGGGCAGTGGTGCTTGCGGCGGCTGTCAGTGCGCCGATGGAGGCGCTGGCCAGGTTGGACGGCGAGAGCGTTGTCGAGACTGCCCAGGCAGCGATATCCGGCTCATACACCCACCATGTGCAATTTGTTTTCATGTCCGGTGATGGTCAGGGCCTGTTTTGGAATAGGTCACAGCTGGACGCCTATGTGATGGGATTGTCCTCCTATTGGCGCACAGAAACGTTTGGGGAAATCGACGGGTTTGAATACTCGTGGGACGATGTTGTGGTGGCGGATTCTGGCGCCGGTTGTGTTGGCGACTATGAGGGTATCCGTGATGGTGCCAACATGGCTTTGGCGATGGCTGGCCTTCCCCTCGAAGACTGGTCCAGCAACACTGAGCAACGCCACTTAGTGGTGCTCAGTCCATTTCGCGAAAACGGTGCCGAGTGCACCACGCCATATGTGGGACGGGCCTCGGTAGGGGGCGCGGGCCTGGCATCGGGCGGGTTCATCCACATCCTGGCACGGCCCAACGAGCTGTTCAGCGCTCATAGTGCAGACCACACGTTTGCCCACGAGATGGGCCACAACCTCGGATTGATGCATTCAGGCAAGGCCACATGCCCAGCAGGGACAGGGATAGTCGATTATCCGCCGGTCCGCACACCCAACCCGGGTTGCACCTTTGACGAATACGGCAACGACCACAACCTGATGGGCGATGGCGTATTCCCCCTGACCGTGGACCAGAAAGCCTCCCTTGGGCTCATCCAGGAAGGCACCGGATATCGAATCATCCAAGGAACGGTCAACAACGCCGTATTTGATCTCGCGCCAGCCGGGACAGCGAACCGCAACCAACTGCGCGGACTGCAAATAGTTGACCGCGTTGGGGGAGTGGAGCGGACGTATTGGGTCGATTTCATGACCGGAATAGACCGCGGTGGCGTGGAGATATTGCGCCAATCCGATGCCGACCATGACTGGGCAATGGCGCCCTATTGGTCAGTCGATACGATCCTTGAGGCACTTCCCGGCGCCAATCCCAGCTGGTTTGACGCCGGCCAGGCATTCATCTCCGATTCGGGCCAACTGCGGGTATCGGTTCTATCGGTGGACCGGTTCTCCGCCCGGGTTCGGGTGAGCCTCGCGTCTGCGGCGCCGGCGGTTGTTCTTTCCCGCACCGAATGGCAGGCGGCCGGACGCGGCGGGTCACTTGACGTCATCGTCGATGTGGGGGGGCAGGCCTGGAGCGCGGCAACGTCGGATCCCTGGTTGACCGCTTCACAACCTTCCATAAACGGCCGGATGTTGACGCTGAGTGTGCCGGCGCATTTGGCAGGCGATCCGCGGCGAGGCACGGTTCAGGTGACCACGCAGCGAGGCCAAAGCGCCACGATCACCGTTGACCAGGCGGTTGGCAGCCCGCCGGATGACTGCGCCGGCGCGTTTGGGCAGACCGATTGTGTGTGGAACATCGGAACTGATGCGACGGTGGGCGGCGCGTTCGAGGCGGACCCAGACGCGGACATTTGGGCCGTCACCGTGCCGGTGACCGGGCCGTGGGTGCTGCGCGTTGCCGACGTCGGATTTGTCGACGTGCACCTGTTCGATAGTCGCGGCGTGATTCTGGCGTCTGGGTCGCTGGGGCGCTCGCCCGGATTGATAGCATGTCAAACGCTTGAGGCGGGCACAACGTACTACGTACGCGTGAGCCGTTACCTCGGGTTCCCGTCCACGGCGTACACGCTGGCTGCCGAGCCGGCCAGCCTGGACGTCTCGATAGGGCACTGGGCGGCCAACCCGTCAGGTGGATCAACCATGGTGGCCGCCCGGTCCGATGGCGGTTCACTCACCATCACCTCCGGCGCGCCGTGGGTCCGTGCGTCGATCACCAACACAAACCGGGCCGCGAACGGTGAGCTGATCGAGCTGACAGCCGAGCCGAACCCCGGCCCGGCCCGCACAACCTGGGTCGAGTTCGCCGCCAGCTACGCCGGCGGGCCGTCGGTGAGCGTGCCGGTCAGCCAGGCGGGCGGCGCCATCGGGGCCAACGTCTCGCGCTGGCGAGCACCCGCGGCCGGAGCCAGCCGGCCGGTCGACGTGGCGGCGCCCGGACCCTGGCAGTTGGCGAGCGCACCGGAATGGGTGACTGTGACGCCATCGGCGGGTCAAACCAGCCAGACGGTCACGTTGACGGCCGCGGCCAACGCCGGGCCGTATCGCAGCGGGCAGGTGGTGCTGGAATCGGAGCCGGAAGCGGACTCGGAATCGCAAGGTGCGCAGGTCAGCTTCGCGCTAGCCGTGGACCAGTTGAGCGCTGCCCAGGCGGCGCTGGCTGCGGTGCCGCTGGGCGCCATCGGCGGCTCGGGTGGGTCGAGTCTGAGTGTCCAGGTGCTGTCCGGTTCGGCCTGGGCGGTGGTGTCCCACCCGGCATGGACGCAGGTCAGCCCCTCATCCGGCGATGGCGGCGTGACCCACTTCGCGGTGACCGGTGACCTGAACCTGGGGCCGGCTAGATCGGGTGAGATGACGCTGGTCAACGACGCCGGCGGCAGTGCGACAGTCCGGATCACGCAGCAGACCGTGCAAACAATCCCCTGGAACGTAGCGATCAGGCGGACTGTCGATTCTGGGCCGATTGATGGCGCGCCGGACGCCTGGTACCGGCTGACCGTGCCAACCGGCGGGGTGTGGGTGCTGCGCACCGAGACGTCGGGTTGGCAGCCGCGGACCGAGATCTACAACAGCGCTGGCCGCTCGGTGGCTGGCCCCAACTCGTGGCTGAATCAATCCGATCTGATCTGCTCGCTGACGGCCGGAGAGCCGTTCTACCTGCGGGTTTCTGGCCGGCTCGCGCCGCATGTCTACCAGCACACCATCACTGCCGTGCAGGGCGAGGTGAACGTGGATGCCGAGACCTGGCAGGCGCCCGGGGAGGGCGGTAGGACCACGGTGATGGCGTCATCGACCATCGGTCAGATCTACGCGATGTCCATGGCCCAATGGCTCAGGGTGACCCCGACCCTGACCACAGGCGCGGGCGTTGTCGATGGGATCCAGTTGACCGTGCTCGCCGACACCAACTTTGGCGAGCCGCGCGTGGGCCAGGTGCGGATCGCGGCAACCGGGCTCGCGCCCAGGCTGATCACGGTGAGCCAAGATGCGTGGTCACCTTCCCCGCTGAGTGTTGCTCCGGCATCGGCGGCGTTGGCGGGGTACGGCGGCGGGCCGGTCTCCGTGAACGTCGTCTCGGGTAGCCCGTGGCGCATTGCGTCCGCGCCGGACTGGCTGACGGTCACCCCAACCGCCTCGGGTGCGGGCCGGCGGAGCGTGCAGCTGACCGCCAGCACGAACCTGGGCGCCGCCAAGACCGGCCGCCTAGTCCTGGCCAACGATGACGGCACCGAGTTCCCGGTCACCCTCACCCAAAGCGGGGCGCAGTCTGTCGAGTCATGGAACACCGGCGGATCGCAGCGCCTGACCGGCTCGATTGGGCTCGGCGATGCGTACCACCTGGTGCGCGTCACCGTGCCGCAGCCCGGCTGGTGGTCGTTCACAGACGAGGCAGGCGCCTGGCGCGGCGCGATAGACGTCCTGGACGCCAACGGCCGCCTGATCCGCTCCGGCGTTGGGGGCTCGGGTGGGGGTGCGGGTTCGGGTTCTGGCTCGGGTTCGGGTTCTGGTTCGGGTGGGGGTTCGGGTGCAGGTGCGGGCCCGGGCGGCGGCGTTGTGGCGTTCCACCAGTTCAGCGCCGACCAGACCATCTACCTGGTGCTTTACAACTTCCCGGCGATGGTGCAGACCTACACGTTCGGTGCCGTGGCGGCCGAGTCCTCCATCTCCTCAACCTCCTGGACACCCCCCGCCGATGGCGGCCACATCAGTGTGAACGTCGCCGCGCCTTCGGGGTTGGTGAGTGCGGCGGCCTCAGCTGACTGGCTCGCCGTGGCTCCGAGCCAGGTCAGCGGCCGGACCGTCCTGACCGGGGCGCCGCTCAAGGTGACAGCGCAGCCGAACTCAACCAACGCGCCACGCCGAGCCCAGGTGACATTCACCCCGGCCGCGGGCCTGGATCCCCTGGTGCTGGAGGTGACCCAGCCGGCCGCCCCCACCGATTCCGGCAGCCAAGACCCCGATGACCCCGACACCCCCTCCACCCCACCCACAACAACACCCCCCTCCACCCCCAACTGCGACCCCCCACAAGACCCCAACAGCCTGGCCCGGCCCCAGCGCCGAGGCGAGTTGAGTGCTGGCGAGTTGGATTCCCCACCTGGGGCGCCCGCCTATGGCGGCGGCGCGGGTTCACGCCAGGGTCAAGGTGTGTTTGGTGCAGATGGCGGGTCGGATTCCCCACCTGGGCCGCCCTGGCCCGGCGCGCCCGGCGAAGGCGGCAGCGCGGGCGACCGCGCCGCACGGGATCTGCGTGATCCGGAGTGCGACCCAGTCCCGCCCGGCGGCGACGATGTCCGTGATCCCGGCGCGCCCGGCGACGATCCAAGCGGCGGGATCAGTCAAGACCCAGGCGGCGCTGGAGTCCCACCCGTACCCCCAGGCGAGGCACCTCCGGGAGGGGGCGACGGCATCGGCGGCATTGCTGGTATGGGCGGCACCGTGGCGGCGGTTGGTGGACTGCGCACCACTTTCAAGACGATTCGGCTGGTCAAGGGCTCGCGGGTCAAGATCCCGGTCGCCGTCTATCCGCGGTCGGGCACGGCGGCGGGCAAGGTCGAGGTGAGGTGGACGGCATCGTCGGCCAAGGTGGCGAGCCTGGTCAAGGGCGCCAAGTCCGGGCGGCTGAGGTGGGCAACGGACGGCGCCGCGAAGGTGAGCGTAAGGGCGCTGCGCGTGGGCACGAGCCGGATCGCGTTGGTGGCCGGGGGAGTGCGGCTGGTGCTGACCGTCAAGGTGGTGAACCGGGCGAAGGCCCTGTCGAAACTGGCGATCAAACGCCCGCCGCGAGCGCTTGCCGTGGGACGGTCCGTCCTGCTAAAACCCCAGGTCAAACCCAGCGGGGCGACAGCAACCATCGCAACGTGGCGATCCTCCAACCCCCGCGTAGCCACCGTCGATGCCGCCGGCCGCGTAACCGCCAAAGCGCGAGGCAAGACCACAATCACCCTAAAATCCCAAACCAAAACCACCCACCACCCCCTGACAGTCAAATAGCCACTGGTTTTGAGCACTTGGGGTCGCCCGTGTCCAGCCCCATCTGGCTTCCTGAGCACAACCCGGCCACCACCTCCCGTCCGATGGCGACTGTCCGATGGCGACCCCAAGTGCTCAATACTGAGGGTTCACCTTGGGTTTCTGGGATGTTTTGAGCACTTCGGGTCGCCCCGCCCGCACCACCACCCGCCACCTGGGCACGAATCCGCTCCAACCCCACATCAGGTCGCCGCCGCAACTGCCCACAACCCCACTCCACCTGCGGCTTTCCACCCCGTTTTGAGCAGTTGCGGTCGTTGCAGTCTCCCGTCCGCCGATGGCGTTCAAGCGTTGGGTGTTCGGGTGGTGGTGCGTGCGTTGGGTAGGGGGTCCGATGCCGCTGGCGGCATGCCTTTCAAAGGCGGTCACCGAAGTCTTCTGGGGATGATGCGTGTGGTCCGGGGTTTCATAGTGTCGGTGGGTTTGGTGGTGGTCCGGTTCGGGGACGTCGAGTGGTTCGGATCCCAGACCTGGCTGCGGACAAGGAGATGTGCGCGTGTGTCTCCCT
>JAIRRT010000075.1 GCA_031255835.1 Bifidobacteriaceae bacterium | reverse complement strand
CGTCGAGGAACGGCCGCGCATGCGCCAACGGGTAGCGGCCAAACTCCGCACGCAGCAGTTCCACAGCCGGACGCAGCGACACCATGGATGCGCCCTTGTCGCGATACTCGGCAAGCAAGCGCGTCTCGACCGCTTCCCCCCAGGTCACGACGTCCGCCTCGAGCGGCTCAGCACGCAGCACCGGATCGTAAAACCGCCCAAGCCTGACGTATCCGTTCAACCAGCGCCGCGCAGTCCCCGGCGGCAGATGCAGCAGCCGGTCCGTGCCTGCATAGGTGTACATGGGCCGGTCGAGCAGGGAGGTGAGGTTGGCGACCATGTCACCAACCTATCCACTTTTGGGTCGGTCCACGCGCCCAGACGATTCCCGTGTGTCACGCCCGCCCCTCCGCCGATGGCGACCGTAAGGGCTCAAAATGCCATGTCGCCTCGGGGTTCGGGTCCCGGTGTGGGCAGTTGTGGTCGGCGGGTCTTCCCGCCGCCGGCCCGCCTGAGCACGGACTCGCCCCAGCCCCTCCGCCGATGGCGACCCAAAGTGCTCAAAACGCCTCTCCAACAGCTGGGTCACCCTCCGAATTGGGCAGTTGCGGTCGGTGGGGAGCCTAGGAGGGGTGGGTGGGGCCTAAGCGAGGTGGGTGGATAGGGTTCTTAGGCGGGTTTGGCAGGAGGGGCGGCCTAGGATCAGCATTGATTCGAATAGGGGTGGGCTGACTGTTCGGCCGGTCAGGGCTACTCGGATTGGGGCGAAGGCGACTTTGGGGCGTATGCCCAGGCCATCTACCAGGGCGGCTCGCAGGACCTGTTGCAGGCTGGGCGCGTCGAGATCGGCTGGCTCGGCCTCAAGGACGGCTTGGGCAGCGGCCAGAACTTGGGCGGCGTCACCACCTAGGGAGGCGAGGGCACTGTCCTGGTAGGGGACGGCATCGTCGGGGGTGAAGAAGAAGCTGAGCTGGGTGGGGACGTCGCCCAACAGGACTGTGCGCTCGCGGATCAGAGGCGCGGCTTCGGTCAAAATGCGGCGCTCTTTGAGGGCGAGGGCGGGCATTGTCGGGGCGGAGACCAGGCCGGCGCTGTGCATGATGGGGACAATTCGCTCGGCGAAGTCGCCTGGATCGAGCGCCCGGATGTGGGCGGCGTTGATCGCTTTGGCCTTGTCCAGGTCAAAACGCGCCGGATTGGGGCTGACGTGGGCAATGTCGAAGCGCTCGGCCATTTCGCTCAGAGCGAACACGTCGCGGTCCGGGCCAATCGACCAGCCCAGCAGCCCGAGGTAATTGTCGAGCCCCTCAGGAATGAAGCCCTGTTCGCGCAGCAAGAAAAGGCTGGATTCGGGATCGCGCTTGGACAGTTTGCGATTTCCGCGGCCCATAACGTACGGCAGGTGACCAAATTGCGGAACGCGCTCAGCCAAACCCAGCTCCACAAGCGCCCGGTAAAGCGCAATTTGGCGCGGAGTTGAGGACAGCAAATCCTCGCCGCGCAGAACGTGGGTGATCCGCATCAGGGCGTCATCCACCGGGTTGACCAGGGTATATAGGGGATGGCCGGACGCGCGGACAATCGCATAATCCGGCACGGAACCGGCGGGGAAAACGACCTTCCCGCGCACCAAATCGGTGAACTCGATGTCCTCATCCGGCATACGCAGGCGCAAAACCGGCGTGCGCCCCTCGGCGCGGTACGCAGCGCGTTGTTCCGCGGTCAGATTACGGTCAAAGCCGTCATATCCCGTTTTTGCGTCACGGCCGCCCGCCACGTGCCGCGCCTCGACCTCTTCCGGCGTCGAGTAGGACTCATAGGCAAAACCGCCCGCCACCAGTTTCGCGGCCACGTCGGCGTACAGCTCCATCCGCTCGGACTGCCGGTACGGGCCATACTGGCCACCCTTGCCAACGCCCTCGTCCCAATCCAGCCCCAGCCAATCGAGCGCGTCCAGCAGCTGGCGCACCGACTCCTCGGAGTCCCGCGCGGGGTCCGTGTCCTCAATCCGCAGCACAAACGTGCCGCCGGTGTGCCGCGCATACGCCCAGTTGAACAGCGCCGTCCGGATCAGCCCCACATGCGGCGTCCCAGTTGGCGAGGGACAAAACCGCACCCGAACCGCCGGCGCGCTCGCGGTGTGCATCAAGTCAGAGTTCAGCTCCATAGTTGGACAAGCCTACGTCCCAAGAGCACCGCGCGCGGCCGCTTGGCGCCCGGGCGGCTAGTCGCGGCGGAGGGCTGGGTTGGATAGGGTGCCTATTCCGCCTACTTCGCAGGTCACGCGGTTGCCGGGCTCTATTGGGCCCACTCCGGCGGGGGTGCCAGTCAGGATCACATCGCCGGGGAGCAGGGTGAACGTCTCGGAGATGTAGGCGATCAGCTCGGCCACGCCAAACAGCAGGTCAGCGGTGGTGCCATCCTGGCGCAGCTCGCCGTCCACCCACGCACGGACCGGCGCGTTGGACAAATCGAGCTCCGTCTCAATCCACGGCCCCAACGGACAGGACGTATCGAACCCCTTCGCCCTAGTCCACTGGTCCTCAGCAGCCTGAATATCGCGCGCCGTGACATCGTTCGCCACGGTGTACCCCAAACTCGCCTCGCCGGCGCGCCGCACTGGCACCTGCTTGCAGATGCGCGAGATCACCACCGCCAACTCCGCCTCGTGCTCCACCCGCCGCGAATACGCAGGCAGCACAAACGGATCGCCCGGCCCAATCACCGCAGTGTTCGGCTTGAGGAAAATCAGCGGCTCACTCGGCAGCTCCCCGCCCATCTCGCGCACGTGCGCGGCGTAATTCCGCCCCACGCCCACCACCTTGGACCGCGGAATTACCGGCGCAAGCAGCCGCACCTCCTCCAGCGCCACCTGCTTCCCCGTCGGCCTGACCTCGGTATACAGCGGGTCACCCTCAATTGCGTGGATGGTCTCGGAGCCCTCTTCCCCCTCGACGATGCCGTAGCTCACCTCGTCGTTGACGGTATACCTGGCAATTCGCATGCCCGCCAACCTACTCCGCCGCGCTGCCGTCCTCGCACAAAAGCGGACTTGCGCCGCCGGACGGGCGCCCGCCCAGACCGCCCGGGCCTGCGCCAACACCGGTCAGCTCGTCGCTACGCCTCGCCCACAGGTCCAAACTCGGCCCAACCCCACCTCGCCTGGGAGCCTCGGGCACCCGAATGAGAACTTCACCGTGCACGATGACGATCCATCCGTCATCGTCGGCTGCCCAGTTTTGCCAGGCCTCGGCTAGGTAGGCCAACTCGGCTTCATCGGTCAGGCCAAGGGCCAGGGCTTGGCGGGCAAAGTCGGTCTCGGCGGCGCGCTGGGCCCACATGTTGCCCCACCACTCGCGCTCGGCCCGGGTGGCAAAGCACCAGGTGGAGGTGGACGGAGTGACATCGGTAAACCCGGCGGCGTGGGCCCAGGCCAGCAGGTGGCGGCCGGCGTCAGGCTCGGCTCCGGCGGCGCGCGCAACGGCCCGGTAGATCTCGCGCCAGCGGTCCAGGCCCAGGCTGGGCGGGTACCAGGCCCAGGCGCCGTAGTCGGCATCACGCACTGCAACCAGCCCGCCCGGCCGAGCCACCCGGCTCATCTCCGTCAGCGCCGCCACCGGGTCCGATAGGTGCTGCAACAGCTGGTGGGCGTGGACTATGTCGAACTCGTCATCGTCATATGGCAGCTCGTAGACGTCCGCCACCTCGAAGGTGACCTGGTGAGCGGTGGGCGGGGGCGCGGCATCCTCACCGGCCGCGGGCGCGGGAGTTGGCGCGCCGGCTTGGGTGGAGGGATCCGGGTGCACCCGGTTGGTCCCAGGCGCGACGGACGAGTCCGGCGCATGAAAGCTCGCTGCGGAGTCGATGGGCAGACCAGGGCTCAGGAGGTTCGCCGCTGGGTCACCTGTTGGGTCAGGTGGGAGCAGGTTTGTGGGCAGAGCCGGCGCCGCGGGGTCAGGTGACAACAGGCCCGGGGTGGGGGCCGTGGGGGTGGGCTCTGCGGCATCGTCCACTGCAACTGCGGCGGCTGCCAAGGCGACCACGCCGGGATCGCGGTCAATCCCGACAACCCGTCCCGGCGCAACAATCCGCGCAAGCTCCCGCGTCACGTTGCCCGGCCCGGAACCGACATCGAGCAGCGACAGCCCCGAGACCAGGTGCGGCAGCAGGTAGGCGGCCGAGTTGGCGGCGGTGCGCCACAACTGCGAGCGCAGCACCGGCTCATCATGGCCATGGATATAGCGATCATCTGGCATGGCGCACCTCAGCGAAGTTGTATGTCGAATGCCGCCCGGCGCTCCGCTGTCACGTCAGGCCAGCAGACCCCCGGATTCGGCCATCCCCGACGCTAACGCATCCCACCCCACCCCCACCACCAGCTGAGGGGGGCGTGGTACCTTCGGGGGGTGGAATTGGGCGGTGCTGGGGGGTCTTCGGCAGGGGATTTTATTGCTGACGTGGTGCAGCGGGATGTTGAGGCTGGCACTTATGGCGGGCGGGTGCAGACCCGGTTCCCGCCGGAGCCGAATGGGCATCTGCACATTGGGCACGCCAAGGCGATCGCGGCGGACTTCGGCATCGCCCAGCGGTTTGGCGGCGTCTGCAACGTGCGGTTCGATGACACGAATCCTGACACTGAGGAAGCCGGATACGCCGCATCGATTCTTGAGGATATTGCCTGGTTGGGATTCGATCCTGGCACTCCCGTACACGCTTCTGACTATTTTGAATCGCTCTACAACTGGGCCGTCAGCCTGATCGAAAAAGGCCTGGCGTACGTTGATGAGCAGGATGCCGCAACAATTTCAGCTGGACGCGGCGGATTTGGTCAACCGGGCGTTGAATCGCCATTCCGGGACCGTCCGCCAGCTGAGTCGCTTGATCTTTTCCGCCGCATGCGGGCCGGCGAGTTTGCTGATGGGTCCATGGTGTTGCGCGCCAAGATCGACATGATGTCTGACAATATGCAGTTGCGTGATCCTGTGATGTATCGCATCCGCAGAGCCCACCATTTCCGCACCGGAGACGAATGGTGCATCTATCCGACTTACGATTGGGCGCACGGCCAATCCGACGCACTTGAAGGCGTAACCCATTCGATGTGTACGCTCGAATTTGTCGATCACCGCCCGCTTTATGACTGGTATTTGGAGCATCTCGATCTCCCTTCTGATACGCCCCGGCAATACGAGTTTGCGCGCCTTGAACTCACCCACACGGTGACGTCGAAACGCCGCCTTGCCCAGCTGGTTGCGGAGGGAACAGTGGACGGTTGGGATGATCCCCGTCTGCCAACCCTTCGGGGTCTGCGCCGCCGCGGTTATCCACCGTCAGCCATAAGGTCATTCTGCGCCGCCATCGGCATCACAAAGACCAATTCCCGCCATTCCATCGAAGAGCTGGAATCCCACGTCCGGACAGAACTGAACCAGACGGCCCAACGCCGCATGGCTGTGTTGCACCCCCTGAAGTTGGTCATCGAAAACTGGCCAACCGAGAACGGCGTACCAAACGTCGAGTGGTTTGAGATCCCAAACAATCCCGAGAACCCCGACGATGGCGTCCGCAAAGTGCCGTTCAGCGGTGTCCTTTACATCGAGGCTGAGGACTTTGCCGAGGTGCCCCCTCCCAAGTTCTTCCGCCTGACCATTGGCCGGGAAGTGCGGCTGCGCGGGGCATATCTGGTCACCGCAACCGCCGTGGTCAAGGACCCCAAGGGCGAGATCATCGAGGTCCGGGCAACCTATGACCCTGCAACGCGCGGCGGCAGCGCCCCGGACGGACGCAAGGTCCGCTCCACCATGCACTGGGTCTCGGCTGAGCACGCGGTCCCAGCCACAGTTGCCCTGTATGACCACCTGTTCAGCGCCGAAGCCCCAGGTGAACGCACCGGAGAGCCCCTGGATGACCTCAACCCGAATTCCCGCGAGCTGATCACCGACGCCAAATGCGAACCCATTTTGGCCAAGACCCCTCCCGGCGCGGTAGTCCAATTTGAGCGCATGGGCTATTTCGCGGCTGATCCGACAGCCCCCATGCTCTTCCACCGCACAGTCAAACTGCGCGATGAATGGGCCAAAATCCAAGCCCGCTCCAAGGCCCCCAAGTAGGCTCAACCCCGTGCCCACAGCGCCAATCCCCACCTCGCCTGACCCCGACGCCCTGTATGACCACTTCGAGGAATGGGCGGCCGAGCAGGGCCTTGAGCTCTACCCCGCCCAAGCCGAAGCCGAGATGGCCATAGCCGCAGGTGAACACGTCATTTTGGCCACCCCAACCGGCTCAGGCAAATCGCTTGTCGCCATCGGCGCCCACATGGCGGCCCTGGCCCGCGGGGAACGCTCCTTCTACACCGCCCCCATCAAAGCGCTCGTTTCAGAGAAGTTCTTTGCCCTAGTGGACATTTTCGGGGCCGATGCCGTAGGCATGTTGACCGGGGACATCGCCATCAATCCTGACGCCCCGATAATCGCCTGCACAGCCGAGATCCTCGCCAATATGGCGCTGCGCCACGGCGACGCCACCGGAGTTGGCCAAGTGGTCATGGATGAATTCCACTTCTATGCCGAACCAGACCGCGGCTGGGCCTGGCAAGTCCCCCTGCTGACGATGCCGTCCTCCCAGTTCATCCTGATGAGCGCCACACTCGGAGATGTCACCTTTTTTGCTGATGACCTGCGGCGGCGCACCGGCCGGGCCGTGGCCACAATAGCCACAGTTGAACGCCCGGTACCGCTGACATACACCTACTCGATCACTCCCCTCGGTGAGCTGCTACGCGAGCTGGCCGCCACACACCGCTCCCCCGCCTACGTGGTCCACTTCACCCAGGCCAACGCGGTAGCCACCGCCCAAGAGCTGATGAGCAGCGCCATCGTCGGCAAGGAACACAAGGAACGGATTGCGCAGGCCCTAGGGGACTTCAAGTTTGGGCCGGGATTCGGTGGCACACTGTCCAAGCTGTTGCGACACGGCATCGGCGTCCATCATGCTGGAATGCTGCCCAAATACCGGCGGCTGGTTGAAAGACTCACCCAGCGCGGCCTGCTGCCGGTGGTCTGCGGCACAGACACCCTAGGAGTAGGCATCAACGTGCCCATGCGGACCGTTGTACTGACGTCACTGGTCAAGTATGACGGCCACAAAATGCGTCACCTTTCCGCTCGGGAGTTCCACCAAATTGCCGGCCGGGCAGGCAGGGCGGGGTATGACACGGTGGGAGACGTGATTGTCCAGGCCCCGCTGCATGTCATTGAGAACACCAAAGCCCTGATCAAGGCTGGCGATGATGAACGCAAACGCCGCAAGATAGTCCGCAAGAAGGCTCCAGAAGGCGAGGTGAACTGGACCAACAAGACATTCGAGCGGCTACGCGAGGCCGCCCCAGAACAGTTGACATCGCGTTTCCGCGTTACAACCGCGATGGTGCTCCAGCTGCTCTCGCGGACCGGGGACCCAGTCGCCATCGGCCACCAACTGATGACGGACAATCATGACCTACCCAAGCCACGCAACCCGCATTTGCGCGCAGCCGTCCACATCTACCGTTCCCTGGCGGACGGCGGAATAGTCGAACATTCTGGTGCACACACCGACCCGCCCCGCATCCGCCTGACCGTGGATCTGCCCCAAGACTTCGCCATGAATCAGCCCCTGACGCCATTCGCCCTGGCCGCCCTGGAAATGCTTGACCCAACAACAGACAGCTACGCGCTGGATGTGATCTCGGTCTTCGAGGCAACACTCGATGATCCACGCCAAGTCCTGGCCGCCCAGACCAAAGCAGCCAAAGGCGTCGCCATCGCCGCAATGAAAGCTGACGGCGTCGAATACAACGAGCGGATGGCCCGCCTGGATGAGATCACCCACCCGCGCCCCCTTGCTGAAGAGCTCGACGCAGCCTATGCGATATATCGCCGCACACACCCCTGGGTGGCTGACTATCCGCTCTCACCCAAATCTGTTGTGCGCGATATGCGGACCCACGCGATGACATTCAACGAGTTCATCTCCCGCTACGACCTCGCCCGCTCAGAAGGCGTTGTGCTGCGCTACCTGACCGACGCCTACCGGACCCTGCGTGATTCAGTCCCGCCCGCCTCTGCAACTGACGAATTGGATGACATAGTCGACTGGCTTGGAGACCTTGTCCGGGCGGTCGATTCCTCCTTGCTGGACGAGTGGGAGCGCCTCGCCGGCCAGCCAGAACGTGTCGGCCTGATTTGACTCGGGGTCATCGGACCGCTACATAGATGTCGTGAGTCAAAAGCGGGCAGCGTCGGCCGGTACCGTCGGCACGGCAGCCTTGCTCGTCCTCAGACGCGCCGGCATCCCCCACACCGTCCACGCCTTCCGCCACAACCCGCGCAGTGGCCTGAGCTACGGCCTCGAAGCCGCCAAAGAACTCGATTTGCCCCAAGAATGCCTGTTCAAGACACTTGTCGCAAAGGTTGACGGCAAGCTCGCAGTAGGCATTATCCCCGTGGCCGCCTCTCTGAGTTTGAAGGGTTTGGCCACCGCACTAGGCGGCAAGAAGGGGACGATGGCGGAAGTCGCCGAGGCGGAAAGGGCCACCGGATACGTCATCGGCGGCATTTCACCGATTGGTCAGCGCCAGGAACACCCGACTGCTATCGACAACTCCGCTCGCGAGCTTGAGGTCATGTATGTCTCGGCCGGCGCGCGCGGACTAGATGTTGGGCTCGACCCACACATCCTGGCCGAATTGACCGGGGCGGTCTTCGGATCTATAGCCCGGTAGCTAGTCTTCTGCGCAGGGCTTGTCTGCGGCGCCTTCGCCGCTTTTCTTGGGC
>JAIRRT010000003.1 GCA_031255835.1 Bifidobacteriaceae bacterium | reverse complement strand
GGCGCCTCCAGGTTCATTCCGACCACACGGGCCGTTCGGACAAGAAGTTCTCCCAGGCCGGATCCGGCGGCGCCTCGAGCGCGGCCGTGAATGCCTCCCACGCGGCTGGTTCGATCACGAGCGTTCTGGCCTCGGCCACAGCTTGTCTGGCAGCGCTCATGGTCGACGCGATGGCGAAGCCAGCCACTGTGCTGCCCGCGAACTCAGCCGCTTCCCGAATGATCTCTTTCTGCGCGGGCGTGACCCGCAGGTCGAGCCGCTCGGTCTTCAGCATGGACCCAAGTGTACGGTAAAACACCGCCCCTTGCGAAGCCCACCGCGCACGCGACCAGACCGCTGGCAACCTGGCCGCCCGGGCCGGTTTCCCGCAGTGTGGGGGGTGGGGGCGGTGTCGGACGCGGGCTCGTAGCTCGCCGACCTGGCTGCGGCGCCGTGGGCGGACGCCTGTGCAGGCCCGGCTGGCAGGGCCGGGTGGTCAACTGGGGTTAGAGGGGGGTAGGGATCAGGTTGTGGGGGGCTAGTCCTGCGGCGCCTGCGTCTTTGGCGGTTAGGACGCAGATGCCGGTTTCGGTGCGAGCCACGGTGTGCTCCCAGTGGGCGGCGCGGCCGCCATCGGCGGTCCTGACTGTCCAGTCATCGGGATCCACCACGGTGTCGAACTTGCCTTCCACCACCATCGGTTCTATCGCCAGTGTTGCCCCTGGCCGCAGCTTGGGGCCCGCCGTCCGGGTGGCGAAGTTCGGCACATCCGGGTCGGTGTGCATGGCGCGTCCGATGCCGTGGCCCACGTAATCCCGCAGCACGCCAAGATTCCCGCCGGCGGCCTCGACCGCAGCCTCGACTGCAACACCAATATCGCCCACGCGCTGACCTCGGGCCATCGCCACTATGCCGGCCCACAGCGATGCGCGAGTTGCCTCGATTAGGTGAGCGGCGGCATCGTCCACCTCACCTATGGGGAAGGTTATGGCGGCGTCACCGTGCCAGCCGTCCAAAACGGCGCCGCAGTCCACCGAGACAATGTCACCCTCCCGCAGCGGCGTGGAACCGGGGATGCCATGAACCACCACGTCACCGACCGAAACACAGATTGATGCCGGATAGCCCTGGTAGCCCAAAAACGACGGCTCGGCCCCAGCGGCGCGGATGGTCGCCTCAGCCAACCGATCCAACTCCACCGGCGTCACACCAGCCGCTGCAGCTGCCTGGACCTGCTCCAACGCCTCGGCAACAACCAGCCCTGCGGCCCGCATGGACCGCAGTTGCTCGGGAGTCTTGGCGTCAAGCCTCTGGAATGACCTCACCAAATCACCCTGACGATGCCGTACCGCACCTCAGCCAGCAGGCTGGCAGACCTTGCGCAGGCGGGCGGCTACATCCTCAATGCTGCCGTCGCCATCAACGGACGCCAGCTTGCTGCGGGCGGCGTAGGCGCCGGAGATCGGCTCAGTCGATTGGCGGTAAACGGCCAGGCGTTCGCGGATGACGGGTTCGGTGTCATCGGCCCGGCCCTCAATTTCAGCCCGGCGCAGCAGGCGCTCAATCACCAGACCGTGGTCCAGCGTCAACTCAATGGCCAGATCGAGTTCAAGCCCACGCTCAGCCAGCATGGCGTCCAACTCCGCCACCTGCTCCAGGTTGCGGGGGTAGCCGTCCAGGATGAAGCCGGCGGCGACATCGGGCTGGGACAGGCGGTCAGCCACCATCGCGTTGGTCACCTCATCGGGAACCAGTTGGCCAGCTGACATGTATTGCCCGGCCGTCTTGCCCAGCTCGGTTTCCCGGGCCAGGTTGTCGCGGAAGATAGCCCCGGTCGAGATGGCCGGAACACCGAGCGCCTCGGCCAGGCCGACAGCTTGGGTGCCTTTGCCCGATCCAGGTGGGCCGAGCAAAACAAGGCGCAGGCTCATCGCAGGAACCCTTCGTAGTGCCGCTGTTGCAGTTGGGATTCGATCTGCTTGACCGTGTCGAGGCCAACGCCAACCAGAATCAGCAGCGTTGTGCCGCCAAACGGCAGGTTGGTGCTGACGCCGATGGCGATGAACAGAATCGACGGGATCAGAGTGACAATCGCCAGGTAGATCGAACCCGGCGTGGTGATGCGGGTGATGACGTACTGGAGATACTCAGCGGTTGGCCGCCCAGCCCTGATGCCAGGAATGAAGCCGCCGTACTTCTTCATGTTGTCCGCGACCTCGTCCGGGTTGAACGTGATGGACGTATAGAAGAAGCAGAAGAAAATGACCAGCAGCGCGTCGAGCAGCAGATATAGCGGCGTACTAGAGCCCATGTAGAGGCCCACCCATGCCTGCCAGCCAGTGGCCCTATCGCCAAACTGAGCCAGCATCCCTGGAAGCGCCAGGATCGATGAGGCGAAGATAACCGGGATGACGCCGGCCATGTTGATCTTGATCGGGATGTAGGTGGATGAGCCACCATAAGTCCGCCGGCCCACCATCCGCTTGGCGTACTGCACCGGGATACGGCGTTGGGACTGTTCAACGAACGTGATCATGATGATTACCCCGATAAGAACTATCAGGACCACCAGGAGGTTCGGCACGCCGTTGCGGCCACCGGCAATCGACCACATCGAGGAGGGGAATCCAGCAACAATCGAGGTGAAGATCAGCAGCGACATACCGTTGCCCACACCGTGCTCGGTGATCAACTCAGCCATCCACATGATGACGCCGGTGCCGGCCGTCATCGTCAGCACCATCAGGCCGATTGCCCAGAATGACTGATCCGGCAGGATGTCTGATTCGGTTGTTCCGAACAAAGCGCCGGTCCGCGCAGTGGTGATGACTGTGGTCGATTGGAGCACGGCCAGTGCCAGGGTGAGATACCGGGTGTACTGAGTCAGCTTGGTGGTTCCGGATTGGCCCTCCTTGTGCAGGGCCTCGAACCGCGGAATGACCACACGGAGCAACTGGATGATGATGCTGGCGGTGATGTAAGGCATGATGCCGAGCGCAAAGATCGACAACTGGGCCAGCCCGCCACCTGAGAACAGGTTGACCAGGCCGAGCAGATCACTGTTCTCCATCGCGCCGCCGGAGGCAGACTTCACCGCCCCATAGTCGATTCCCGGCGTGGGAACGAAGGAGCCGATGCGGAACAACACCATGATCATCATGGTGAACAGCAGTTTTCGGCGTAGGTCCGGCGTGCGGAACGCCTTGGCGAACGTGCTTAGCACGGTTCCTCCTCAGTGACGGAAGTGGCGGGGTCCAGCTGCCAGGTGCAGCCAGGCGACGCTTACCTTCATGACGCGACAGATCCTCCCGCGGCCACGATCTTGTCCTTGGCCGACTGCGAAAAAGCGTCAGCCTCAACGTTGACCTTGACAGCGATCTCGCCGTCGCCCAGCACCTTTACCAGACGCTTGGACCTAACGGCTCCTTTAGCGACCAGGTCGGCCACCGAAATGTCCCCACCTTCCGGGAACAGCTCAGCGATCCGCCCGACGTTCACCACCTCATACTCGGTCCTGAACGGGTTCTTGAAACCGCGCAACTTGGGCAGACGCATATGCAGCGGCATCTGGCCACCTTCAAGCCTGGCCGGCACATTCTTGCGTGCCTTTGTGCCTTTGGTGCCGCGACCAGCGGTTTTGCCTTTCGAGCCCTCGCCGCGCCCAACGCGCTGACGGGGCCGGTTGGCGCCAGGTGCCGGGCGCAGGTGGTGAACCTTGAGCACGTGGACCTTGGCCTCGCCCCCCGACGATGCCGTCTGATCCTCGGCCTGCTTGCTCGCCTTGCTAGCTTTTGTGGCTTTCTCAGTTTCCTTCGTAGCCATATCAGTCAACCTCCTCCACGGTGACCAAGTGAGACACCGTGCGGACCATGCCGCGAATCTCGGGACGGTCCTGCTTGATGACGGTGTGGCCGATGCGCTTCAGCCCGAGGCTGCGCAGAGTCTCACGCTGGTTCGGTTTCCCGCCGATGCCGGACTTCACTTGCTTGACTGCCAAACGCTTGGCCATCATGCCCTGCCCTTCTCAGCCTCTGCACGCAGCAACGCTGCGGGCACGACGTGTTCTGTCGGTAGGCCACGCCGTTTGGCGACAGCCTGTGGCTCTTCCAGCGAACGCAGCGCCTGAACCGTCGCATGGACGATGTTGATGGCGTTGGATGATCCAAGCGACTTCGACAGTGCGTCATGGATGCCGGCGCACTCCAGCACAGCGCGCACCGGACCGCCGGCGATGACGCCAGTTCCGGGCGATGCCGGGCGCAGCAATACCACGCCGGCTGCCGCTTCACCCTGGATGGGGTGCGGAATGGTTCCCTTGATCCGGGGCACCTTGAAGAACGACTTCTTGGCTTCCTCGACACCCTTGGCGATGGCGGCAGGCACCTCTTTGGCCTTGCCGTAGCCAACACCAACGGTGCCATCGCCGTCGCCTACCACGACCAACGCCGTGAAGGAGAACCGGCGTCCGCCTTTGACGACTTTGGCGACACGGTTGATCGCCACAACACGCTCTAGGAACTGCGACCGGTCATCCTGGTCACGCCCGCCGCGGCGCGATGAATCGCGGCCCCGGCCACCGCCGGAGCGTTCAGAACGGTCGGAACGTTCAGAACGGTCAGGGCGATCGCCGCGCCCAGCCTGATCGGTGCCGGTACCGCCGGCGCCGCGTCCAGCTACTGCAGCCATTACAGGTTCTGCCTTCCTTGGTTGGTGCTAGGTCGCATCACAGTTGCAGCCCGCCTTCCCGCGCGCCATCGGCCACTGCCGCGACGCGTCCGTGGTACTTGTTGCCAGCCCTGTCGAACACAACGGCCGCAATTCCTGCAGCGCTGGCTCGTTCGGCGATCAGCTCGCCAACCTTGCGGGCCTTGGAGGTCTTGTCGCCTTTGTCGGCGCGCAATGGCGCTTCCATAGTCGAGGCAAAGACCATGGTGTGGCCTGCGGCATCGTCCACCAATTGGGCCACCATGTGGCGGGCGGAACGGGTGACCACCAGGCGGGGCCGTGTGGCCGAGCCGACAACCTTCTTGCGTACCCGCAGGTGACGGCGCCCACGGGCGGCGTTGCGTGTCTTCGGTGCCATGGTCACTTACCAGCCTTTCCAACCTTGCGGCGGACCTTTTCTCCGGAGTACCGCACGCCCTTACCTTTGTATGGCTCAGGCTTGCGCAGCTTGCGAATGTTGGCCGCGACCTCTCCCACCAGCTGCTTGTCGATTCCCTCGACGGTGAAGCGGGTGGGGGTCTCGACGGCGAAGGTGATCCCGCTGGGCGGGGTGATCACCACCGGGTGGGAGAAACCGAGTGAGAACTCCAGGTCATTGCCCTTGGCGATAACCCGGTAGCCAGTGCCGACAATCTCCAGGCGCTTGGTGTAGCCCTGGGTGACGCCAATCACCATGTTGGAGATCAGTGTCCTGGTCAGCCCATGTAGGGAACGGGAGCGACGCTCCTCGTCAGGCACGGTGACAACTATCTGGCCGTCATCGTCCCGCGCCACCTGGACAGGTTCCACCACGGTCAGTGAAAGGGTGCCTTTGGGGCCTTTGACTGTGACGTCTTGGGCGTCGATGGTGACGTTCACCCCGGACGGGACCGGGATGGGCAACTTGCCAATACGCGATGCCATGGTTCGCCTCCTACCAGACGTAGGCGAGGACTTCCCCGCCCACACCCTTGGCCGCGGCCTGCCGATCAGTCAGCAGGCCGGATGAACTGGAAATGATCGCTACACCGAGTCCGCCCAGTACCTTCGGCAGGTTGGAGGACTTGGCATAAACCCGCAGGCCCGGCTTGGAGATGCGCCGCAGCCCGGCCAGTGCCCTGGTCCGGTCCGCGCCGTACTTCAGCTGGATGGTGAGGTTCATACCAACCGGTGCGTCCTCGACGGTCCATGCCGTGATGTAGCCCTCAGCCCTGAGTATCTCGGCTATGCCTTGCTTCATCTTCGAGTGAGGCATCGTCACAGACTCATGGTGAGCGCTGTTCGCGTTACGCAGCCGCGTCAGCATGTCCGCGATTGGATCGGTCATCGTCATTGTGGGCTCCTGCCCTTCCTCGCCGTGGTTTCCGCTTCTGGCCGATGCCTAGGCGGACCTTCGGCGTAGTCGGTTACCAACTGCTCTTGGTCACGCCGGGTAGCTGACCTTGGTGGGCCATGACACGCACACAGATGCGGCACAGGCCGAACTTGCGATACACCGAGCGGGGACGTCCGCACCGGTTACACCGGGTGTACGCCCTCACTTGGAACTTGGGTTTGCGCGCCGCCTTGACGATCAACGCCTTCTTCGCCACGTCAGTTCTCCTTGAATGGGAAGCCGAGCCGCCGCAGCAGGCTCCTGCCTTCTGGGTCGGTCTTAGCGGTGGTTACGACCGTGATGTCCATACCGCGGACTCGGTCGATGCTGTCCTGGTTGATCTCGTGGAACATCGACTGCTCCACCAGGCCAAACGTGTAGTTGCCGTGTCCGTCAAACTGGTTGGGAGCCAGCCCACGGAAGTCGCGGATACGCGGCAGTGCGAGGGTGAGCAGACGGTCCAAGAACTCCCACATCCTGTCCCCGCGCAGCGTTACGTGGGCGCCAATTGGCATGCCTTCACGCAGCTTGAACTGGGCCACGGACTTGCGTGCCTTGGTGATCTGCGGCTTCTGCCCGGTGATGGTGGCCAGGTCACGGACCGCGCCATCCATCAGTTTTGAATCGCGCGCGGCCTCGCCAATTCCCATGTTGACCACGATTTTGACCAGTCCAGGTACCTGATGGATGTTGGAGTAGCCAAACTCTTCAGTCATCTCCCCGACGATGGCGCCGCTGTAGCGGGTCTTCAACCGTGGCACTGGCCGCTCCTCGGCTGCCGCAGCCTCGCCTTTGCCTGCCACGTTTGGGCTGTCAGGCTTGCCTTTTGCCGGGGCCTGGGCGCCACCAGACGCCTTGCCCTTTGCGGGTGCCTTGGAACTCTTGGCGCTCTTGGCGCTAGCTGCCGGGCTCATGAGATGTCCTTGCCCGAGCTCTTGGCGTAGCGCACCCGCACCTCGCGTGTGCGTCCATCCTCTTGCTCGATGATCTCGACCCGGTGTCCCACGCGGGTCGGCTTCTTGGTCTCTGGATCGACCAACATGACGTTGGAGATGTGGATCGATGATTCGACCGTCTCGATGCCGCCGGTACGCCCGCCGCGCTGGGACTGTCCCACCTTGGTGTGGCGCTTGACGCGCGCAACACCCTCGACGATCACGCGCCCCCGGTTGACGAGGACCTCAAGGACCTGGCCTTGCTTGCCCTTGTCCCGTCCGGCGATCACAACTACTTGGTCACCCTTTTTGATCTTGGCCATGTCTAGAGCACCTCCGGTGCGAGGGAGATGATGCGCATGAACCGCTTGTCGCGCAGCTCGCGGCCAACTGGGCCGAAGATGCGTGTACCGCGCGGTTCGCCATCGGGTTTGAGGATGACTGCGGCGTTCTCATC
The DNA here is from genome assembly GCA_031255835.1 of Bifidobacteriaceae bacterium. Taxonomy (GTDB): domain Bacteria; phylum Actinomycetota; class Actinomycetes; order Actinomycetales; family WQXJ01; genus JAIRRT01. The sequence goes on along the minus strand of JAIRRT010000003.1, from coordinate 2,965 downwards.
GAATCGGATGTAGGAGCCGTCGGGACGGCGCCGCTCTTTGGCGGTGCGCACCACGACTGCCCTGACAACGTCGCCCTTTTTGACGCCAGCCCCGGGGATGGCGTCCTTTACGGTGGCGACAATGATGTCGCCGATGCCGGCATAACGCCGCCCGGAGCCACCGAGTACCCGGATGCACAAGATCTCCTTGGCTCCGGTGTTGTCGGCGACTTTGAGCCGCGACTCCTGCTGGATCATTTTCTACTCATACCCTTCGTCGTGCCGGTTCTCCGAGGCTGGGCCACGGAGCCTTGCCGAACTGTCACTTGGCCTTCTCGAGGATCTCCACAACACGCCACCGCTTGGTAGCGGACAGCGGCCTGGTCTCCATGATGAGGACGAGATCGCCGATCCCGGCCTCGTTGTTTTCGTCGTGCGCCTTGTACTTCGCGGTGCGCGTCATGATCTTGCCGTACAGGGAATGCCTGACGCGGTCTTCGACGAGGACTACGACTGTCTTGTCCATCTTGTCGCTGACCACCACGCCGCGGCGCGTTTTGCGTTGCGGACGCGGGCTGGTGGTGGGTGCTGTTTCGGTAGTCATGCTCACTCCACGTTCGCTGTCGGTACGGTGCGGATTCCGAGCTCGCGCTCGCGCAGGATCGTGTAGATCCGAGCGATGTCGCGGCGCACGGCCTTGAGGCGCCCGTGGCTCTCCAGTTGGCCGGTGGCCGAGGCGAAGCGCAGGTTGAACAGCTCTTCCTTTGCCTTGGTCAATTCCGCCGCTAGGCGCTCGTTGTCGAGCAGGTCAAGCTGCTCGGGCATGAGGTCCTTGGAACCGATCGCCATGTCATTCACCACCCTCGCGCCGCACAAAGCGGCATTTCATCGGGAGCTTGTGGATTGCTCGGGCCATCGCCTCACGGGCCAACGGCTCGGGTACGCCGGACAACTCGAACAGAATCCGGCCGGGCTTGACATTGGCGATCCACCATTCGGGTGAACCCTTGCCTGAACCCATCCGGGTCTCAGCCGGCTTCTTGGTCAACGGCCGGTCCGGGAAGATGTTGATCCACACCTTGCCGCCACGCTTGACGTGACGGGTCATGGCGATACGCGCGGCCTCAATCTGCTGGTTTGTGACGTAGGCCGGCTCCAGAGCCTGGATACCGAAATCGCCGAAGGCGATCGTTGTGCCGCCAGAAGCTGCGCCGCGCCGAGTGGGGCGGTGCTGCTTACGGTGCTTGATGCGACGAGGAATCAGCATGGGTAAACCTCAGCCTTCCGTTCCTTGGCCTTGGGCCGAGCCTTCGGGTGAACGCTCGCCGCGCCGGCCGCGTCCCCGCTCGCCGCCCCGTCCCCGCGAGGGCCGCGGAGCTTGGGTTGCCTGTTCGCGGGCGAATTCGCGCTCTGTCATATCGCCCTTGTAGATCCACACTTTGACGCCGATCTGCCCAAAGGTGGTCTTGGCCTCGAAGAAGCCATAGTCGATGTTGGCGCGCAGCGTGTGCAGCGGCACACGCCCTTCGCGGTAGAACTCTGAGCGGGACATTTCAGCGCCACCCAGCCGTCCAGAGCACTGCACCCGGATGCCTTTGGCGCCGGCCCGCTGAGCGGACTGCATGCCTTTGCGCATAGCCCGGCGGAATGAGACGCGGCTGGCCAACTGCTCAGCAATGCCTTGGGCCACCAATTGGGCGTTGATCTCGGGGTTCTTGACTTCCAGGATGTTCAGCTGAACCTGTTTGCCGGTGAGCTTTTCCAGCTCGCCACGGATCCTGTCAGCTTCCGCTCCGCGCCGTCCGATGACGATCCCGGGCCGTGCCGTATGGATATCCACCCGTACGCGGTCACGCGTACGCTCGATCTCCACTTTGGCGATGCCGGCCCGCTCCAATCCGGTGGCCATGAGGCTGCGGATCTTGACGTCCTCGTTGACGTAGTCGCGGTAACGCTGACCGGGCTTGGTGGAATCGGCAAACCAGCGCGAACGATGGTCCGTGGTGATCCCCAGCCGGAAACCTAGGGGGTTGACCTTCTGTCCCACTATCGGGCACTTCCCTTCTTCTCGACCTGCGCTACAACCACTGTTATGTGGCTGGTGCGCTTGAGGATGCGCCCGGCGCGCCCTTGAGCGCGGGGACGGAATCGCTTCATTGTGGGGCCTTCATCGACATAGGCCTCGGACACAACCAGTTCGCGCTCGTCAAACCGGGCGCCTTCCTGTTCGGTCTTGACCCGCAGATTTGCGATCGCCGATTCGACAACCTTGCGGACCGGCAAAGAGGCCGCTTGGGGTGCGAACTTCAGGGTGTCGACCGCCTGGCGCGCGTCTTTGCCGCGCACCAGATCCACCACGCGCCTGGCCTTCATGGGCGTGACACGCACGTAGCGCGCCTGCGCTCTGGCTTCCATCGCCTACTCCTCCCGGTCGCGGCGCCTAGCGGCGCCGGCCCTTTCGATCGTCCTTCTCGTGGCCCCGGAACGTCCTGGTCGGGGCGAACTCGCCGAGCTTGTGGCCCACCATCGACTCGGTGATGAACACCGGGACGTGCTTGCGCCCATCGTGGACGGCAAACGTGTGGCCCAGGAAGTCTGGGGTGATCATCGAACGCCGAGACCAGGTCTTGATGACGTTCTTGGTGCCCTTGATGTTCTGGGCGTCGACCTTCTTCTGAAGGTGGGCGTCCACAAACGGGCCCTTCTTGAGACTGCGTGGCATATCGCGTCAGTTCCTTCCTCAGCGCTTCTTGCCAGTGCGACGGCGGCGGACGATTAGCTTGTCGCTTGGGCGGCCAGGCCGCCTGGTGCGTCCCTCGGGCTGGCCCCAAGGGCTGACTGGGCTGCGACCGCCCGAGCTCTTGCCCTCGCCACCACCGAGTGGGTGATCGACAGGGTTCATGGCGACGCCGCGCACGTGGGGCCTGCGGCCCTTCCAGCGCATGCGGCCAGCCTTACCCCAGTTGATGTTGGACTGTTCGGCGTT
>JAIRRT010000012.1 GCA_031255835.1 Bifidobacteriaceae bacterium | reverse complement strand
ACTGGAGCCCGGAAAAGCAGGCCCTGGCCGTGGCGTTTGCGTTCTGGTGCATACCGCAGCTGTTCTTCTTTGGGCTGTACACGCTGCTCGGTCAACTGCTCAACGCGCGCGGCTCGTTTGGCCCATACATGTGGGCGCCAGCAGTCAATAACCTAGTCCAAATAGCCGCGATCTCCGGCTTTTTGATTGCGTTTGGCGGCAACCATGCGCTCGATTCGTGGCCTGCCGAACAGATCGCCTGGCTCGCTGGCGGCACAACCGCCGGTGTGGCCTGCCAAGCGCTGGTGCTGATAGTGCCATTGCGCCGGATCGGTTTCCGCTTCCGGCCCCGACTCAAACGCCAAGGTGCGGGTCTGAGTTCAGCCGCCCGAGTGGCCGGGTGGACTCTCGGATCCCTGATTGTCGATCAGGTGGCCGTCTGGGTGGCCTACAGGACGGCATCGTCGGGGGCAGCTGAAGGGGTGGCCGCAAACTCGGTGCTCACCCACGCGCTGACCCTGTACGTCATCCCGCACTCCATCATCACCGTCTCACTGACAACCGCGTTGTTCACCCAGATGAGCCAGGCGGCCGGCCGCGGCGACCTCAACGGCGTGCGGGATTCACTCTCGCTCGGCATGCGCACCATCGCCGCATTCATGGCGTTCTTCACCGCCGCGCTCATAGTCCTGGCGCTGCCGCTGGCCCGCGTGATCCTGCCGGCCACAGGCGACTTGGCGGGCATCCAAGAGGTGTCCCGCGTGGTGGTGCCGCTGGCGCTCGGGCTGATTCCCCTGGGGATAACTCTGCTCATCAAGCGGGTGTTCTTCGCCTTCGAGGACGGCCAAACCGTCTTCACATTCCAACTGCCAATGAGTGGGCTGTTCATAGTTGGCTGCCTTGTCTCCACAAAGATCCTGCCGCCCAGCTGGTGGGTGGTCGGGATTGGGCTTTCGCAGAGCCTTTCCTACGTGGCCGGCTCAGTTCTGCGGTTGAACACCCTGCGCGACAGGCTGGTTGGCGTAGAAGGCAGGCGTTTCGCCTCGACGATGACGCGCTGCACCCTGGCGGCGGCCGTTGCCGGAGAGGTTGGCTGGCTGGAGTTGACCCTGTTCCCTGGCATCGGCACCTCGGTCACCTGGTCCCTTGCCGCGGTGGCGTGCGTAGGGCTGACGATGGCGCTGATCTACCTTGCGCTTTGCCGGGCGATGCAGGTGAACGAGCTGACCGACTTCCTGGCAACACGGCGCCCGAAGCGCCGGCGCGCGTAGCCTCCCGGTCCAACAGCGGCGCCGGGTGGCGCCTCCCCGAATGTGTTGGGGGGCGGGTCTAGGCTGGCCGGGTCCGGAACCTTGACGTCCGCCCGAAGCCCGGGGCAGCTAGGAGTACCGACGTGGACCCGTTACCCGAGGCCGTTAGTCCGCTCGGCCAGGGCGATGCCCTGATGGGCCGCTACACCCTTGCAAAAGAGCTGACCAGCACCCATCCGTGGGCTTTTCGCTGGCTGGCAACGGACCGAATTTTGCGCCGCACCGTCGAGGTGCATCTGCTGATTGGTCCGCACGTGGCCGACGCCATCGATGTTGCCCGGCGCGCAGCACTAGTGCGTGATGCCCGGCTGTCCCACATCATCGACGCCGGCCGCTATGGCGAGGTGGCGTTTGTGCTGACCGAGGAGCAGGAGGGCACACCGCTGCCGGAGTTCGGGGCCCTTGAACCCGAGCAGGCCCGCACACTGGCCGGCGAGGTTGCCACCGTGCTGGACATTGCCCACGAGATCGGTGTCTACCACCTGACGTTGCGCCCTGAGTTGGTCCATCTGGGAGCCGAGCCGCACATCATTGTTGGCGGCCTGGGCTGGGACGGGGCGCTTTGGGGTGTCACGGTTGATGACCCGGCCGCCGCCCTGCGCCGTGAGGCGCGCGATGCCGTAGCAGTGTTGTACACCGCCTTGACAGGCCAATGGCCTGGGCCAACACCGAGTTTTGTGCCGCCGCCACCTCAGGTGGACGGGTCCCCGCTGCCGCCCTCGAGCCTGGCCGGATGGGTGCCAGATGATCTGGACACGCTGTGCCGGATTGCGCTTTCGCCCGAGGCGGCTGGCCCAGCGAACCTGGCCGAGGTGATTGATGATCTTGGCTCCTGGCATGGCCGCCAATCCGGCGCCCGGCTGCGCTTGGACCCGCGGACCTCGACAACCGCCAACCTCAGCCCGATTCGCGCCCCCCTGGCGAGTGACCTCCAACCCCTGGCCACCGCCGCCCCGCAACCGGATCAGACAGCCCCGGTTGCGCCTGTCGCCCCAGCAGCGCCAGGCGGGCAGCCCCCAGCCGCTGCGCCAGGTGCAGGGTCATATACGCCGGTCACGCCCGCGCGCCAGGATCCCTACGCCCAGCCCACGCCCATAGCACCGGTCGAGGCCAGCGCCACCCCGCCGGCAGCCACCCCAGCGCCCCTCGCGCCATCCGTCTCCACCCCAGCCGCGCAGGCCCAGCCGGCCCAGGGTGCCCCAGACATCGCCGCGCCCTCCGCCCTGCCCGAAGGACTGCCTGCCCCCGCGGCCCCAAACGCCGCCATGCCGGTTGCGTCAGCCGAGTGGGATGGTCCAGCACCCTTCCCCAAAGCCCCAGCCGCGACCTCCAACCAGCCTGTTCCACCAGCTCAAGGCGTCGCACCAGCCAGCGCACAGCCCATAGCCATGCCGCTAGCCACCGCTCCAGCCCAGCAATCCCAACTGTCCCCAGACCCCCAACCGGGCGCCCCAGCAGCGGAGGGCGAAGAAGCCGACCTCACGTTCTCGCTCCCACCGTTTGAGCCGCCACCGCCAATCGACTTCGACCTGCCGCCGCTGCCCACCCTGGATGAGTTGCTGGCCCGCGCCACCAACACAGGCGGGGCCCCGGCCGCCCCGCCGCCAGCAGCCACCGAGGCACCTCCAGCCCTGGCCTCTCCACAGGCTCCCGCTGCCCAAACACACTCGGACCCGGCCGATGACGTACCTTCGTGGCTGCGTCCATATCTCGACTCTGAGACTCCGGACGCCAACTGAAACTGTAGGGATTTGGAAGGGTACAAGGCGTGAGCAAGGCACCACTCGTCATCGTCGGCTCTGGACCGGCTGGGTATACCGCGGCGATCTATGCGGCGCGGGCAGGCTTGGAACCGGTGGTCATTGCCGGGTCTGTCACGGCTGGCGGCGGCCTGATCAACACGACCGAGGTGGAGAACTTTCCCGGCTTTCCCGAGGGGATTTTGGGTCCGGAACTGATGGACCGGATGCGGGATCAGGCGCTGCGGTTTGGCGCCAAGGTGATCTATGAAGATGCCGTTGACCTGCGGTTGGACGGCGCAACCAAGCAGGTGGTGACAGGCGAGGGCACCGCGTGGGGCACCAGCGCTGTCATCATCGCGACCGGCTCGGAGTACCGGCAGCTGGGGCTGGAGTCTGAGCGCCGGCTGGCTGGACACGGGGTGTCGTATTGCGCCACGTGCGATGGTCCGTTCTTCCGTGGCAAGCCGATCATTGTGGTTGGCGGCGGCGATTCGGCCGTTGGTGAGGCGCTGTTCTTGGCGAGGTTTGGATCATCGGTGACCGTGGTGCACCGGCGCGGCGAGCTGCGGGCCTCAGCGATTCTGGCCGAGCGGGCCGCTGCCCACCCGACCATCGACTTTTTGTGGCATTCGACTGTCTCGGACATTGTGGGGGATGGCTCGGTCAGCGCGATCCAGGTTGCCGATACCCGCAGCGGCGAGGAGCGGTTGGTCGAGGCGGCCGGGGTGTTTGTCGCCATCGGGCACAATCCACGCTCTGAACTGGTGGCCGGGCAGCTGCCGCTAGACGCGGACGGGTACATCGTGACTCACCATCCGTCCAGCCGGACTGACGTGCCTGGGGTGTTCGCCTGCGGCGATGTGGTGGACCGGTTCTACCGCCAGGCCATCACCGCGGCAGCCTCGGGCTGTGTGGCCGCAAACGACGCGCAGGAGTATCTCGCTGAACTGCGCACTGAGGCGACCTTGGCGGCATCGACGGTCTGATCGGACTAGTCTGGGCGCACCCGAACACACCGGTCCGCCCACTTCCACACAGAAAACGGAGCACCATGAGTTCACTGACTGCCGTCACCGACGCAACCTTCGCCGATACGGTCCTGGCCTCATCCAAACCTGTCCTGGTCGATTTCTGGGCCCCCTGGTGCGGGCCGTGCCGCCAGGTCACACCGGTGATCGAGGAGATTGCCGCCGAATACGCCGACAAGCTGACGGTGGTGGCCATGAACACCGATGAGAACCCGGTCACCCCGCAGGGATACGGCATCGCCTCCATCCCGACGCTGGACGTCTTCAAGGGTGGCGAGTTGGTCAAGTCGATAGTCGGCGCCAAACCCAAGGCCCTGCTGCTCCAAGACCTAGCCGAGTTCATCGCCTAGCCCCCGCCCCAGGCCAGCCCCGACGCCCCCGACGCCTAGCGTCAGACCACGTCACAGGACATCCCCCGCCTGGCCACCAGCGCACCACCCCAGCGCACGCCCCGCGAGGCCACACCCAGCCTCACACCAGTCCAGTTCCAACCATCTGGCCGAGAAGGAGGACCTTGCCATGTCCACGCCCCCCGGCAGCGGCACGCGGCTCGACCCGTGGTTCGGCGCGTACGCTGCCCGGACCCACGGCATGAGGGTCTCCGAAACCCGTGCGCTGTTCGCTGTGGCAAACCGGCCAGAGGTTGTGTCCCTGGCTGGCGGGATGCCAAACATCGCTGGGCTGCCGCTGGAACTGATCTCCAAAGTGACGGCCGATCTGATTGCACTGCATGGTGATGTGGCGCTCCAGTACGGCAGCGGTCAGGGACACCCGGTGCTGCGGGACCACATCGTGACGGTGATGGGCGAGGAGGGCATCTCCGCCCACCCCGATGACGTGGTGGTGACCACAGGCTCCCAACAGGCCCTTGACCTGGTGACACGCATCTTCATTGACCCAGGTGACGTCATCGTCGCTGAGGCACCGTCCTATGTGGGAGCGCTGAGCGTGTTCCGCGCCTACCAAGGCGAGGTGGTGCACGTGGAGATGGATGCCGATGGTCTGGTGCCCGAGGCGTTGCGCGAGGCCCTGGACCGCTGCAAACAGGCCGGGCGGCCGGTCAAGTTCCTGTACACGGTGCCGACGTTCCACAACCCGGCCGGCGTGAGCCTGAGCGTGGCGCGGCGCCAAGAGGTGCTGGAGATCTGCCGCTCCCGCAATGTCCTGGTTGTCGAGGACAACCCCTACGGGCTGCTCGGTTTTGACGGTGAAGTCCTGCCCGCGCTGCGGTCCTTCGATGCCGAGGGTGTGGTCTACCTCGGCACGTTCTCCAAGACCCTAGCGCCGGGTTACCGAGTCGGTTGGGTTGCGGCGCCCCACGCAGTGCGGGAGAAGTTGGTTTTGGCCAGCGAATCGGCCATCTTGTGTCCCTCGCATGCCTCGCAGATGTCAGTTTCGGCTTACCTGGAGAACTGGGATTGGCGCGGGCAGATTGTGGACTACCGCAAGATGTACCGCACGCGCCGCGATGCGATGGTGACCTCGCTGGCCGAGGCGATGCCGGAGTGCTCGTGGAACGTGCCAGGCGGCGGGTTCTACACGTGGGTGAAGCTGCCAGCCGGCATCGACGCCCGCACCATGTTGCCCCGCGCCACCACAGCTTTGGTGGCATATGTTTCAGGGACTGCTTTCTACGCCGATGGCCAGGGAGCAGACCACATGAGGTTGTCATTCTGCTACCCGACACCCGAACGTATTCGCGAAGGTGTGCGGCGGCTAGCTGGAGTGATTTCGAAGGAATTGGAGCTAGTACACATGTTTGGCCCCGAAGGTTCTTCCGTCGACGATGACGTAGAAGCACCATCCCCTGATCTGTTGTGATCGCCCCATCAGGAAGGTAACGCCATGTCCCAGCCGTTTTGCCTGATCCTTGCCGGCGGCCTGTCCCACGAACGCGATGTGTCGCTGCGCTCTGGAAGACGGGTGGCCGATGCCCTGCGTGAAGCCGATTGCCGAGTAGAGGTGGCAGACCTCTCGCCCGATCTGCTGCCCCGCCTGACCGGCACGGACCCTTCGCAGCGCCCTGACCTGGTCTGGCCGCTGCTGCACGGCGCAAGCGGTGAGGACGGCTCAGTGCAAGGCGTCCTGGAGCTGTTGGGCTACCGGTACCTCGGATCGGCCCCAGGGCCGTGCCGTGCAGCCTGGAACAAGACAGTCGCCAAGTCAGTGGTAGGCCGCGCCGGAGTGGCCACGCCTGACTTCGTGACCCTGCCCCAATCGCTGTTCCAAGAGCTGGGCGCCAGCGCGTTGCTAGATGTAGTGACCGCCCGCTTCGGTCTGCCCGTGGCTGTCAAGCCGGTCCACGGCGGCTCAGCCCTAGGAGTCAGCCTGGTGAGCCAGCCCCGCGACCTTTCCCAAGCGCTGATGGAGGCGTTCGCCTACTCGCCCGTAGCGCTGATAGAGCGGGCCGTAGCCGGAGCTGAACTAGCAGTCAGCGTGGTCGATCTAGGAGAAGGCCCGTTCGCCCTGCCAGCAGTGGAGATCGTGTGCGACGGCCCCTATGACTACGACGCCCGCTACAACCCAGGGCGTGCTGAGTTCTTTGCCCCAGCACGCCTAAATGATGCCCTGGCAGACCAGGTAGCCGCGACCGCCGTCAAAGCGTTCAAAGCACTAGGCCTAGTCCGCCTCTCACGCATAGACCTGATGGTCGACCAAGATGGAACCCCCTGGTTCCTAGAGGCCAACGTTGCCCCCGGCATGCAGGAAACCTCCCTAGTCCCCCAAGCAGCCCGAGCAGCCCAATACACCCTCCCCCGCCTATACAAATCCCTAGTAGAAGCCTCCCTATCCGCCTAACCCACCCACGCCCCCTGAGTTGCCGTCAGGCAGCGGGGTGAGGTGGGGGGTTGCGGGGGTGGCTCGGGGCTCGAGGCGAGGAAACGCGAAGCGTTTCCCGGCTCGGAGGCGGGGCAACCCCCCACCTCTCCCCGCCCCCCAGCACCAAAAAGAACCCCTAAGAGAAGAGCCCAGGATCCCCGGGTGCAAGAAGCTCAAGGATCCGGTTCAGATCCTTAACAGAAGCGAACTCAACCGTAAGACGCCCCTTCTTTGCTCCAAGCGAGACCTTAACCCGCGTGTCAAACCGATCCGAAAGCCGGTCCTGAAGTGCATCAACAGCGTCGGTGCGCGTACCTGGCCGCGGCGCCCGGCGCCGAACCTGACCCTTGGGCGTCTCCCCCAGCGCCACGAGTTCCTCGGTGGAACGGACAGATAGCCCCTCAGCGATGATCCGTGTGGCCAGGCGCTCCGCAGCACCTGGATCCTCAAGCGATAGTAGCGCCCGAGCATGCCCCGCACTCAGCACCCCAGCGGCCAACCGCCGCTGAACCGGTGGCGGCAGCTTGAGCAAACGCAGCGTATTGGTCACCTGTGGCCGCGAGCGGGCAATCTTCTGCGAGAGCTCCTCATGTGTGCAGCCAAAATCATCAAGCAGCTGCCTGTACGCGGCCGCCTCTTCCAAAGGGTTGAGTTGCGAGCGGTGCAGGTTTTCCAGCAGTGCGTCTCGCAGCAAGTCTTCATCAGCAGTTTGCCGGACGATGGCGGGGATCGCCTCAAGCCCGGCGGCAACAACAGCGCGCCAGCGCCTCTCCCCCATGACGATCTCGAATTTTGCACCATCAGGATCCTCGTCCAACGGTCGCACAACAATCGGCTGGAGGAGGCCTACCTCTTTGACCGAAGCTGTCAACTCATCAAGCGCCTCTTGATCGAACTCCTGGCGGGGCTGACGCGGGTTGGGCCGGATGGAGTCCAAGGGTAGCTCGGCAAAACTTGCCCCTGGAACAGCGACCAAACCCTCCGCAGCAACATCATTGACGGCAACCTCAGTCTCACCCAAGCCAGCAGTAGAAGCAGGTGACGCGGCATCGTCAGGGAGGTCGGGGGTGCTGGGGGAGCCGGTTTGGCCGAAGAACACGTCAACCGGGCGCGATGCCGGGTTGGACGCGCCTTGGCCGGTCTGGGTGACAGGCGGTATCAGGGCGCCGAGCCCTCGCCCCAGCCCGCGTCGCTTCTCACTCATGTCAGCTCCTGTTCTGGTGGTGCGCCTCTTTGGGATAGCTCATAGGCGGCCTGCATGTAGGCCAGTGCGCCGGTCGAGTTTGGATCGTATGTGACAACGGTTTCGCCGTAGCCGGGGGCCTCTGCCACGCGGACCGAACGCGGGATGGTGGTCTGCATGACCTCCCGGGGGAAGTGCTGTTTGACCTCTTTGACGACATCGTGCGCCAGGTTCGTCCGGGCGTCATACATGGTCAGGAGAATCGCCGAGACCTCAAGTTCGGAATTCAGCGAGTCTCGCACCAAGCCGATTGTCCGCAGCAACTGCGAGAGCCCCTCCAGGGCGTAGTACTCACACTGGATCGGGATGAGGACCTCCTGGGCTGCAACCAGCG
>JAIRRT010000096.1 GCA_031255835.1 Bifidobacteriaceae bacterium | reverse complement strand
TCCCGCGTGGTGTTGACTGAGCGAGACTATGCCGATACTCGCAAGCGGACGGTTGGAAGACTGTCGGAAATCCTGTCGATGCCGCGCACCGGGTTCCTGACCGTCGGCGCCTCGCTGACAGACCCGCCTTTGATTGAGGCGTTGGCACGCACTCCAGTCCCGGATGATTCTTGTCGCTATGCGCTTGTCACACGGCGTTCTATGGGGATTGATCAGGCGAAACCGAAAAGGTCCCAGGCTTTGGCTGGACACGCTGCGCGGCGTTGTGAATCGATTGGTATCAACCTGCTGGCCCCGGATTTCAACGTTCAGGCGGCCCAGTTTTGCCAGGAGCTGCTAATCGCGATGCAAAGCCCAGGAGCGTATGACTCCTACAGTGATCGAGTCCACCGTTGGTGGACCACCTGGGCTGGCCTGGCGAACCAGAATGGGCGCGATGAGCTTGTCTATGAAAAGCTGCGCGATGGTTTGGTGGCATTCCAAGGCAAGGTCTTCAAGTCCGATCACCGCCTGGTTGATCAGCGCGAACACTTCCGCCTCGAGCTGTGGGTGCGTGATGATCCGGCAAGCGAGATTGGCAGGCAGGCCGCTGCCGATACCCGCCGGCTGCAGCGAGTGGCCACCTCAACGGGCCCCAACTTCCACCACGACTGTGATCCGACTGTTCCCATCGCCCTGGCCACCTCCAGCCCAGCGGTCAGGGCCATGACCGAAGGCCGCCCGCTGCATCTACCCGCCCCCGGATCAGATCCCGCGGCAGACGAACCAGGCGACGGCCAGGTGGACGAGGGCGATGCTGCCATGTGGAAGTCCTACATGGCGCTGCCAATCTGGACGCCGCGTTACTGGGTTCCCATCGGCGTGATGGTTGTGGCCAGCACGGCCAACATAAAAGAGTCGCAACTCCAACGGATCTCCCCGGACCGCACCACCGAGGCGATCTGGGACCTGGTTGCCCTTGCCCGGGACATCCTTGACCCGCGCTAGGCGAGCTGGCTAGACGGTCACTGCGGCGGCGCGCAGTCTGTATACGGCCTCAGCTTGCTGCTTTGCGGTCTCGATCTGCACCAACTCTGGCCTCATCAGCGACGCCACAAACGCCTCGAGCTCTGCCTCGGTCATGTGCTCAGCGTCGGGATCGCGTTCAAGGTCACTCCTGATCCGCCGCTCACGAATCCGCAGGTAGTCCTCAAAACCGGGGGCTGCCTCGTAGATCTCTTGCAGAGTCATGCTGTCACCTTGTGGTCCTTAGGGCCGGTCAGTGCGCCGGATCATCTGGTCCGGCTGGGCTTCATCAAGCCTAACACCGCCGCCCCCGCCGCCGGGAGGGGCGTTAGGCCCGTGTCGAGGCCGGGGGGCAGGTCAGTAGCGGTAGTGGTCCGCCTTGTAGGGGCCGGCCGGGTCCACCCCTAGGTAGGCCGCCTGCTCAGCTGTCAGCTCGGTCAACTCCGCCCCCAACGCCGCCAGATGCAGCCGCGCAACCTTCTCATCCAGCGCCTTGTCCAGCCGGTACACCTGCGTCCCATACCGACCCACCGGCGCCGTGTGCAGCTCGATCTGCGCCAACACCTGGTTCGCGAACGATGTTGACATCACGAAACTCGGGTGCCCCGTTGCGTTGCCCAGATTCGCCAGCCTTCCTTCAGATAGAACAATGATCGAATGGCCATCGGGGAACACCCATTCGTCCACCTGATCCTTGACCGGTACGCGTTTGATGCCGGGCACTGCCGCCAAACCCGCCATATCGATCTCGTTGTCAAAATGCCCGACGTTTGCCACCACAGCCTTGTCACGCATTTGCTCCATGTGTTCCACCCGGACCACGTCACGCCCACCTGTACAGGTGACCGTGAAATCCACCTGTCCAATAACGTCCTCCAACCGGGCCACCTGGAATCCGTCCATGGCCGCCTGCAGCGCACAAATCGGATCAATCTCCCCGACGATGACGCGCCCCCCCTGGCCGCGCAAAGCCTCGGCAGCGCCCTTTCCAACGTCTCCATAGCCGGCCACAAAAGCGACCTTCCCACCGATCAGCACATCCGTGGCACGGTTCAGTCCGTCAACAAGCGAATGCCGAATCCCATATCGATTGTCGAACTTGGACTTCGTGACTGAATCGTTGACATCTATGACAGGGAAACGCAGCTTGCCAGCCTGCACCATCTGGCGAAGCCGCATCACGCCGGTGGTTGTTTCTTCGCTGATCCCGACCATGTCGCGGCCAATCCGATCCCACTGGCCAGCCAGCTGTTCCACTGCTGCCGCCATCGCGCGGGCATCGGGTGAATCGCCCGCGCCAACTTCACCCGCGAGCCCGGCATGGAGCATGGCTGAGGCATCGGCGCCATCGTCCACTATTGCGGTTGGGCCGGCGCCTGGCCAGTCCAGGGCGGCCGCGGTGCAGCGCCAATAGTCCTCCACGCTCTCGCCTCGCCACGCGAACACCGCCGGCCCGCCAGGACTGTCAAGTCTTCCCTGCGGCCCCACCACCACAGCCGCAGCGGCCTCATCTTGGGTGGAGAAGATGTTGCAAGATGCCCATCTGACCTGCGCACCTAGAGCTATGAGCGTCTCGATCAGCACAGCCGTTTGGACTGTCATGTGCAGCGACCCGGTGATCCGTGCCCCTTCCAGCGGCCGCGCCTGGGCGTATTCGGCTCGCAGCGCCATAAGGCCCGGCATCTCGTGTTCAGCCAAATCGATGGCATGGCGCCCGTACTCCGCCAGGCTCAGGTCCGCCACCTCATAGCGCCCTGGGCGCGCATCACGCCGCCCGGTCACTCCCCCTGCTCCCCACTCTTCAACACCTGTGCGATGCCGTCCCTCACCTTGACCATGATGTCGGCATCCGCGGCCTCAACGTTGAGCCGCAACAACGGTTCGGTGTTGGATGCCCGCACATTGGCCCACCAACGCGGCGGACTGTCCCAATGGTCAATAGTCAATCCGTCCAGGGTGTCGAGCTTCACGATGCCGGCGGCCTCGTCCTCAGCAAACGTCTGACGGATTCGATCTATCGCCTTCGCTGTATCGGCAACCCGCGAGTTGAGTTCCCCACTGGCTGTGTATGGCTGATAGAAGTCGGTCAGCTCTGAGACGGTCCGGCCTGCCTTGTCGCGCTGCGCCAGCAGATGCATGGCAGCCAGGATTCCTGTGTCGGCAAAGAAGAAGTCCCGGAAGTAGTAGTGCGCTGAGTGTTCAGCACCAAATACTGCACCTTGCTGCGCCATTATCTCCTTGATGAAGGCGTGGCCCACCTGGGACCGGATTGGGGTGGCCCCGGCCGCTTTGATCATCTCCGGAACGATCTTGGAGACAATCAGGTTGTGGATTATCACCGGGGTGCGTACCTCGCTTTCCCGGGCAATCAGTCCGCTTGCCACAATGGCAGCAATCGCGCTTGGCGATGTCACTTGGCCTTTCTCATCTATCACAAAGCAACGGTCGGCATCGCCATCGAACGCCAACCCTAGGTCAGCACCGGTCTCCTTGACCGCCCGGGCGACATCTCGGGTGTTGGCCGGGTCCAACGGGTTGGGTGGATGGTTTGGGAACGTGCCGTCCGGCTCAAAGTACAGCGGGATGATCTCGATGGGCAGCGGCGCCAACCCGGCCGCGTCACCGAATACGGCCTCGGCCACCAGCCCGCCCATCCCGTTGCCTGCGTCGATGGCGATTCGCACCGGCGCAATGCCACTCAGGTCCACCAAAGAGCGCAGGTAGGCCGCATAGTCGGGGAAAACAGCCCAGCTCTCGCGTTTTCCAGGCCGGCCAGGAACGGCTGGCGAGGGGGCGGCATCGTCGGAAAGGAGTTGTTCGGCACGGTCAACCATCTGCGCCAGGCCTGTGTCACGGCCGATTGGGCGGGCGCGCGCACCCATCACCTTCATGCCGTTATCGCCAGCCGGATTGTGCGAGGCGGTGATCATCGCGCCAGGCAGCTCACGGGTGCCAGAAGCGAAGTAGGCCGCGTCTGTGGAGCACATGCCCAGGTCAATCGCGTCGATCCCCTGGCTGGTCAGCCCGTCAATGAAGGCGTCAGCCAGGCTCGGTCCGGACACACGCATGTCATGGCCAACAACGGCAGCCTCGGCGTCGCAGATCTCAGCGAAGGCAACCCCGAGCGCGCGGGCTTGCGGAGCATCCCACTGCTCGGGCACCCCACCGCGAAGATCATTGGCCTTAAGAATGGAACGCAAAGGAAAACCCACCCCTCAACCCTACCCGCGCCCCCAGACCCACCATCTGGGTCAGTTGGGTGTCAGACCGCCTGGGACTACTCGAAGGTGGCCGTGGCGTGGGCCGGGGGCAAGCGATAGTGCAGCACTGGCAGCGGTGGCCGGGCGCATGCCGCGGGCACGGACCGAATCGGCCAGAGCCTCGATGTCCTCGGTGCTGGGGCTGGCTGGGATGGTCTCGGGTGCCAGGCGGATCACCTCCCAGCCACGTGGCGGGGTCATCGTCTCGGCGTGGCGGGCGCACAGATCGTACGCATACGGCTCATCCCGCAGCGACAGCGGCCCCAGGACGGCAGTGAGATCCGAGTAGACAAACGTCAGCGTCGCCACCGGGCGCTCGTGGCAGGTGGGGTGCGAACATGTGCGCGGACTCGACACATCAGCGAGGTTATCCCCGCCCCGCCGCACACCCAACGAGGCGCGCCGCGCGCAGGCTCCCAACGCCTAACGGTCGTAGCCGGGGTCTATGTCCCGAGGGGAACGGCCCAGCAGGTGGGCCAGTTGTTCCACCAGCACGTCCAGTACAAGGATCGCCAATTCGGCCAGCCCGTCCGCCCGTGATTCGATGGGGCGGCGGTACAGCGTGATTCGGGTTGGTTGGCCTCCGTGGCGCCCAAACGTGTGAGCGAGAGGAACCATGCCGTCCTCCCATGAGGCTGGATCGACGTTGGGCACCTCCTCAACGGTCACCTCGATCCGCCGCAGTTGCGCCGACCATGAACGCTCCAGCCTCGCCAAACATCCCTCGACAATCCTGTCGAACCGTGCGGCCTTGCCTCCGGCCCATGGCAGGTCAGGCGGAAGGATCGGCCCTCGCAGTCCGCGTCCGCGCCGGTCACGGCGCCGGGCCCCATCCCTGGGAGGCAGGCCAGCCACCATGTCTGGCGTTTTCCCTCCGGCGCGCATCCGCGCACGATGACGTGACACGCCCAAGAGCTTACGGGCCTGCGGGTTCCACAGGGTAGGAGCGGGCCATGGCTGAGGCGTCCGTGGGGACTCTGACCGAGATGGCAGTGCCGTCCTCGGACAGGTCCACAGCGGCCAGTGCCCCGGCGGCTTCTGCGTCGGTGTTGAACACGATGCCGATGGCGCCGGAAGCTGCCAGCCCAGCGGTGTCTATCACCTGGGTGGTCCCTCCGGGCAAAGCGATGACTTCCTCCACGCCAAGCTCCCCATCAGGTCCAACGCTTTGGTATCGGATCTCGCTGGCGCCAGGCCCGCCGGCCACAAACGCGGTGGTCCGCGGGAACACAGCCAAGAATCCCTGTTCTGGCACCAGCCCGGAGGCTGACCACGCAATCTCTCGCGGCGCTGAGGGATCAGCTGAGAACCGTGTGGACATGGCGGCAGCCACCAGTGGCCTGTCGGATGAGACTGTCGCGGTGTAGGCCCCCTCTGGCAACCCAAGCAGCGGCAGGTCGGTGACCTCGCCAGCCACCAGGGTCAGCTCTGCGATGCCGGGCACCTCTACTGGACCCTCCGGGCCGTGGACAGTCACTGAGACCGCTGCGTCCTGCCGGCCGGTCACCAACAGTCGCAGCCTGGTCGGGTCGGGTGATTCCACCGTCGTTGCCAGCGCCACAATCCCGGGAACAACCACCTCGGTATCGGGTGGGGCTCCGGGTACAGCGAAGTCCACGCCCGCCGGCACCAGCCCATCAAGCCTGGAGTGTTGCAGGTAGGCGGCCACTTCTCCGCCGCTGGCCGAGACCTTGACCGCCAGGCGTCCAGCCCCGCCAATCATCCCCTCCAGCAGCGCCACCCTCTGCGACCCGGGGGGAAGGATCAGTCCGGTGCCGCCCACCGCATCGACCCGCCCTGACGGCCCCCAAAGCGTCAAATCTACGGTGGCCGATGTCGCACCCGGGTTGACCATGACAAGCCGGGTGGCGGACCCAACCTGGGTGTCCCCGCCCACGATGTATGACTCGGCTCGCGGCGATAGGCAGCTGGCCCCAGCGAACCCGCCCAGGTCCCCGCCCACCGATTGGATCAACGCCCCGCCGCCGGTCAGAGGTGAGAATCCGGTGACCGCTCGGGCTGTCGCCACCAGCGGCGCAGTCCCGACCTCCCCGGTCCACACCGCGAGCGGGCCAGGAAGTAGCGTGGAGTTGCCGTCCCCCAGTGGCGCAACCTCGCCCCCAAAGGCCCCTTCGACTATGGCGCTGAGCTGGGACGTTACCGCCTCAGGGGCTGGATCGAACTGCGGGTCATAGCTGACCTGTTCACCGCTGTCCGTCCCTGGCAGTTTCAGCCCTGAGGGGCAGACCACCCGCGATGCCCCCGCCTCAACGGTGATCCGCGGCGCCTCCAATACCCCCGGTGGTTTGGACGATGCCGCCCCATCAGTCCACAGGACAAGTGCGGTGGCCGCGATCAGGGCAGCCGCGGCCCCGGCCGAAGCGATGGTCCTGACTGTCGATGCCATCAGCTCTCCCCCTCCTCGCTGCGCCGCCGGCGTAGCGGCAACGCGACCAACCCCATTGCAGCGAACACCAGCATCTGGCCCAGCGCCAACGGGTCGCTGCGGTAGCTCAGACGGATCGCACCTCCGTGCGGGGGAAGCATGAAGCCCTGCTGCCACCCGAGAGTGGTGCGTTCCAGCACCTGGCCGCCCTGGGTGGCTCGCCAGCCAGGATCGGCTGCCTCAGCCAGGACAATCATCCGGCCCTCAGCTCCGGAAGGTATCCCTGCGCCATCGGCGGGCAATGCTGTTTGGGTGCCGTCGGGTTCAACCAGCCGCAGCCAGCTTGGCCGGCCCTCGTCGCTGGCGCCGCCCACCCGCCAGGACACCCCTGATTCGGTCTCGGCAGCCCGGGTGAGCCCCTCGGTTGTATCGAGTGCCGCGGCCAATGACTTGTTGTCCGGCGGCACCACGAGGAACCCGATGCCGGCCTGGGCGAATTGGCTGGCCACACCCTCGGCGCTGCCCGCTGCGACCTGGGCAACCAGATGGGATATGGCGGAAAGACCGGCTGGGAGGGGTGCGGCATCGGCGGAGATCAGGGAGCCGGTTAGGCGGGATGTGGCGATGACGGCGGCGGGATCATCGGCGCGCGGACCTGAACCGCGTACCACCCGCCAGGACAAGATGTCCTCCTCCTCGCGCCACAGCACAAGGGTCGAGGTCCGGTCCGGTGAGGCCGCCGCCATGGCTGCGATCAGCGGAATTGCTGGCACTTGGGTGCGTGAGATCGCCACGTCGCGGCCCGAGCGCCACTGCCAGACCGTATCTGCCAGCTGCAGGCCAGGCCCGGCCAGCATGACGGCCGCCAGCACAGCAGCTTGGGCGCGCCGAGCACCGCCAACCAGCCCTATCCAGGCCCCCGTGCTGTCCGCTCCGCATGTGGCCGCCAGCACAAACCCAGCGACGATGACGGACACCGCCCCTCCGCCCCATGGCCTGACAATCGTCTGGCCAGCCAATGCCACCTCGATCCGCCCAGCCGCCGCAACCGCGAGCAGGCCGAGCAGCGCCAGCAGCCAGCCGGCCCGCACAGCCCTGGACCGTGGCCCGCGCCTTGCCAGCGCCGCCAGCGCCGCCAGCACAATCAGTGCCGAAAGTGCCAGCACAACCCCGCCGATGACGGGCAGCCGGGCCGGCACGGATGGCTGGGTTGGCCAGCCGAGCAGTGCATTCCACAGGGGGGTCGGTTCTGTTGTCATCGGCAGGCCTGGATCGGCCAGAAGGATGCGCCACGAGCCGGCCCGGATCGCAGCATCAGCCAGACGCAGGACCATCGCGGCCGGTGGGATCAGTGCTATCAGCACCCGCCAACCGAACCCGGTGGTTGCCCAGGTCAGCAGGACGCCGATGGCGGCTACCGGAGCCAGCATCGGGGTGCCGGCCACCGCGATGGCTAGGGCGAGCCCGCCGCCTGCGGCAGCTGCGATGGAACGTTGGCCTGAGGCGTGGGATGTTTCGGTTGGCTCGACCTCCGGCATGGATGGGTCCGGGGCAACACGCCGGATTGTGTCGCGGCGGTCCACCCCGGCGGCGCGGGCCAGACCTAGCAAGGCCCACGGGATTGCGGCGTGGGTGACGGCTGCACCGAGCCGGCCATCAGCTAGGGACAGCCACAAACTGGGAGCTGCGAACCACACCAGCGTGGCCCATGCCCTGACCATGGTTGAGCGGGTGGCCGCCCCGGCAGCAAACCAGCCTCCCAACAGGGCGGACACCGGCGTTGCCACGATCAGTGCTACGGCGCCGTGTCCAGCACTCAGGGTGGAGGCCAGTGCGAAAATCAGGCTCATCGGATCTGCTGGACCGGGCGAACCGAGTCCCACAGGCAACCAGGAGGCAACGGCGCGGGACCAGGCTTCGATTGGGCCGACATCGTAGGGGGCCAAAGCGCCGCCAACTATTTGGCCGGCGCCTAGCAGGGACGCGAAAGCTGCCACGATCACCAGAGCGGCAACCACGCTCAGCACGGCCAGGACGCGGCGGCGCCGGGCGGCCAGGGCGGCTCGCTCAGCGATCTCAACCTCGGAAGGGGCCTCACGCAGGCGTACGGCCTCGGCACGGGCGAGCCGGCGGTCGCGGTGCATGGCACGCACATCACGGAATGTGGTTTGAAGGGGCCGCAGGGCTGCGCGGGGCAGGGTTGATGTGCGGCTGGCGGCGTGGCGGGCGGCAACGATCCGCTCGGGCCTTGCCAGCACAGCCAGCGGCGCCAAGAGTTCAGCCAGCAGCAGGTCAATGTCTTTGGTGAGCAGCCGCCAGATGGCTCGCCCCAGCCCGGAGACGATGGCGGCAGCGATGGCGAACGGCACCAACGCCAGTGGCGCGTGCACCAGCTGGGTGTAGACAAACGCCTGGCGGCGGGCGCGGAATGAGCGGCGCACCTCAGGGCGTTGTGAGCGGCCGCGCAGCCCGCGGAATGTGGCCTGCTCGTGGTGCAGCACAGCACCTGGCACCACGATCACCCGGTAGCCGGCCAGGCGGGCGCGGCGGGAAAGATCGAGCCCGTCGCGGAATGGGCCAAGCGCCGGGTCCAGCCCGCCCAGTTCGGCCCAGGCTTCAGCTCTGACCAGCATTCCGGCGCTGCCAACCCCGAGCATGTCCTCGCGGTGGTCGTATTGGCCCTGGTCAAGTTCGCCGTCCTCGGCGCCTGTCATGCGCCGGCCGAACCGCGAGGTTGTCACTCCGACCTCGCCCAGGGCGTCGGGCATGTCCTCACGCAGCTGTTTGGGGCCGGCTATCGAGACTGAGGGGGCAAATTCGATGGCACGGGCAAGGGTTTCCAGACAGTCAGGAACTGGGTATGCGTCATCGTGCAGGAGGAAGAGGAGCTCACCGGGGGCGGGGCGGATTTCGGCTAGGCCGGCCGCTACGGCGCGTCCAAAGTTGCGCGCACCGGGAGCGTGGACGCAGGTCAGAAGGGCGTCCGGGATGCCGCAGCGCAGAGCCATCTCCCGCACGGCTGGGTCTGCGGTCAGGCCGGCATCGACCAGCACCACCCGATCGACCGGTCGGGTTTGGTCCGCCAGGCAGACCAGCGCTTTGGGTAGGTATACCGAGCGGCCTGCTGTGACGACGATGGCGGTGATCGGATTGCGAGGCCGCAGTGGCCCGGCGCCGCCTTGGGTCACCGGCTTGCCGCGCGCCGCTGCTTCAACCGACGCCGTTCGCGCTCCGAGTAGCCGCCCCAGATGCCGAACCGTTCATCGTTGGCAAGGGCGTACTCAAGGCACTCCGCCCTCACCTCGCACGATTCGCAGATCCGCTTGGCCTCGCGGGTTGACCCGCCTTTTTCTGGGAAGAACGCCTCGGGGTCCGTTTGGGCGCACAGAGCTCGCTCTTGCCATCCCAACGGACCTGAGTCGCCGCTCGAACCGAGCAGCGTCTGCAGTGCACCGACCATCGTGTCATCGGCGCAAAGAGTGGCGCCCCCAGCTCCGAATAGATTCCACACCGGACTGACTCCTTAGACCTCCAACGCCCGCCCCCTGGCTTGAGGACGCGAAACCGCTGCACGCTAAATTACACGGTTGTGATATAGGTCCGTCAAGCTGGCAGGTCAAACTGGTGGCTCTGCGGGCGCTGCAAGGACCGCCCTGCCGTGCCCATGCAGGTGCAGTGGGGGGTCACTACCCAGGGCAAGTACCGCTTGACCTGCGGTTATGCGTCTGGCGTGTTCTCCGGCTTGCGCAATCGCCTCGCCTTCCAAGACAAGTAGAATCCTTGGTCCTGGCCAGTCCAACTGGACCGGGTCACCCAAGGAAATCTCGGCTAGACGGAAGTCCGGCACAGGCGGATCGAACCACCGCACCTGGCCCTGCTTCGACACCCGCGGCCGGGTCAAACCGGCGTGGCCCACCTCGACGCAGTCAAGCAATTCGGCAATATCCAGGTGCTTTGGTGTCAACCCGGCCCTCAGCACGTTGTCCGATGCCGCCTGAACCTCCACCACAACGCCGCGCAGATAGCAGTGCAGCGTGCCGGAGCCAACAAAAAGCGCCTCGCCGGGAGCCATCGTGACGTGCCGCATCATCAAACACACGGCAAGGCCTGGATCACCGGGGAACGTTTCAGCCACACGGCTGACCATCGAATAGGCGGCGATGTCTCCGATGCCGAGGTGACGGCATCGGCGGCATTCTTCCACTAGTGCGTCAACGGCGGCCGGCTCGACATCGCAGGTCAGCACGCCAGCCAGGGCGCGGCGGACCGGATCGGTGGTGTCCAGCACCCTGAGCAGCTCGCGCGCCAACGGCGCATCCAACGGCTCTAGGGCGTCCCGGATTCGGCTGACTGGCCTAAAGCCAATCAGCGCCTCGAACGCGGTCAGGGCGAGCACCATCTCAGGTTTGTGCGACGGATCGGGGTAGTTGCGGTTGGCCGCCTCAAGCGGCAGCCCGGCCGCGGTCTCGCGCTCAAACCCCGCACGGGCCCGCGTCGCATCCGGATGGACTTGCAGCGACAGGGGCCGTTCAACCGCCAGAAGCTTCAGCATGTAGGGGAGCCGGTCACCCCACCGCTTGTGGTCCGGCCCAAGCACCACCGCAGGATCCCGTTTGACCAGCCGGTTCAGGTCAAACCCCATGGCGTCCGGCTCGATTATCGGCGCTGGCCCAAGCGGATGGTCACCCAGCCACGCCTCCGCCCACGGCCGCCCATCGGCAGGGCGTCCCAAGATGGCCGGCAGGGCGCTAGGCGAACCCCATTCGTAGTGGCGGACGACGACCCCAATCCCGAGCATTCATCTCCTCACGCCGTCCGGCCTCCCCGCAGTCCCGCGGGCCCAGCCGATGCTACCCGACGCCCCCACAAAACTGCGGACTTGGGCTAAGGGACTTCGATTCCGGTGATGTGGGCTGATTTTGTGCCTAGGGCTCGGCGGATCTCCTCGGCTCGCTCAATCCGCTTGACGGTCCCGGACGATGACGTCGCCTCCAACACAGTCGCGTTGCCTCCCGTGGAGCGGCCGGCAACGCGCAGGGACGCGACGTCAGGTAGGCCGAAGGCTTTGGCCACCTCGGCGCCGGTGATGGTCTTGGACCACGAGATGTTCGGGTTGCCCGAGGCCGGGTCAAGTGACCACGGATCATCCACAGAGCGCAGGTAAGGCAGAGCTGCGGACCAGACGTCCTCGGAGTTCTCTGTCCGCCCACCGGAGGATGAGGAGTAGTAGGCGTTGATCATCTTGCCGTCGCCGTCCACAACGAGTTGGCCTGAAGTGGCGTCCACGGCCGCTTTCCAGTTCTGGCCGTAGTTGGCCTCGTTCTCCTTGGACCAGCCGGTGTAGACCTGGGAGCGGGTGTCGTCATAAAGGTGGCATGCGCAATCCGGTTTGAGCCCGTTTGCCCCCATCACCGCATAGTTCCGGGCCGCGATGGCCTGGGCTTGCAGGGCAGCTGGCGCCCACGAGCTTGGCACCTCGGCCAGACCGTAGAGATATGCAGTGTCCAGGCTGACCGCGTTGACCACATTCACCCGCCCGCCGATGACGCTTGCCTCCAGGTAGCCGCGTTTGTAGGTGCCGCGCGCACCGTTGATGGTCATGGTGCCATCGGTGGTCAGCCGCACTGTCCCGCCGCTGCCCAGCGAGGTTGTGCCACCCGAATCCACCCGCCCCACCGAGACTTCGGAGCCGGACGCGCTCAGCCGGATCTTCTCCCCGCCCGATGGCGTAGCCAGGACGGTATCGCCGATGGTGACCTCACCGGCATCGCCGGAGAATGTCACCACAGGGGAGGCGGATTCGATTCCGATCCCCACCTTGACAACTTGGTCCACTTCACGGGTCACCACTGAGGTGCCGGAGTAGTAGAAGGTGAGGATCTGGCTGGCGCTGCGCCCGGCCTTTGCCTGAGCTTGGGCACCGTACTGGCTCATGCCCACCCCATGGCCATAGCCTGAGCCGCGAATCCGGAACGATCCCTTTGGCACACCGCCACCGGCACGCGCTTTGGCGCCAACCGCGATGATCGGCGAGGAGCCGTAGGTTGACCCAACCTTGATCCGCCCCTTGTGGGATGAGGTCGAGACCCCGACAACCCGGTACTTGGCTGACCGGTTGACCTTGACTTTGAACGTTGCCCGTCCCCGCACCGTCTTGGCACGCCCCACCGTCTTCCAAGAGTTCGATGCCGTAGCGACTTGCAGCCGCACGCTCCCTGTGACGCGTTTGCCCCGGTAGAGCCACTTGGCGGTGAACGTAACCTTGGCCCCTTGAGTGGTGAAGTAGCTGGCGGCCGAGACTATGGGCGCCGAGACCTTGGAGATCGCCTGACGTGCGGCGATCTTCCTGGTGGCCGATGGCGGAGTCACCGCATCGGGATAGTTGGAACTGGACACCGGCACCACCCGGTACACGCCTGTCCCCTCAAGGTCGGTCCGCCAAGTTCCCCTTCCTGACCTGACCCGGACTGTCGCCACCTCTTCCCATTCGCCGCCGCTGCGCTGCTGCACTTGAACACGGCCGTTGACGGGTTTGCCGGCAACTTCCCAGTGGATGCGGTTGGTCACAGTGCTGTCCAGCTCTGCGTACTTGGGGGCTTGCAGGTGCAAGAACCCCCGTTCGGTCTGGTTGGTGACCGGTGCGGCGGCTAGCGCCAGCGGACCTAGTGTCACCGACAGGCCAAGCCCAAGGGCGCAAGCGATCAGGCGGCAGTGTGGTTGTTTCATCCAATCAGTGTCACAGACGAGTCCCCGGGGCACCAAGCCGGACATGCTGTCAGGTGTCCAGTCCGCGCTATGCTCAGCGACATCTGTCGAAGGGGAGGTTCACAACAGGTGCTGAGCCACGAGGAGGCCGCCGCGCTGGCCAGTCGGCACAAGCTGCGGCGGCTCGGTGCACGGCCTAGGCTCGCCTCTTATCTCAAGGCGCTTGTACGGCGGCGTCACTTCATTTGGTACTTGGCGTCATCGGGCGCGATGGGCCGCAACCAAGGTTCCTACCTAGGTCAGGTCTGGGCAGTCCTAAATCCTTTGCTGCAATTTTCGGTGCTCTGGCTGGTGTTTGGCATCATCTTGGGGACTCGTGAGGGCACCAAGGACTTCATCTCTTTCCTGGCCGTTGGCACGTTCTTGTTCGGCTTCATGGCCTCAGGGGTGATTGGCGGGTCGAAGTCCATCAGCTCGCGTATGGCACTGGTCAGGGCGCTGGAGTTCCCGCGTGCTGTGCTGCCCACGGCGGTCACGTTGACCGAGATGATCATGGAATGGCCTGCCGTGGTGGTCATGATGATCATTTTGCTGATCCGGGGCAACCCGATCACTTGGCAATGGCTTGGGTTGATACCGGTGCTGTTGTTGATGTACGGGTTCACGCTCGGCATGGCGTTTATTCTGGCTCGAATTGTCTCCATCACGCCCGATTATGGGAACCTTGTGCCCATCGCGATGACCCTTATGCGGTTCGTTTCCGGCGTGTTCTATTCCATTAGCACGTTCACTGCCTCGCTGCCGGCGCTATCGGTGATACTCAACTATCAGCCGTTTGCGCTGTATCTTTCGCTGGCTCGAGGCTGCGTCCAGGACGGGTTCACGGCGCAATGGTATGACTGGGCCATGGGGGTCTTTTGGGCGGCAGCGGTTGGGTTCATTGGGCTCGTGTACTTCTGGAGAGCCGAGGCGCGCTATGGCCGAGACTGAAGAACCGCGCGGTGAAGAGCCCAAAGAGCCGGAGGTCGATTTCTCCTCTGACCTGACCGCGGCCGACCGCCCACCCAAGCGCAAACCGAAACGGCTGGGGCGCCCAACCATGGTTGTCGATGATGTTCACGTGCGCTACAGGGTGTTCGGCGCACGCCGCATGGGCACGTCTTCCCAGTTCAAACCGTCGCTGTACAAGCGGCTGTTCGATAGAACATCCAAGGCTGTCGGCTCGGTATCCGAGGTCCATGCCGTGCGGGGCGTCTCCTTTGTGGCTCGCCAGGGTGAGTCGATCGGCATCATCGGACGCAACGGCGCAGGCAAGTCCACTTTGCTGCGGGCGCTGGCTGGGCTGATGCCCTACTCCGAGGGCGCTGTGTACGCCAAGGGACAAACCGCACTGCTCGGCGTGAACGCTGCGTTGCTGCCGCGGCTGACAGGCGAGCGCAACATTGTGTTGGGCGGGCTGGCGCTCGGCCTGACCCCAGCCCAAGTGCAGGCCAAGTTCGATGAGATTGTCGAGTTCTCCGGCATCGGCGAATTTGTTTCCTTGCCGATGAACGCCTACTCCTCAGGTATGGCTTCACGGCTACGGTTCGCCATCTCGACAGCCAAGATCCCGGACATTTTGATGATCGATGAGGCACTGTCCACCGGCGATGCCGAGTTCCAGCGAAAATCGCGTGACAAGATCCTTGAGGTCAAGGACCAGGCCGGCACTGTGTTCTTGGTCTCACATTCCTCGGCCACGGTCCTGTCGATGTGCGAGCGGGTGCTTTGGTTGGATGCTGGACGTTTGGTGATGGACGGGCCAGCGGCTGAAGTGGTGGCCGCCTACAAGCAGACCCTTCCCGGCAACCGCCGCTAATCCAAGAATCAGGAACGATGCCAATGTCGCAAGACGAACCTCCTATCCGCCCGCCAGTGCGCCGCTCGGCCATGCCAAAACGTCCGTCCGGCCAGCCAGCGCCTGAGACTCCGGAGGAGTTGCCGCCCACACGGGTGGCACCCATCGATCCCTCCTGGGCGGATTACGATGCCGAGCCCGAACCTCCCCGCCGAGCAGCCGGTGGACGTCCCCTGGCGGCGGGCGCGAGTTCGGCTCCGGCCGGTGGGCCCGCGCCGAGCTACTCCCCCCGCGGGGGGCGCCGCGAACCGTCCTATGAGCCGCGTGAACGGTCCTACGAGCCGCGCGAACGAGGCTATGACCGCAGGGAACCGGCGTATGACCAGCGCGAACGCTCCTATGACCGCCGCGACCTGGACGATGAACGCCCCTACCCCCCGTCCCGCAGGCGCTCACGGAAGCGCACCCGCAGGCGCGTCATCATCACGCTGCTGCTGATCCTGCTGGCCATACCCCTGATAGTTCTGCTGTGGGCGAACTCCAAGCTCCAGAAGGTGGACGCACTCTCCGCCGCTCCAGCCACCCCTGGCACCACCTACCTGATAGCCGGATCGGATGAACGCGGCAGCGGCGGGGTCGATGATTCGGTGGATGGCGCAAGAGCCGACGTCATCATGCTGCTCAACGTGCCGGCATCGGGCACCACATCTTTGGTTTCAATACCCAGGGACACATATGCCGAGATTCCCGGACATGGCGCCAACAAGATCAACGCCGCCTATGCGTTGGGCGGGCCGATGCTGCTGGTCGAGGCGGTCGAGGAACTCAGCGGCCTGACCGTTGACCACTATGTGGAGGTCGGCTTCGGCTCGCTAACCGAACTGGTCAACGCGGTGGGCGGCGTGGAATTGTGCCTCGATTACGACGTCGATGACGCCAAATCGAAGCTGGAATGGGCTGAAGGCTGCCACCTGGCCGATGGCGCAACAGCCCTGGCGTTCTCCCGTATGCGTTATTCAGACCCGACGGGGGATATTGGCCGGGCTAGCCGGCAACGCCAAGTCTTGTCGACACTGATCCGCAAAGTGGCCACCCCAACAACGCTGATCAACCCTGTCAACGCGATCCGAATGGTCAGCGCCGGCACAGCGGCACTGAGAGTCGACAGGTCCATGAATATCATCGACCTGGCCAAGATGGCTTGGGCCCTCAAGACGGCCGCCGGACCAAACGGCGCCACCGGAACGCCCACAATCGCCACCATCGGATATGACCCAGGCGGCGGAGTCGGCTCAACGGTGCTGCTGGATGAGAAGGCAGCCGCCAAGGATTTCCGCCGCATCGCAAAGGGCACCTGGAAGGGCACCGACACAAGCGAGGAGTAGGCCAGGCGGGACGGCGCTAATTCAACGCGTCAGGCCCGCCAGCCAACAGCTTCTCGAACCCGGCCTCGTCCAAAATGGGCCGGCCTAACTCGCGCGCCTTGTCCGCTTTGGAACCCGCTCCGGACCCAACAACCACATAGTCAGTCCGCTTAGACACCGACGATGCCGCTTTGCCGCCTCGCTCGATGATCGCCTCCTTGGCGCCATCGCGGCTGAATCCAGACAATGTGCCGGTCACCACAACCGTCAAACCCGCCAACGTCCGTTTGACCGCCGGCGCATCACCCTGGGATGCGGCCACTCCGGCGGCTTCCCAGCGCTCACAAATGGCCCGATGCCATGGCACCTCAAACCAGTCCACTATCGATGCAGCAATGACCGGACCCACTCCGTCAACGGTGGCCAGCTGGGCTTGGGTTGCCTTGCGAATCGCCTCAAGTGATCCGAACGCCGCACCGAGTGCTCGGGCTGCCGTAGGGCCAACATGCCTGATGGATAGGGCAACCAGTACCCGCCAAAGCGGCCGGCTGCGCGCTGCGGCCAGTTGGTCTATCAGGAGGAGTGTGTTTTGGGTTGGCCTGGACGGTTTGGCTTTGGCCGGCTTGCTCCAAAAGTACAGCCGGCGTTCCATGCGTCCGTCACGATCTGCCCGCCAAACCTCGACATCTCGCAAAGCCTCAGCGCTCAACCAGAAGATGTCCGCCTCATTGGTCAACACCGGCGCGGCGGCTTCGCTCTCGGCCCCCTCAGGCCGTCCAGCATCTGGATCAGCCAACGCGACGGCAGTTTCATAGCCGAGCGCCTCAATGTCCAGGCAACCTCGGGAACCCAGATGAACAATCCGTTCCACTATCTGGGCGCGGCAAAACTCGGCGTTGGGGCAACGCAGATCGGCATCGCCCTGCTTGGCCGGCGCCAAAGCCGCCCCACATGATGGACAGTGCGTTGGCATGGTGAACTCACGCTCATCACCCTGGCGCAGATCAACAACCGGTGCCACAACCTCAGGAATGACATCTCCGGCCTTGCGCACAATGACCGTGTCGCCTATCAGGACGCCCTTGCGCTCAACTTCCCCGCGGTTGTGCAGCGTGGCAAACCGGACGGTCGATCCAGCCACACGCACCGGGTCCATCACAGCAAACGGCGTCACCCGTCCGGTCCGGCCCACCTGCACCCGGATATCGATCAGCTTTGTGGTGACTTCCTCGGGTGGATACTTGAAAGCGATGGCCCAGCGCGGTGCCCGGCTCGTAGCCCCAAGGGTGCGTTGAACTGCAAAGTCATCGACCTTGATAACCATCCCGTCAATCTCGAACGCGCCATCGTGCCGGTGCTTGCCACGCTCCACAATGGCGTCCCAAACCTGTTCGATGTCCGCAGCCAGAATGCGGTCCTCCGGCACTGGCAGGCCCCATTCGCGAAGGGAAGCATAGCTTTCAGTTTGTGTGCTCCACTCGGGGTGAGGGACGGCATCGTCCCACTCTAGGGCGCCTATTCCATGGATTAGTAGAGAAAGGGGACGCTGGGCGGTGGTTTCGGGATTCTTTTGACGCAGGGAACCGGCGGCGGCGTTGCGCGGGTTGGCAAACAGGGGACGCTCTGCGGCGGCCATTTCACGGTTGAGGCGCTCAAAATCGGCCACAGCGATGTAGACCTCGCCGCGCACCTCCAGCACTTTGGGGGGAGACGGCGTGGCCAGGCGCAGCGGGATGGTGGGAATGGTGTGGATGTTTGGGGTGACGTCTTCACCGACTCGCCCATCGCCTCGTGTGGCGCCGCGAACAAGGTGGCCGTCCACATAGGTGAGGTTGACCGCCAGGCCATCGATCTTGGCCTCGCAACCCAACATCTGGCTCCCCACCTCCCGCTCAATCCGGCCCGCCCAGGCGGTCAGGTCACCGAGGTTGAACGCGTTGTCAAGCGATAGCAGCGGCTCGCGGTGGCGCACGGGTGTGAAGTCGGTCACAGGCGGCGCGCCAACGGTCTGGGTGGGTGAATCGGGCGTGACCAGCACGGGATAGCGGGCTTCCAGGGCCTCAAGCTGGCGGATCAAGGCGTCATATTCGCCATCGGCGATAACCGGTGCGTCACGCAGGTAGTAGGCCGCCCGGTGCAGGCGGATCTGATCCGTCAGCTCGCGCCATGCCTGCTGGGCGGCGGTTGGAGCCTGGGGAGGTTCGGTCATGACTCGTCCTTCCGCCCGGCGGGGCGCCTTGTCTCATCCCGCCTTCCACCCTATGGTCCGAGCACTGAACGTCCCAGGTGGCCGCGCCGAGGCCCATCAATTGGTATTTCTACCTATTGCTTGGTATCGTCACCGCGGCGCCTGACCCGGCACTTGTCGCATCAGCGGCCAAGTCCGGGCGCGAGCGCGCTGTACGATGGCCCCCGGCAGGGGCCCATTAGGCAGGCAGTCCCCAGCACCCAAGACGCATCGAAGAATGGTGAAACATGGCTGACGATCCCACGGTCAAGACAGACTCCGAACCAACACCTCAGGCGCGCAAGCGGCGTCCCCTTGGCTGGCTCATAGGTGCAGTGGCTGCTCTGCTGGCAGGCGCCGTGCTGGTGGCCATGGGAATCGTCTCACTGCCCAAGCTGAATGACGCCACCAGGACCGTCAACCTGGTCAACCTGCTGGCCAAGGCGAACATCGCCCAGCAGGCCCTGGCGACGGAGCTGAACGAGATCACCATGTCAGGGGTCACGGGCCGCGAGCCGGATGAGGCCCTGACGGACAAGGCCATGGCTGATCTGGAAGAAGCCGGCGCCCCGCTGGCCAGCTCGTTGCCGCTTCCTGCTGATGAGTTTGGCCGCCGCGCTGAAGCCTTGCTGGACGATGCCGGAGCCCGCCTCGACAGGGCCCGCTACTTCTCCGCTCGTGGCTACAGCGCAGATGAGAAGGACGTTGTCCAGTTCACCACCCTGATTGAAGACGTCGCCACCATCATCGAGAAGATCCCGCAGGACACACCGGACAAAGAGCTGAAAGCCAACATCGAGGAGTACCTGACGCAGGTGCGCGGCCTTCCCATCCCGGTTATCGCTGAGGGCATCGAGGACAACCGCGGCATCACAATCCAAGAGTTCGCCGATGACGCCAAGGAAAAGGTTGCCGGTCCCCGCACCTGGGTCTTCGCATACTTCGGAGCCGGTGGCCTGGCCATCCTCCTGGGCGCTGCATGGCTGGTGGTCTTCCTGGCCCGCCGCGGCAAGACGGCCAAGGTCAAGGAGCCAAAGGTCAAGAAGCCGAAAGAGCCTAAGGAGCCCAAGGAGCCTAAGGAATCCAAGGAATCCAAGGCAGCGCCTGCGCCGGCTAAGGCGCCAGCTGTGCCACCTGCAGCGCCGGCTACCAAGCCAGCTCCAGCGGCACCGGCGGCACCAGCTCCCAAGGCAGCACCGGCACCGGCACCGGCTCCCAAGCCAGCAGCCGCACCAGCTCCCAAGCCTGCGGCCGCACCAGGCCAGGCACCAGCCCAGACCCCAACGCCGCGCCCGAGCCCCACAATCCCGTCCGCGCCTCCCGGCTTTGCCCGGCAGCCCGCTCCAGCGAAGCCCCCAACAGGCGCGCCAGCGGGCCCGCCAGCGCCGGCTTCAACGCCAAGGCCTGCCGCAACGCCCGGTCAACCGCCTGCTCCAACAACACCACCGGCCCCAACAACTCCACCCCCTGCCACCGGCGCCGCACCTGACCAGGCTCCGAAGAAGCCAGGCGCCCCCAAGGCGCCAGGCCCCAGGATCCCTTGGCGGACCACCAAGCCAAGCGGCGACGGTTCGGCCCAGTAAGCCCGGCGCCGTGTGCCAACCGACGGAGGGCACGCGATGAGCACAGGCCAGGAGCCGGAATACCGGGGCCCCCGGCTAGTGGTGGCCACCGCGGTGCTGCTGTTCATGGGCGCCGCGACTGGCCTGTATGCCACAGGTAGCGGTTGGGGTGAGCTGCGCGCGGCCGGCAATGACCGCGCCATCGTGCGGTATATCGGGTCTTGCTATGACGCGCTCGGTGCGCTGGATCAGGAAGCCAGGGCCGCCGGAACTGACCCCGATGGCGCCCAGGCCGCCCGCAATCTGTCCGATGCCGCATTTGCCCAGGTGGCTGATGCAAAGAAGCCATCACTGAACGATCCTGCCAAGGAGGACATCGCCGAGTTCTTGGCCGATCCACCAGCCACCCTGGCGGCGGTCCGCAGCTCCGATCCGAACGCCTCAAGCAATTCCCGGCCCTCCTACGAGTGGCTGCGCGACACCATCTCCTCGGTCTACGTCCACTTTTCAGCCCAGTTGGATGATCCAACCCTGACGGCCTACGCCCGCGGGGTGATCGAGGACCCGCTGGCCGAACAGCCTGTCATCTCTGATGGGGACACAAATCCTGTGTTCGCAACCGACATGATGGATGGAGCCGGCTCGATCTATTCCTCGGCGATGTCGCGGCTGGTCTTCACCATCATTGCCACCTTGATAGCCGCGGCTGGCCTGGTATTCACCGTCCGCTTCTGGTTGGCCCACCGCCCAACCAAGCGGGCCAAACAGACCGAGCAGCCCGAGGAACTCGCGGCCCCTGCACCAACCGCGCCACCCGAGCCCGTGGGGCAACCAGCACAGGCGGTGCCAATCCCGCCAATCCCGCCCATCTTGGTCCAGCCGGGCAGGGCGCGCCTGGCCCCCGCGCCCACAGACGCCCCGAACTACTCCCCGCTGGTCCACACTCCCCCCGGCGGCCGCCCCGCTCCGCCAGCAGTTGCACCGCCGGTAGAGCCCTCCGTGGGAACGACCATGACCATGGCGGCCTTGGCGCCGGCCACCGGTCCGTTCGATTCGGGCGGGGCGCTGCAGCCTGAGATGCCTGTGGCACCGCCCGTCGTCTCCTACATCCCGCCCAGGCCCACGGCGTCGCGGCCTATCCCAGTCCAGCCGGCTGCACCACAGCCGATCCAGCCCCGGCCGGCCCCGCTGGGCGCGATGGTCACCCGGATGCAACGCCACGCCGATGCCCTGATAGCCCTGGCCCGCGCTGACGAGACCCCACCGGGAGCAAGAGCGGAACGGATCGATGACATCGTCGTGGCCGCCGCAACCCGGCTCGGCATCGGCGCGCGGGTGAGGATGCGAGCCCAGACCGTGCCAACCATCCAGGCCCGCTTTGTCCCCACTCTGCGCCACCTGCTGGTCGAGGTGCTGGACAACGCCGCCCGGTTCTCCGGCCCGGGCGCGGACATCGATGTGGCCGTGGGACCGTTGCGCGGCGGCGCCATAGTCCAGATCACTGACTACGGACCTGGCATGACCTCAGCAGACTTCGCCGAGGCGACCCGCGTGATGGCGGCCAGCGTTGACCCAACCACCACCGGACCGCAGGCCTCGCGCATGGGCCTGGTGGTGGTGGCAAGGGCAGCCACCGTGCTGGGGGCTCGGGTCCGCATCTCACCGGTGCGCTCCCACACAGGCACCCATGTGGCGGTGGCCCTGCCCGAGACGATCTTTGCCGGCGCCTGGCAGACCAGCGCACCGCGAGCGGCGCAATGACTGCCAGCCCAGACCCCAAGCCGGACCACCTGACCGCCTTGCGAGGTTGCGAGCTTGTCCCCAAGGATCACCCCGTCATCGTGCTGCGGGGTCAGTTGGACGCTCTGGAAGCCCAGATCCTGCAAGCCCAGGTGGTACTGCGGCGCCTTGGCATGGAAGGTGGGGTGGCCGGGCTGGGCGAGGTCCTGGACTATGTGAAGGCCGTCATGAGTGCGGAGGTCCGCCAAAGACCCTTGCCGCCGATGCCGCTTGCCGGCCTGGATGGCGACGAGTTGCGTGACCGCTCCCATCACCCCAAGGCGACGTACGGCATCGGACACTTTGAACCGTCGATTGAGGATGGCGAGGCGGTCATTGTGCTCAATGTGCTGCGGACCGCCGCACGTCAGGCCGAGTTGGCCGCCTATGCAGCGTTCAAGGTTCCAGGCGAACAGCACACCACCCGGCCTGACATCATCCAGGCGATGAACCGCCTGTCCAGCGCGCTTTACGTGATGATGTTCGAGGCCAAGACCGGCCGGCTGGGCTAGTCGATGGTGGCGGCGGCTATCACTTCATCGCCGCGGGCCGGATCGGGGCGGTAGAGAACAACCGTCTGACCTGGGGCTGTGGCCCGGATCGACTCGGTGAGTTCCACTGTGAGGCGGCCACGGTCATCGCTGGGCGTGACGTGGGCGGCAATCGGCCGGCCGTGCGCTCTGATCTGCACTTCAGCTGCGAACGGCCCGGGCGGCACCGGCTCAAACCACACGGCCCCGCTGGCGGACAGCCGCTCCATGGCCAGCGCCTCGGCAGGCCCGACGTGAACGGTGGCGGTGGCGGCATCGATCCTGGTGACGTAGCGCGGGCGGCCATCCGGCGCGGTGTGCGGCAGGCCGAGCCCGTGGCGCTGGCCGATGGTGAATCCGTAGCAGCCTGAATGCTCGCCAACCTGCTGGCCTGCCTCATCGAGGATCGGCCCGGGAGCGGCACCCAGGTGTCCGGCCAGGAAGCCGCGGGTATCGCCATCGGGAATGAAGCAAATGTCATACGAATCGGGTTTGGCGGCGACCGGAAGGCCGCGGAGCTGGGCTTGGCGGCGTACCTCATCCTTGGACGGCATGGCGCCCAGCGGGAAGACTGCCCGGGCCAGGCCGGCCGGGCCGGCGGCGGCAAGGACGTAGCTTTGATCCTTGGCGCGGTGGGCGGCGCGGCGCAGGTGGGGGCCGGCATCGTCCGCGATGGAACGGGCGTAGTGGCCAGTGCACACTCCGTCGAATCCGAGCGCGGCGGCGCGCTTGGCCAACGTGGCGAACTTGATGTGCTCGTTGCAGCGCACGCACGGGTTGGGGGTGCGGCCGGCCTGGTATTCGGCCAGGAAATCCGTCACGACCTGCTGCTCGAAGTCCTGCGATAGATCCCAAACGTAGAACGGCAGGCCCAGCAGATCAGCCGCGCGGCGGGCATCGCTGGCGTCCTCGATGGAGCAGCAGCCGCGTGATCCGCTGCGAACCTCCGCACGATGCCGCATCAACGCCATGTGAATGGCCGTCACCTCATGCCCAGCCTCAGCTGCCAAAGCTGCCGCGACGGCAGAATCGACCCCGCCGGACAAGGCGGCCAGCAGCTTCACAGCTCCGCCTGATTCGCGGGGGTAGCGGACTCGGCCGCTCTGGCTTCCCGGGCTCTCTCGACCACGGCGGGCAACGCGCTCACCAGGGCTTCCACGTCGCTTGGCCGCGAATCCCAGCCAAGGCTGACCCGCAAGGCACTGCTGGCATCTCCCTCCAACCCCATGGCACGCAGCACGTGCGACGGCCCGACAACCCCAGCAGTGCAGGCCGCCCCAGAACCGACCGCAATGCCTGCTGCATCCAGCAGATACACCAGGACCTCGGCATCGCACCCCGGCACGCTGAACGCACGGGTCCCGGCAACGTGGCGCGGCGGCGTGCGGGACACCAACTGCCCGCTGGACCGGGCCACCAGGGCGTCGAGCGGCTGGAGCATCTGTTCAAGGCGACTGGCCGGCACACATGGCGCCTGCAGCGCGGCGGCAAATCCGGCGGCGGCGCGGGCGTCGAGCGTGCCAGAACGCACCCCCCGCTCCTGTCCCCCGCCCCCGGCGATGGCGGAAATCGGCGTATCGCGCCGCACCAGCAGCGCACCGATCCCAGCTGGACCGCCCAGTTTGTGGGAGCTGACCGACGCCGCCGCGAGGTTTGTGGCCGCGAAATCGAGCGCCCCCTTGCCGGCCAGGTGGACCCAGTCACTGTGAACCGGCACACCATGGACCGCCGCCAGCTCGGTGGCGGCCTGGACGGGTTGAAGCGCCCCGGTCTCATTGTTGGCGCCCATGATCGAGCAGAGCGCCACGGCGTCCTGATGGCGCTCCAACAGCTCCTCCAACGCCTCCACCTGCACGATGCCGTCCCGCCCCACCGGCAGAACTGTCACCTTGGCGCCTGCCCGGGCCTGAAGCAGCCAGGCCGATTCGAGCAC
>JAIRRT010000071.1 GCA_031255835.1 Bifidobacteriaceae bacterium | reverse complement strand
CCGGCAGAATCGAAGGCCTCGCCGACGATCTCCTGGTCATTGTTGAGGTCGAAGCCGCGCGAGAAGGCCGATCCGTCTAGGTTGGCGAGTGTGTGGGCATGGAAGTGGTCGCCGTGCCGTTCCCACAGCACAGTCTGCTGAGGCTGGGCCGATGCCGTGGGCCGGGTGATTCCGACAACGTCGCCGTTGTCGTTGATTCCCAGGGCGGAAGAGCTGACGCCACCGCCCGGCGGGGCGAGGATCTCGAGGGTGTACTGCTGGGCCAGGCCGCCTTCGCTGGGAGCCGGTTCGGCCGAGGCGCCGGCGGCGGGAATGACCAGCGCGACCGCAATCGCGAGGGCCGCCGCACCTGGCCTGCTGGCTGAGATATGGGAGTTGGCCTTCCTTGGCCTGGGGGCATCACGCACGGTGGAACTCGCTTTCTTGTCGAGGGGACAGGGTGCCCTTGGAGGCTTATTGCGAATGCTTCTCATTCGCAATAAGCAGTGACGCTAGCACCCCACCCCACACCCGTCAATTTGGTGGCACGACGAGCAGGCAACGAGAACCTCCAACAGCAATGCCACGCTGCAACCACCGCCAGAAACCATGCCCAGCGAGACGTGCCTTTTCGACTGGCGCCAGCCGCCCTCACCGCGCCGTGGTGATGGCCCGCACAGCGGTGCCACAGTGACTTCTCAGATGCCGGCGCGGTCTTCCCGCTCGCGGCGGCCGCGGTCCAACTCCTGGGCCAGGGCGGCCTCGCTTCAAGTCGATCAAGACCAGACCCCGTAGCTGGCGGTGATAGAAGACCAGATCGACGCGGAACCAGGTGTCATTCAGACGGAGACGGCGTTGCGCAGCGCCTCCTTGCGGTCCAAGGCCCAATATGGTCCCGGTTCAACGGCCGCAAGTTTGAACCTGGGCCGTTTGGGGTGGCTGACGAGACTTGAACTCGCGACCGCCTGGACCACAACCAGGAGCTCTACCAACTGAGCTACAGCCACCATGACCGGCGCCTTGGACGCGGGCCGGGTGAGAT
Organism: Bifidobacteriaceae bacterium; assembly: GCA_031255835.1. GTDB lineage: Bacteria > Actinomycetota > Actinomycetes > Actinomycetales > WQXJ01 > JAIRRT01. The sequence goes on along the minus strand of JAIRRT010000071.1, from coordinate 8,388 downwards.
TCTAGCCGAACCGTGGCCGCGGCGTTCCGCCTGCCGCGCCGCGCTCTTGCTAGGGGGCTTGGGCTATTGCGGCGGCTACTGAGGTGGCGGCTATTTGGGCTGCTGCGGCTTTGGTGGTGTCGGAGTCGGGGCCGGGTTGGGGGACAAACAGGGTCTGGCGGTAGTAGCGCAGCTCGTCGATGGAATCGGCTATGTCACCCAGGGCGCGGTGGTTGCCGCTCTTCGCTGGGGCGTGGAAATAGATGCGCGGGAACCAGCGGCGGGCCAATTCTTTGATCGATGAGACGTCGATTGTCCGGTAATGCAGAAACGCGCCGAACTCCGGCATGTCGCGGTCTATGAATTCGCGATCAGTCGAGACGGAATTGCCCGCCAGCGGCGCCTTCCCAGCCGCCGGAACCCAGTGGTGAACGTACTCCAGCACGCGCTGCTCGGCCTCGGCCAGGCTCACCCCACCGGCCAACTCATCAAGCAGCCCAGAGGCCGAATGCATATCGCGAACCAGCGGGATCATCGACTCCAGCGCGCCATCGGGCGGCCGAATCACCACATCAAGCCCAGCCCCCAGCGGATTGAGGTCAGCGTCGGTGACAATTGCGGCGATCTCGATCAACGCGTCAGTGCGCAGATCAAGTCCGGTCATCTCGCAATCGACCCAGACAATACGGTCAACTCGACCGGTCTCGTTTTGCATCCGGCAACCATACTCGCTCCCCGCCGTGCCAGACTTGCCCCAGCACAACCGCGCCTGACCGGAGGAACTCCATGGCCCACCTTCCCGCCAACTACCTGGCAGATTGGCGTGACTGGCATGCCTCGCGCCGCGCCGCCGCCCCCTTCCTCGCCTCCAACGTCGGCACGCACTGGCTGGGGCGCGAGCCCATCGCCCTCCCCAACCTTCCGGGCCTCTGGCACGCCGCCGATGCCGCACCCTCCAACCCCAAAGCCCTCACCGCAACCGCCACCGGACTCCCGCCTGACCTCGCCATTCGCGACAAAGCGGGCAATCCAGTGGCGCACGATGCCGTACTTGAGTTGATCCCGGGCCAGGACTTGTGGTTTGGCGAGCTCCGCGCACGCGCCGTGGAGCGCCCCGGAGCCGTGGCGGTTCGCGTGTTTGACCCATCGGCCCCGGCCGCAACTGGGCTGACCGACATCGACACCTTCCCGCCTGATGCTGCATGGGTGATCGAGGGGCGGTTTTCCGCTGCGACCAGGGAAATCGATGTTGACCATGTTGACGGGGTCAGCCTGCAGACGGAGTTTGCCGGACGGATCGAATTCGAACTCGGAGGCAAGCCATACGCGCTCGCCGTGACCCCTCTGCCGGAGGAGTTCCTGGCGGTTTTCTCCGATCCAACCAACGGCAACGAGACCGCCCAGTTCCGCTTCCTCACGGTGAGGAAGGTTGAGGACGCCGGGTCCGTCACCATCGACTTCAATCGCGCCTACCTGCCTCCATGCGCCCTGAGCGACCACTACTTGTGCCCGATGCCGCCCCCCACCAACCGCCTAGACGTCCCCGTGCGAGCAGGCGAAACCTGGCCCAGACGCCACTAGACCGCCCCTTCGCACTATCCTGGTCCGGCCGTGCGCCTCCGTAGCTCAACGGACAGAGCAGTGGACTTCTAATCCAAAGGTTGCGGGTTCGAGTCCCGCCGGGGGCACGGCCCACGGCGGGACTCGGACCCGTAGGGCGCGAGCGTTAAACCCGTAAGCCCAGTGGGCTTACGGGTAGCGAGCGGTCTGAGCCGAGCCGGAGGTGAGGTGAGGACGGCGGGTTGGCGCACGCCAACCAGCGTCGAGTCCCGCCGGGGGCGCTGTGCACCGTCTTGACCTGGGGAAACGTTTCGTGAGTGGGGTGGTGGGGGTGGGATTTGGGGGGTGTTTGGGGGGCTGGGGCTGGTTTGGGTGTGTCGGGGCGTTGCTTGACTTGCTTGTATGGGCCTAGCATGGGCCGCAGTGTTTGCGACCATGAGTCCATTGCGCCCCTATGGACCTCCTAGCCCGCGCCTTATCAGTGCGCCTGGGCGAACGCGCCGCCAACACGTCACTCACCCGAACCAAGTTAGATTGGGATATCGAATGAAACAAACTCACCGTGCTGCGGGCGGACTTCGCCGCAGCTTCATTGCGGTCGCACTAGCGACTGGGCTGGCCGCCACTGGCATCACCAGCCTGTCCGCGGCCCCCGTTATGGCGGCTGACCCTGTCTTGCCATACCTGGATCAATCCTTGCCATTCTCGGTGCGCGCTGCCGATCTTGTGTCTCGGATGACTCTGGAGGAGAAGGCTCAGCAGTTCAACTCGACTACTCCGAGCATGTTTATGGGCCCACCGGCCCCAGCTATTCCGCGTCTTGGCGTCCGCCAGTACACGTACTGGCAAGAAGCGCTTCACGGCGTTGCCCGCCAGGGCCTTGCCACGGAGTTCCCCACTGGCCTAGGCATCGCCTCGACCTGGGATCGCGACCTGGTCCAAGCCTCACTCAGCGCTGTTTCCGATGAGGCACGGGCCATGTACAACGATGTTTGCCTGACTGATGCAGCCAAGGCGGATCTGAACCAGATTTGCCGTGGCCTGACGTACTGGTCGCCCACAATCAACTTGGCGCGTGATCCGCGCTGGGGCAGGGCGGATGAGAACTACGGTGAGGACCCCTATCTCGCTGGTGAGATCGCCGGCCAGTTTGTTCTCGGCCTTCAAGGTGGCCACACCTCTTACGCCAATTCAATTGGTGGAGAAGCGGAGTCCTACCTCAAGGCTGTTTCGACTCCGAAGCACTATCTGGCAAACAACTCTGAGATCAACCGCCACACCGGCACGTCGAATCTGACCGACCGCTCGCTGCACGAGTACTACACCGCAGCGTTCGGCAAGGCCGCCGGCAAGGAATACGGCGCCAAGTCGATGATGCCCTCCTACAACGCTATCAACGTTGACACGAACCTAACGTCGATGACAGGTGCTCCGACCGTCGTCAGGCCAACCGCCGAGTCCGACTATCGCGGTGTCGAGGCGTTCACCAACATGGGAACGCCCGTTCCGGCAAGCAAGTATGCGATTGAGACGCTGCTGCGGCGCATGTGGGGATTCGATGGGTTTGTCACCTCTGACTGCGGTGCCACCGACGATGTCTACGAGAACGGCTACTTTGGCCACAACTGGAAGCCTGCCGAAACTGGCGGCCGCCAGGTCACCCCAGCTGAGGGCGTCGCTTGGGCGCTCAAGGCGGGCACCGATGTGGATTGCTGGGCCAACGCATACCGGACCAACATGGGCACAGCCCAAACCGAGGGTCTGGCACCGGAACAGTACTGGGATGTCGCACTGACCCGTGCGTTCACCATCCGCATGCAGCTGGGCGAGTTTGACCCTGATTCGGATGTGCCATGGGCCAACGACTCCTACACCAGCCCCAACGCAACCTACGGCGTCAATGCACCGAGCCACATGGCCCGTGCCCACGAGATGTCTCTCGCTGCTCCAACGCTGCTGAAGAACAGCTCCGTTGGCAACAGCCCTGCCCTGCCGCTCACCAACAAGTCTGGCAAGACGATCATCCTGGGCGCCTATGCCACAACACCGGTTCATGGCGGCTACTCGCCGGATTCGACCACCAGCACCATCAGCGCCGCCAAGGGCGTAGAGCGGATTGTGGGGGCGACCAACCTGACCGTCAAGGACAAAGTCATCCACAACCAGCTGGGCGCCAAGCCAAGCTCAGGCGATTCCATCCTGATCGATAATGCGGGCGAGGAAATCGGGGACCCGATTCCGTTCTGGAGCTATAAGGACGTCGACGGCTGGGTGCAGTCGCCTGGCTTCTTTGGCCCCTCGTTCTCTGCCACCGTCGCACTCGCCGGTCAGTTCACCATCCCGGTCAATATCCCGTCCAACGCGAAGACCCTTCGAGTCCCGCTGAGCGGTCAGGACGTGTTGGCCACGAGCGTTCCTAACTGCCAACCTGTACTCAACGGCACGACCTGTGAAACGGTCGCCTACTTCGATGTTGAGATCGGCGGTACCACGCATCGCTATCCGATCTCCATCTCCATGCAGGTGGGATGGATGTCGAACTACACGGTGGGCTACATGCCACTCGAGATCGATCTGACGAGTGGCGCTTTCGCCAGCATGAGGGGGCAACAGGACGTCAAGCTGACATTCGGCGTTCCCAACGGCGCCGGCTTTGGCCTCAACCTCAGCCGGTGCACCAACCCCACCGCCTGCGATGCCGCAGTCGATTCGACCAAGGATCAGTACCTGATCCAGAATGCTGACAACGTCATCGTCTACCTTGGCACGCGGGAATCTGACTCAAACGAGGAAGCTGACCGCGACACCATCAAGCTGCCGCGCGATCAAGATCTGCTGGCAGCCCAGGTCGCTGAGTGGAATCCGCGCACAGTCGTTTGGATCCAGTCAGTCGCCCAGGTCGATGTGTCCGCGTTCAAGGACAAGGCAGCGGCCATCGTCTGGAGCACATACAACGGTGAATTCCAGGGTCACGCCGTCGGCGAGGTTCTGTTCAACGAGGCCGTCAATGTGGGCGACAAGACCATCCAGGCCAACCCGTCCGGTCACCTGCCGTTCATGTACTACTCCAATGTGGACAAGCAGCTCACCAAGTCGACTGACTACGCATTGACCACAGCTGAAGGCGCCAAGTGCGGGCGGACCTACTGGTACTACAAGGTCGGTTCCTCCGCTGATTGCACCGCGCCCGATTATCCGTTCGGTCACGGCCTCTCCTACACAACGTTCTCCTACACGGAAATGGCGTTGAGCAAGGCGACGGCCTCGCCAAACGATGTAGTCGATGTCTCGGTGAAGGTCACCAATACCGGCTCGGTCAGGGGCCGCGCGGTTGCTCAGGTGTATGTCTCTGCGCCGCAGGCCGATGGCGACAACCGCCCGCTGCGTCAGCTGAAGGGCTTTGCCAAGACCGCTGAACTGGCGCCAAACGCGAGCGAGGTATTGGTAATCCCGCTGAAGGTCTCGGAAATGTGGTTCTGGGATACGCAGGGCCAGAAGCAGGTCTTCGATCAGGGCACTTGGACCGTCCAGGTTGGACCATCAGCCGATCCTGCCGTCTCGCAGACCGCCACACTGGCCGTTTCCGGTCAGCGCAAGGCCGGCGTTGACGTCGTGGCAGCCGTGCCCGATGGCGTCCAGCTCAACCTGCAGACGCCCAGGAACGCTATCCACGCCAACCTGTCCGCCACCCGCCACGACCAGTCCTTCTGGGATCTGAACGATTCGGCCGTCAAGGTTGAGTACACCTCATCCAACCCGGCAGTTGCCAAGGTGGATTCACAGGGCACAGTCCTTCCGGTAAGCGAGGGTTCCGCACTCATCACCGCCAAGGTGACCGCCGATGGCGAAACCGGCGTCACCACCTTCCCGGCCGTGGTGCGTGATGGCATCCCGACCGAGGGTGGCTCGGCGCACAACACGCTGGTCGATTTCGGTGACCACGAGTTCACTATTGCTGCTGCGACGGCTGGCGCCCAGCTCTGGGCAAGCAGCACACCGGACTGGAACGGGGCCACCTACAGCTTCCTGATCGCTCCGATGGATCTGAATGAGATCGGTGCGACGGTCACCCCGGGCGGTGTGCTGACAGCAACCCGTGCGGGCAAGGTGCTCGTCACCGTTGTGGTCTCCACCGTCAGTGGCGCCAAGGTCTCCCGCTCGGCCTATGTGAGGGTCTTGCCGGCAGGTCAGACACCAAAGCAGCCAGGCGATGCCTCGAAGATCGCGCCGCTGGTTTCGGCTGCGGCCCTGTTCACCGACTCCAAGGTGTTCTCGGCTGAATCCTGGAAGGCGCTGCAGGATGCCGTGGCCAAGGCCAAGGCTGTTGCAGCCAATCCGTTCGCCACCCAGGCCGAGATCGACGCCGCCGCCAACGCGGTGAGCCGCGCCCTGGCGGGGCTCAAGCCGGCTCCGGCATCGGGCGGGGTCAGCCAACAGGATGCCCAGAAGAAGGCGGATGAGGCGGCAGCCTCGGCGGCCAAGGGTGCGCTAGCCGCAGTCGTGGCCGACGCAAACGCCCTGGTGGCGCAAACCGGCAAGTACACGCCGGCCTCGATCCAGGCACTGCAGGCAGCGCTTGCTCAGGCGGCGGCCGTGGCGGCCAACCCGGCGGCCACAGCTGCTGAGGTCCAGGCAGCCCTCACGGCTGTGTCCAAGGCCCTTGCCAACTTGGCGCCGGCACCTGTGGTCAAGTCCATCAAGGCTGGCACGGTCAAGGTCAAGGGCACGCTCAAGGTTGGGCGCAAGCTGACGGCATCGGTCGCCAAGTGGACCAAGGGCGCGTCCTACACCTACAAGTGGTACGCCAACGGCAAGGTCATCAAGGGCAAGACTGCCAAGACCCTGAAGCTGACCAAGTCACTGAAGGGCAAGAAGATCCGCGTGAAGGTGACCGGCGCTCGCTCCGGCTACGTCTCGGCGGTCAAGACCTCGTCGGCGACAAAGAAGATCAAGTAGGCATCCGGTCTGGGCGGTTCGCTCGGACTCCCTGAGCCTCTGGCCAGGGAAAACGCTCCGAACCGCCTGATCTGATCCACAGCCCGGTTCCCGGACACCCACCCCCAAACAGGGAGGGAGTCCGGGAACCGGTGTCTTAACGCCTCGGCTGCGGCGGGTGGGGAGGACGATGCCGGCACTGCGGGTGGGCGCGCAGGGTGGTCAGGTGCCTGCGGTTGGTTGGGTTGGTGGTACGCGGCGCGGCGGCGGTTTGGCGGCCGGCTAGGCGAAGTGGGCTCGGCGGGCTGTGCGGCGTAGGGCCGCTAGGACTGAGGGGCCCAGCAGGATTATCAGGGCGGCGTCGGTTATCGCGCGGCCGGTGTCCCATGTCCCGGTCGATGTGACCAGGGTAAATGCGCCGAATGCGCGCAGATTCTGGCCAATTGGGGCGCCGGGCACGTAGGCCAGTGCCGCCGTCTCGACCATGGTTGCACCGGTGGCGAACGGCCAGAACCACAGGTTCATTAGCGCCCCGAACAGGTAGGCCGCCACAACCCCGTACACCGCCAACATCGCGATCTCGCCCCGTCCTCGCAGTGGGTGTCCGATGACGTGATCTGGCAGGAGGCCGGCGCCCAGGCCAATCCAGGCTGATGCGAGCATTTGGAACGGCAGCCATGGTCCTATCCCGGCCGTGAGCAGGGATGACGCGAACAGCGAGGTGCAACCCAGAGCGAACCCGAAACCCGGCCCAAACACCCGTCCAGCCAGCACAATCAGGAAGAACACGGTCTCGATCCCGCCTGTGCCAGCCCCAAGCGGTCGCAGTGCCGCGCCCACGGCACTGAGCACCCCGAGAATCGCCACGGCCTTCGCGTCAAGCCCACCCTCGCTGAGCTGGGCAAACACCAGCAGCACTACCACGGGCAGGATGATTGCCACCGCCCACGGCGCGTCGGTCAGGTGCCCTGCACTCGCCACCTGAGCAGGCACAAACAGCGGCCAAACAAACAACCCCAACCCCGCCAGGCTCGCCACCACAAGCACGATGCCGCTAGACCACCCAACCGCAACCACCCCCCTCCCGCGGCTCTCCTGATCCAACGGCCCCAGCCGGACCTGGTTCCCGGGGCGTTGCCGGCTCGCCTTCTTCCCGCGGCCAGCCTGCCCTGCTGCGCCAAGCGTGGGTTGGCTCGCAGAGCGAGGTGGCGGGCTGCCGATCCCGCCGCTGGCTTGCTCCGCCGCATCCGGCGGGACCTGGTTCTCGGGGCGGGTCATGTCTCTTGCCCGGGTTGCGTGGGATTCGGCGGGCCGAATGTGAGCAGTGCTGATGCGACATCGCCGACTGTCAGGAGAGGACGGGGGGAGAAGACTTTGGCTATTTGCGGCGCGAAGACGTTTGAGGTGCTCAGCACCTGGGCGGCCGGACCCTGGGCGACTATGTCTCCGGTCGCCATGACCAGGGCGCGGTCAGCTGTGGCGGCGGCGAACTCGACATCGTGCGTGGCGATGCATATGGCGGTGCCGCCTGCGGCCAGCTGGCGCAGGATTGCGCTGAGCGTCGCCTTGGCTGGGTAGTCCAGTCCGCGGGTTGGCTCGTCCAGCAGCAGCACGGGCGCTGGGGACGCGAGCTGGACAGCCAAAGCGAGCGCCAGCCGTTGGCCCTCGGACAGATCGCGCGGATGGGCATCAGGATCAAGTTCGAAACGCCCAAGGATCTCCCACGCCGCCCCCGCGGGAGGGGCTGGCAACCCGGCGGCGGCGCATTCTGCGGCGACTGTGTCTAGGTAGAGGAGGTCGGCTGGGTTGTGGGGGACCATTCTTATCGCGGCGCGGATTGCCGCCACGCTGGCTCCGTCGAGCCGCTCGCCTCTAGCGGACCACGTCCCGCCGGACCGCGGCCCCACCCCAGTC
>JAIRRT010000064.1 GCA_031255835.1 Bifidobacteriaceae bacterium | reverse complement strand
ATGACCAGGCGACCGGAAGTGCTCAAAACGGGACATGAACTGGCTGGTGGAGGGGTGTTTTGAGCAGTTGCGGCCGCCCCGCCGGGCCCCCGGTTGCCACGCCCCCGGTCGCCCCGCCGCGCCACGGCCGGCGCCAAGTTGGTGGCTCACTAGCTCACCAACCTCGACCAAAAGCCCGGGTCAGCGAACCACGACTTGGCGAAGCGGTGCAGGGTGACCCAGGCTGGGGGGCGTCAGCCGACAGCGAAAGGTCCGCCGGGTACTGGGTGCAATGGGCCGGGTGAGTGTTACGCTCCGAAGGTTCCACCGACACGCCGATTGGCGGTGCGCTGCCTCCAATAATGATTTCAATGTCCGGCGATGCCTCGGTGGGCGCGCCTGGGTCCGCTGGTCCCGGGCGTTTTCGCGACAGAAGGGATCATCGACAATGGCATCGACCATCACCGCGCGATCCTTCCCCCGCTTCACCAGGCGTTCTCGAATTGCCGCTTTGGCAACCGTGCTCGCTTTGGCGTGGGGGGGGGGGGCCGCAATTGTTAGCCTTGGCGTAAGCCCAGCTCAGGCTGCTATTCCTACCCCAGTCTATCTGGACGATTCGGGCTCATACTCCTTTGCCGAGCGAGCGGCTGACCTTGTCTCGCGCATGACGCTTGAGGAGAAACTCACACAATTCAGCGCCGGCAACTCACGCTTCTCAGGCCGGCCAACCACCCCGATTCCGCGGCTGAATGTGCGCCGCTACTACTACGGGCTCGAGGCCCATCACGGCGTTGCGCATGTTGGGCAAGGCACCAGCTTCCCCGTCGCCCTCGGTATCGCATCGACCTGGAACAGGCCCTTGGTGCGTGATTCCATTGAGGCAGTTTCAGACGAGGCGCGCGCCTACTGGAATACCGGAGACGTCAGGTACGGCCTGACCTACTGGGCGCCAACCATCAACATGGCACGCGATCCGCGATGGGGCAGAGCTGATGAGAACTATGGCGAGGACACCTACCTGGCAGGTGAGGTGGCTGGGGCGTTCGTAGACGGATTTCAATCGGACGATCCGACCTACCTTAAGGCAGTGGCCACGGCCAAACACTATGCGGCGAACAACAACGAGAACAACCGTGACGCCGACTCTTCAGACATGTCCGAGACTGACCTGCGAGAATACTATCTGCCGGCGTTTCAGAAGCTGACGCAAGACCATGGCCTCGGATCGGTCATGACAGCCTACAACTCGGTCAACGGCATACCGATGCCCGCCAACCAGCGGCTGATCACCGACGTGCTGCGCCGCTCATGGGGGTTCAACGGATTCGTCACATCGGACTGCGGCGCCATCGAGGACGTCTGGTCTCCGCACAACTGGATTCCGCCTTTCCAACAGCGCATTGTCACCCCGGTTGAGGGCACTGCGTATTCGTTCAAGGCAGGCACCGACATCGATTGCCGCGGATATGCCTACACAGCCAATCTGGGTCCATCGCTGGATGAAGGATTGATCAGCGAAGACGAGTTGGATATCGGACTGGTCCGGGTGTTCACCATCCGTATGCGAACCGGCGAGTTCGACTCTTCACCGCCGTGGCCAGCCGAGACATACTCGACAGCAGCTGAGCTTTCGGCTCCCGATCACCTGGCGCTAGCCCAGAAGATGAGCGAAGAAGCCCCGGTGATGCTGAAGAACGATCCAGCCTTCGGTGAGACCGAGCCGCTTCTGCCATTGCCGCAAGATAGCGGCGAGATTGACGAGATCGTTGTGGCGGGGACACTAGCCGATGAGATGATCATCGGCGATACGGCCTACGCAGCGACACAAACAGCCGATGGAACGCCAAACTGCACTGCCGACACAGTCCCATCGACATGCAACCACGCACTGAGCGGACTGCGCCAAGCGATTGAGGCGTTGGGCGGAGATCCAGCAAGCGTCAAGTTCGTTGCCCAGGGCGATTCAGACGGCCAGCTGAGCGACCCTGCAGAGCGCCAGGCCGTGGCCGATGCCGATGCCGTCATAGTGATTGTCGGAACAAGGGTCTCGGACTCGCGTGAGGCTTCAGATAGGTCCTCGCTCAACATTCCGCGCCAAGCGTCCCTTCCATCCGTGGTGGCCGGACTCAACCCGCGGACGGTTGTCTACGTTGCCTCTACAGCGCAGGTCAACATAGAAGGCTTCCGCGATGACGTGCCGGCCATCATCTGGTCAAGCTACAACGGGCAACGCCAGGGCACTGCCCTGGGACGGCTCTTGTGGTCCATCGACGGAACCAGCCCATCAGGGCGGCTAGCTTTCAGCTGGTACAAGTACCAATCAGACCTGGCTGGAATGAAGGACTATGCCCTCAGGCCCCACGAGGTCAACGGCCAGATGACAAAGGGCCGGACCTACCAATACTTCAACGGTGAGGTCAGTTACCCCTTCGGCCATGGGCTGTCCTACGCGGACTTCGAGTACTCGAACCTGAAACTGGCAAAGACCGCGTTGACTGGCGATGAGACCGTCAAAGCCACACTGACAGTCAAGAACACCTCGGCAGTTCCGGGACAAAGCGTGGTCCAGGCCTATGCGATCCCCCCAGGCGCCAACGGCATGGAACGGCCAAACTCGCGCCTGGTTGGCTTCGAGAAGGTGTCCCTCAAGCCCCACCAAGCCAAACGCGTCAGCATTGATGTGCCTGTCGGAGAGCTTTGGTTCTGGGATGAGACAACAAATGCCGAGACTATTGATCTGGGAACCTGGGACCTCCAGATCGGAGCGTCATCGGCTGATATCAGGGCAAGTGCCGAGTTCGAGGTGACTGCACCACGGACCCGGTCAGTTGAACAGGTGCGAACCCTTCCCAGCGGCGTAATCATGGATCTGGATGATTCCGCGGCATTCATCGACGCCGGGACTTCAGTTGCGGCCAATGACCAGTCGTTCTACTCGCTAGCCGATCCGGGCGTCCAGGTCACCTACACATCATCCAATCCAGCGGTTGCCAAGGTGTCTCGGTCCGGCCGAGTGACCCCCGGCACAGCAGTTGGCGTGGCAACAATTACGGCCACAGCCACTGCCGGCGGTGCCACCAGCAGCGACTCGTTCCCCGTAGTGGTGAAGCGCGATGGTCCTTGGCTGGAATCGCTGTCTGTTGGCGGCGTGGGTCTGGAGGATTTCGATCCGGCAAAGACTGAGTACCAAGTCAAGGTTCCAAGCAACACCACAACCCCGCCGCAGCTTACGGCCACAGCGGGACCGGAAATCACCATCGAGATCATCGATGCGCCCACATTGGCAGACGCAGCAGTGGTGGTGCTTACAGACGATCTCGGATCCGTCACCACATACAATGTGAAGTTCGCTCGGGAACTCCAGAGTATCGACTTCAGAGGCCTGACTGGCTCCGATGTTGAGGATCTGGGATGGACCGTCCTCAGGCCGACTTCGGCTTTGGGCTTTGGCCCCTCCGGAATGACTCTCGGTCTTGAACAGGGCGACCTATATGCCACGTCAAACGCCGCAACTAACGTGGTGCTGCATGAAGCACCGGGCGATTGGGAGGCGACGCTGGATGTCGATTTGAGTGCAGCCCCAGCGTTGAACTATGAAAAGACATCACTGGTGGCCTATGCCAATGATGACGACTTTGTCTTGCTGACCTATCAGTATGACAACGGACGTAGCATCGAGCTTTCCACAGAAATCGACCGGATCCGCGCCAACCGAACTGTTGTGTCACTGCCAAGCGGCGGGACAGCAATGCAGCTGAAGCTGAAGAGGGTAGGTACCCAATACTTCGGCTACTACTCGGTTGACGGTGGCAGCACTTGGATCACCGTTGCGCCCGCCGGTGTGACGTTCCCGGTTGCTGAGGTGCAGTTGGGAATCGGCCACTACGGATTGGGCGGGACGGGAACGTCAGTAGCAACAGTGAAGACTCTGACGGTGTCCCAGCCCATCCCGGCGGCTCCTCGTGAGCCGCTGGAGTCAATCGACTTCCAGGGCATGACGCAGCAGCAGGTGTCCGATGCCGGCTGGTCCGTCATCCGGCCCGATCCAGCAGCGTTGGCCTATGGACCTGACGGTGTCGAGGTGACGGCTGGACCAGGTGATCTGTACTCCGCCGGCAACGCCGCCAAGAACATCGTGGCGCACGATGCTCCGGGCGATTGGACGGCGACGATGGAGATCGATCTGTCCGCGCCGCCATCGGCCGACTACAACAAGGTGTCGCTGCTGGGATATGAGAATGACGACAACTTCGTCTTGCTCACCTACCAGTACGACGGCCGGCGCTCGTTGGAGTTCTCCGTCGAGGCTGGCGGTACACGCGCTCAGCGAACCGTGGTCAACGTCAACGACTCTCCTGCCCCCGATGCCGTTCAACTGCGCCTAGTGAAGGAGGGGGACAGCTATCGCGGTTTCTACTCCTTCGATGCAGGGCTCACCTGGACCGAACTGGGTACGGGAAAGACGGCGGCCTTTGTCGACGTCAAACTGGCATTCGGTAACTACGGCATGCGATCTGGCGCCGGACTAACCGCAAAGTTCAAGGCATTGACGGTGGAAGGCACCGTTCAGGCTTTGCCGTTGGAATCGGTTGATTTTGGCGGCTTGGACGCTACTGGTTTGGCCAATGCCGGCTGGTCTGTGGTGCGGCCCGATCCCACCTATATGACCTATGGCGCAGACGGGGTGTCGATAGGCGTTCAGCAAGGCGATATCTACTCAACCACCAACAACGCGAAGAACATCGTCCTGCATGATGCCCCGGGCGATTGGAACGCGACCATGGATGTGGATCTGAGCGGACCGCCATCGGCGGACTATCAGAAAGTCTCACTGGTCGGGTACGAGGATGACGAGAACTTCGTCCTGCTGACCTATCAGTGGGACGTCAGGCGCAGCCTCGAGATGTCCGTCGAGACAGGTGGGGTGCGCGCGCAGCGCACGGTGATGAACATCGGCACCAATCCGGCGCCGACCACAGTCAAGCTGCGGCTCACCAAGGTTGGCGATAACTACCGTGGCGGTGCCTCGTTCGATGGTGGACTCACCTGGACAATGCCCAGCCTGGTGCCAGTGACTCTGGCATCGAACAACACGAAGCTGGCTTTTGGCCACTACGGTCTGCGCAATGCAATCAGCGATCCGCCCACTGCCACGTTCAAGGAATTGAGCGTCGAAGCTGGCGAGGTCAAGATCGAGTCGGTCCGGATTCCCAACATGCGCGTCGAGCTCTCCCAAGCTCAAGCTGGTATCGACTTGGCGGCCCAGACCGTTGTCGATCCAGCCAGCGCTGCGCTCACCTATGGTCTGGTGCCGTTGGACATCAACACGGCTGACGCCACCGTCACGCCGGCCGGTTTGCTGACCGCTACCCGGCCAGGCAAGGCGCGCGTACGTGTCAGTGCTTCTGCCGGCCTGAACTCTGCCGGAGCAATGGCACTGGTTGAGGTGATCCCGGATGGATCGGACACGTTGACGCCGCTCAGCGCGCCCCAGATCGAAGTCGAGACGCTCAACGCTCACGTAGGTGAACCGATCACGGTGATCCCAGGTTCTTGGAACGTGGCTCCCGATTCGCTCACCTACCAGTGGACGTTGGACGGATCGCCAATCGCAGGCGCAACCGGAACCGAGTACATCCCTGTCTCCGCCGATGCCGGCCACACGGTTGGCGTCGATGAGATCGCGTGGCACGAGGATCTGGGAACCGTGACCTCTGCGTCGCAAGGAATGGAAGTCCATGGTGCGTTGGCTGACAAGTCCGTTTTGGATGTGGCTATCAGCGATGCACAGGACCTGATTGCTCGAAGCGATCCTGCTACCTACACGGTCGATTCGTGGACCGCTTTGAGCGAGGCTTTGACTGCTGCTGGGCTGGTGTCCGGCGATGAGGATGCGACTACCGGTCAGGTAGCTGGCGCCATCGCCGCCTTGCAGGCATCTGTGTTGGTGCCGCGCGGCAACATCGCAGCAGTTGAAGCGGCTATCGCGGCTGCCGGTCTGATCGATCCGGCCGCCTACACCCCGTCAAGTTGGGCGGCTGTCAGCGCGTCCGTCCAAAGTGCTCAAGACCTAGTGGCTGCCCCAGGCAACGTCACCGTCGCTCAGGCGAACGGTGCGTTGGCGGCGATCAACCAGGCGTTGGCCGGTTTGGAAGCCACAGTTCCGGACAATTCGGTTGAGCGGTTGAACGAGGTGTTGGCCACCGTGCAGCAGATGGGTCTAGATGAGGCCAGCTACACAGCGTCCAGTTGGGCTGTGTTGCAGGATGCATTGACCCAGGCGGCCACGGCCACCACACCCGCCCAGGCGGTGGCCGCCATCGACGCAGTCCAGGTGGCCCTGGCCGGTTTGGCGGCACGGGTTGACCGGACCGCTCTGGCTGGTGCAGTCAACTCGGCTGGTGTCATCGACGCAGCCGCCTACACGCCCGCCAGCGCCGCGGCTTTGGCCGCCGCTCTTGCAGGCGCTCGCGGCCTGTTGGCGGCCAATCCCGATCAGGTCACTCAGGCCGCGGTTGATCAGGCACTGCAGGCCATCTCGGCCGCTTTGGCCGGCCTGCAGGTGCCAGCACCCGATCCCGGTGACCCAGGCGACCCGAACGACCCAGGTGACCCGAACGATCCCGGCGACCCGAACGATCCAGGCGATCCGAACGATCCGGGTGACCAGAATGATCCGGGCGGCTCAGGCGACCAGGTGAGCCAGGTTGGCGATCTTCGCCGCGTGCTGACCGGTCTCGTGTCCGATGCCGGAACGCTGGTTTCCGCCACCTACACACCAGAGTCATGGGGGCCGATGGCCGCCGCGATCCTGGTTGGACAGACAGTGGCCGCCAACCCGAATTCCACCCAAAGCCAGGTAGAAGCTGCCATCACAGCGATCGCCAAAGCAATGGTGGGTTTGAAGGCCGTCATGCCTGCCGCGGTTGAGCCGCCACCGTCCACCACTCCTGTCCCAAGCGCAGTGGTCAAGGTGAAGGCGAGCCAAGCCAAGGTCGTGTTGGTCAAGGGCAAGTCGCTCAGGCTGCCGGCCGGCGCCTATCTGGCTGATGGCTCCAAGTCGAAAGTGACTTGGAAGTCATCCAACAAGAAGGTTGCCACGGTTGCTGCGGGCGGCCGGATCACCGGCAAGAAAGCTGGCAAGGCGACAATCACTGTGACCAGCGCAGGCAAGTCTGCCAAGGTCAAGGTGACTGTTCTGGCGAAAAAGCCCGCCAAGCCCGCCGTGGCCAAGGTGTCTGCCACAGGAATCCCCAAGTCGATGACCATCGGCTCTGTGGCCTGGGCAGTTGGCAAGTATTCGCCGGCTCGCGCGACTGGTGTGAAGGTCACCTATCAGTCCTCCGCACCCGGCGTGGTGACCGCTGATTCGGCTGGCCGGCTTGTTGCCAAGACCGCTGGC
This sequence comes from Bifidobacteriaceae bacterium, assembly GCA_031255835.1. GTDB lineage: Bacteria > Actinomycetota > Actinomycetes > Actinomycetales > WQXJ01 > JAIRRT01. The sequence continues at coordinate 2,822 of JAIRRT010000064.1, read as the reverse complement.
AAGGCCACAATCACCGTCAAGGCCGGAGCCAAGTCAAAGAAGTACACGGTCACTGTCAGTTGATAGCTGGGATACGTCATCGTCCGCGATGACGTAGGTGACCAGGCACCAAGAGGGGGTCGCATCCACGCGGCCCCCTCTTGGCTGCCCGCTCCATGCGCGCGCCGGCGTGGGTGGGTCACGGTAGGCTCGGGGGGCACGTTGCCCCGTTCGGTGCGTGCCTAGGTTCCACAGGAGTGCTTTTGGGGTACTCCAGCCAGCAATAGAGCAAGGGGAGAGTAGGCAATTGGCCACCATTGAGTCTGTATACGCGCGCGAGATTCTGGATTCGCGCGGCAATCCCACCGTTGAGGTCCAGGTGGACCTGGACGATGGCGCCGGTGCTCGGGCAGGGGTGCCTTCCGGCGCTTCGACCGGTGCGTTCGAGGCGATCGAACGGCGTGACACTGAGGCTGCCCGCTACGGCGGCAAGGGCGTTGAGGGGGCTGTCGCCGCCGTCATCGACGAGATCGCTCCTGAGGTGATTGGCCTGGAAGCATCCCGCCAGCGCACAGTCGATCAAGCGATGATCGATCTGGACGGAACCCCCAACAAGGGCCGGCTGGGCGCCAACGCGATTCTCGGTGTGTCCCTGGCGGTGGCGCAGGCCTCGTCAATCTCGGCTGAACTGCCGCTGTTCTCCTACCTTGGCGGCACGGCTGGGCGTTTGCTGCCCGTGCCGATGATGAACATCCTCAACGGCGGCTCCCATGCCGATTCCAACGTTGACATCCAGGAGTTCATGGTGGCGCCAATCGGTGCGCCATCGTTCCGCGAGGCACTGCGCTATGGCGCCGAGGTGTACCACGCGCTGAAGGCCGTGCTGAAGAAGGAAGGCCTGAGCACCGGCCTGGGCGATGAGGGCGGCTTTGCCCCCAACCTGACATCCAACCGGGCGGCCCTGGACCTGATTGTCACCGCCATCGAGAAGGCCGGCTTCAAGCCGGGAGCCGATGTCGCGCTGGCCCTGGATGTGGCCTCGACCGAGTTCTTCACCGATGGCGCCTACCAGTTTGAGGGCGAGGCCCGTTCCACCGACTACATGGTCGAGTACTACGAGGCGCTTGTTGGCCAGTATCCGCTGGTCTCCATTGAGGACCCGCTGTCTGAGGATGAGTGGGCCGCATGGACGTCGCTGACCTCCGCCATCGGCCAGAAGGTCCAGATTGTTGGTGACGATCTGTTTGTCACCAACCCAGAGCGCCTGGCCAAGGGGATTGCGCTGGGTGCAGCCAACTCGCTGCTGGTCAAGCTCAACCAGATCGGCACGGTCACCGAGACGCTCGATGCGGTCGAGATGGCCCACCGCGCCGGCTACACAGCCATGGTTTCCCACCGTTCCGGCGAGACCGAGGACACCACGATTGCCGACCTGGCTGTGGCCGTCAACGCCGGCCAGATCAAGACTGGCGCCCCGGCCCGCGGCGAGCGGATCAACAAGTACAACCAGCTGCTGCGCATCGAGGAACTCCTGGGCGATGCCGGCCGCTACGCTGGCACAACTGCCTTCCCCCGCTTCACCGTCTGAGTCTGAACCACAGGCACCAGGTGCCGCGCCAGCCTGTCGGGGGCTGGCTGTCGCGGACAGACCTGCGGTGCCGTTCCACGACCCGCGTGGGCCGCTTACCCGGTCCACGCGGGTCGGTGGGGCATTATGGCTCGGATGAGTCTTCCCCGTCGCCGTACCACCGCTGCCCCGCCAGCCGGTGGCAGCCCGGTGCGTGGCCGGCCAACCCGTGCCGCCAGCCCGTCGCGGAGACCAGCCGGGGCAGCTCGCATCCGAGTCCAAGCCGTAAAGGCCGACGATGCCGAGCGTGAGCGGGTCGTTTTGGGTCGCCGCAGGCGCAACGTCGGTTTCGGGATTGCCGCCGTCGGCTTGCTGGCCATGTTGGTTTTTGCCCTGACCTTCCCCACAATGCGGCTGTATCTGGCCGAGCGCCAGGAGCTGGAGACCATCCGCGCCGAGGCCGAGATTGCCCGCCGCGACACCGAAGAGCTGAAAGCCGAGCTGCGCCGCTGGGATGATCCGGCGTTTGTCCAAGCCCAAGCGCGCGAGCGGCTCAGCTATGTGATGCCAGGCGACATCGCCTTCAAGGTGGTGGACCCATACAACGCCCCCACCCTGGAGCCCGAACCAGACGCCGCCGCCCTAGCCGAGTCGGTTGACGTGCGCCCCGGCGGCCTAGAAGGCGCGGACGCCATCCCCTGGTACCGAGCCCTATGGGACTCAGTAAAGGCCGCCGCCGAGCCCCCCACCCCATAGCGTCCAGCCGCTCCCGCGGTGGAGGGTGGTGAGGTTTGGCAGACTTGGGTGCGTGAGTCTTTCGCACCAACACCTCCCCGACGATGCCGCCCCTCGCCCCTCGGAGTTGGTGTCGGCCGAGGATCTGGTTGCCTTGGAAGCTGACTTGGGCCGCCCTGCGCGTGGAGTGGTTGGAATCGCTGCGAGGTGTGTTTGCGGACGGCCAATTGCGGTGCGCACAGCGCCGCGCCTGGCTGATGGTCAGCCCTTTCCGACGGCGTTCTACCTGGTCAGCCCCCTGGCGGTCAAAGCAATCAGCTCACTGGAAGCAAACGGGGTGATGAGCCAGATGAGTCTGCGGCTGGCAGAGGATCAGGCGCTGGCAGCGGCGTACTCAGCGGCTCACGATGACTACCTGGCAAGGCGGGCCGAGCTGGGTGATGTGCCTGAGATTGCCGGGGTGTCAGCTGGCGGAATGCCCAACCGAGTCAAGTGCCTGCACGCTCTTGCGGCGCACTCATTGGCGGCCGGGGCCGGCGTT
>JAIRRT010000005.1 GCA_031255835.1 Bifidobacteriaceae bacterium | reverse complement strand
GCACGGTTGTACTGACCCGCAATGACCTGAAGGACATCACCGGCCGCCGGAGCCATGCTTGACAGCTGCGGCGCCACAACAGCGCTCACGGCTGGAACCTGCGGAACACTCGGCCCGGGCAACACTTCAGGCCCAACCGGCGCAGTCCGCAAAGTGGCTGACCACGGCGCGGCACCAGGAGCACTAGCAGTCACCTTGACTGAAACCGGCTTGCCAATTGCGCTGGACGGAAGGATCAAGAACGGTCCGCTACCAGCGGCAGCGTCTCCAATCCGCCAGGCGTAGCTTTCAATGGCACCCAGCGTGTAGTCACCGCCAATCACCGAGATGGTCTGGCCAACGGTCGGTTCCAGACTCGACAACCCTGGCAACACAACAACCTGAACCACCTCAGGCTCAGCCACCGGCGCCGCAGTAACACGGGCGGTGGAGAACGTGGCCGTCCACGCAATGTGTCCAGGCTTGGTCGCGGTGACCGTGACCCGCAGCGGCTGGCCCTCGTCATCCGCAACCGGGGTGTAGATGGCCTGGTCAGCCGGTGTGCCCTGGCCGGTCCATGCATAGGTCAGCTCGACATCGGACACATTCCAATCACCGGGCAACACTTCGAGAGCGGTGCCAACCTGTGCCGGGATGCTGGACAGCACCGGGGCAACAATCGGGGTGATGGCCGGGGTCGGAGCCGCAGGGGCAACCTCAACCTTGGCGGTGGTGAACACAGCAACCCATGGCTGAAGCCCTGGTTTGGAGATGGTGACGGTGACGGTCAGTGGCTGTCCGGCATCGGCGGGGACTGGGGTGTAGATGGGCGCGTCATTGGGAGCGCCAGCTCCACTCCAGGCGTAGGTGACCGTGGTGCCCGAGGTGGCCAAATGGCCAGGCAGCACCTCCAGGTCATTGCCAACCACCGGGGTCAGCGCGCTCAGGCTCGGCGGGACCACAACCTGGACAGCGGGAACCAGCAGCGCCAGCGTGTTGCGCAGGTTGTCCGCAGCGTCCGCCACCTGCTCAGGCGTGGAGGCCGGATTGGCGGCAACGTTCCTGGCAGCGCCAAGAGCAACCGAGATGACCGTCCAGGCGCCAGAATCGAAATCTGCTGGATCAAGCGCCTCAGCTTCCGCGATGGCCTCGCGTAGATCAGTCATTCCGGTGCGGATTTCACGCACGGCAATTGCTGCGATGGACACGTTGCCAACCTGGTCGCCAGCGGTCTGGCTGGCGGTGGCCAACAGCTTGAGTGCAGCCGGGCTACCAACCGTGATCTCGACGGTCGCTTTGCCGAACACGGTTGCCCCTTCAGCTGGCGATGCGACTGAGGTTGTCGCGACAACCGAGCCATCCGCCGCGAGCAGCGCGTAGGAGGTGTGCGCACCCGAAGCTGAGGTGTAGACGTCGATCTCCCACTTGCCGGCGGGCAGATCCAACGGAACCGACACGCCGCGCGGGGTGTACACATACGCCTGGACGTCCGTGGCCGTGGGGGTCGGCGTGCCGTTTGACCAGGAGAACTTCGTCAAGAAGTCCGTCCCGGAAACGGTGGCCGTCTCCGAGCTGGGGGCCGCCGCTTGGGCACCAATGATCCGGACCGGTGCCCCAAGCATTCGGTTTGTTCCCCCGGACGATGCCGTCCCGAAGTGTGCCCAGTCAGCGTTGCCTTGATCAGACAGATCGACAGATGTTGGGGCTTGGGCCACCTGAACCTGCGCTTCGAGGTCGGAATCAGGCAACTCAGTCACCGCGTAGGCCGCCAGGGCGACGTTGCCGCCGCCGGAAACCTTGCGGACGCGCACGGTCAACGGCTGATCTGAGGGAGCGCGATAGTAGATGGTGGTCTTCTGGTTGACCGATGCCGAGCCTGCAAGCAGACGCCGAACGGTCAGATTGTGCTCCAGATCCTCCAGCTCCAGCCGGCATTCAGCTAGGTAGCAGCCCCAATACACGTCGAGTTGACGCCATGAGGTGTTGGCCTGTGCACTGAACTCGAACGCTGCTCGCGCGGAGTCACCTGGCGTGTAGCGCAGGGTGGTGATGTTGCTGGCCGAGGCGGTCGGAGTGCCATCTGACCAGGAGAAAGACCCGCGATAGTCCGTTTCCCTGGCTGGGTTGCCGCTGCCAGAGAAGACCGGGTTACTCAGCAGACGCTCGGGTGTGTCCTTCCGGTTTTGATCGGCAGCAGCCGTGCGGGCCAGGTGGACCCAGTCATCGGCCTCGCTCAAGTCGAACGGTGTGCCGCGGGTGACAATGTCAGCCGGCCAAAGCGCCCGCTCCACGGTTCCTTCCCCTGGCGGAGGCGGCGGCGGTGCCCATGGGTGGGCCTCCAACTCGACGATGGCGGAGGCCAGGGCATCGGCGGCACCGAGCACCTCGGCATCGGAGGATGAAGGGTTGTCCCAAACTGCTTGGGCCAAGGTGACGATGTTGGAGGCCTGGAAATCCGCCCAAGCATCCTCCATGTAGTCCGCCTCATCCAATGCAGCTGCCTTGTCCAGGGCAGCACGCAAAGCGGGGCGCGGATCTAGGGCCGGGCGCACGGCGATGGCCGGAACCGACAGGTTCCCTGAATGGCCAGATGCAGTCAAAGCAGACGCCGCCAACAGGTTCAGCGATGCCGGCTGAGCCAACGACACATCGAATGTCAACAGCGCGTAGGCGCTAGCGCCGTCCCCGGCGCTCGGCATGTTGGCCGCGGCCACAACCGCACCGTTGGCGTCCACCAGGGTGTAGTAGGCCTCAGCCCCCCACGCTGAGGTGTATGCCTGGATGGTCCAATCCCCTGCCGGCAAGTTCAAAGGTGCGGATAGGCCATTCCAGGAATAGGCGAACGAATGGATGTCCGAGGCGTTTGGGGTCGGTGTGCCATCGGTCCAAGAAAAGTGAGTGCGGAAATCGCTTGAAACGGACCAACTGGTGTCCAAACCGGGGGACCGGACAATGTTGCCCACCACCTGCTGGGCCGGGTTCGCCTTGCGGTTGAACGTGGTGGCATTGGCGAAGTGAGCCCAGTCGATGTTGATCTGATCAGACAAGTTGGCGGTTACTGGCGCTTCAGGCAGGCTGGCGCTCGCCTGGATTGTGGTGCTAGGCAGCTCGGTCACTGCGTATCCGGCCAGTACGACATCGGCGGAGGAGGAGTCGATCAGCCGGACGTTCAGATCCGCGGGGCCATCGGCGCGGTAGAAGATCTGGGTCTTCTGGGCTGCTAGCGTCGCGCCAGTCTGGATTTGCCTGGTGGTGATCTTGCCATCGCCGTCTTCGATTTCAATGCGGCAGGCGTCGTCGTAGCAACCCCAATAGACATCTAGGCGTCGCCATTGTTCTGAGGCTTCAGCCGTGAACTCGAAGCCGTCCTCTGAGTAGATCAGGCCAGTGTTCTCCTGTTCCGAGGCTGTCGGGGTGCCGTCCGTCCAGGACATCATGGCGAGGAAGCGATCATTCTGGCCTGGGTCTCCGGTGCCGAGATGGGTTGGAGCCGAAAGCAGCGCGGTTGCGGTGACTTTGCGGTCTACATCGGTGCCAGCCGCACGGCCGACCTTTACCCAATCATCTGCTGCGCTCAAATCGACCTGGGCTGGGGCTCCTACCGAAAGACCCTCCTGCCAAATGGTCCGCTCAATAGCGCTGGCCGCCGGCGGCGGAATGATCGGCTCATCAGCCGGGTTGGTGAAGGTCACACGCAGTTCACTGGCTTGGCCTACAGGCGCCGTCCAGGTCACCTCATAGACATCGGTGTCCGCAGACGGCCCGCCGATGGCGAATGGCTGGCCGCTAGCGTCAGCCGCAACCAGCGTTGCGGTGGCTTGGCTGCCATCAACAGTGGCGCTGGTGACAGTTCCCCAACCCTGTGGGACGTGCACCCGGGCTTTCCACGTTCTGGTGGTTACCGCGCCATTGAATGTCCCTTGACCTGCCCCAACGCCGATGGTCACTTCACCGGTTGCGGCGTCGAACCCGGTGGTGAGGGCTGTTGAACGTCCGGTGCCGGACTTGTAATCGGTAGTGACACCATCATCCTCGTAAAGAGTGAAAGCGCCGGTGCGGGTGGTGGAGGGGTAGATGTCCAGACCAACCGTGCTCCACGGCTTTTCGCCGATGTATTCGATGTCGTCTTCCGCCAGCGGGACAATGCTGCCCTGGCGGACAAAAAGCGGCGATGTTGCCACGGGATGCTCAACCGTCACCGTTGCCGGACCGTCATACGTCTGGCCGGACCAAACATCAATCCACCGGCCGTCCGGGATGAAAACGGTCCGTGAATCATCGCCTTGACCAGGAGATGTGACCAGCTCAGCGCGAGCGTTACCTGAACCCTCGTAGTACTCAAAGACGATGTCGTGAGAGGTCCCGGCCTGCAAATCGGGACCCCAATAGGTGATCGAGTCATTGCCGCCCCACTGGTTGACAACCAGGTTGCCGTCAATGAACAGCTTTCCGCCATCGTCGATCCGGATACCCACTCGGGTGTCCTCCGCACCGACGGTCAGCCGGCCGCTCCAGCGGGCTGAGAAGTTGTCCGCGTTGACGCCACCGCCTGGGGATGAGGTGCCCCACCAATGGTTGACGGTTGATTCGACGCCGGACCGAACTGGCTGGCCGGACAGGTTTGTGTTGTTGAAATAGTCCACCTTCAGGCCGGCTCCGGCATCGTTGGAAAGCCAAGCGGCTGGCACTGGGATGGCCGAGGAGCGGCGGGCCTGCCAAATGGGGGCAACCAGAACGCCATCGCCCAGCAGATACTGATCATCATTGGATGCCGATGAGTATTGCGGGTAGTCGAAGTCGAGCCGCTTGGCCAGCGGAATACCGGTCTGGTAGTTCTGGTATGACAGCCCGTAAAGCAGCGGAAGGAGCCGGTAACGCATCTTGACATAGTTGCGGGCGGCATCGGCGGTCTCTGTGCCAAAGCGCCACGGCTCACGGAACACCGACTGGCTGGCTGTGGAGTGGTAGCGGAAAGCCGGGGAGAACGCCGCATACTGACTCCAGCGCACAAACTCATCCGCAGATGGCTGCCCGTAGAAGCCGCCGATGTCGGAAGAAATGTACGGGGTCGAGGTCAGAGCTCCGGAGCGAACCAGGTTGACCAGTTCTTGGCGAAGCGATGCCGAGGAGGACTGGATATCGCCCGTCCACTGCAAAGAAGCGCGGTGCGATGACAGGTCCGGTGCCCGGTTGAAGGCGCCATTGTCGATGCCGTCAACGTTCCCCATGATAAGTGGACGGATTCCGGGCCGGTGGGCAGCGGTGATCGCCTTGTACAGGTACATCCCAAAGCTCTCCTTCGGGATGCCCTCAAACGGGCTGATTATGGTGACGGACCAGTTGCGGTCATACCACCAGGCTTTCAGGCCCATAGTCAGCAGGTTGCGCAGGTTCTGGTTGCGGTAGGCGAGTTCATCTGCCCTCAGGGCCTGAGCCATGTAGTCCAACGGTTCGGGGTGGTCGTTGAACATGGACTGGACGTTGTATTCATCACGCAGCTTTGTCAGGAACTGGGTCATGTTGGGGAACAGAGTGGTGTTGATGTCATAGCCTGCCCCCGCGGTTGCGCCGGCTGCACGCCAATCGGTGTCAACCACAAAGTTGTCCAGCGGGAAGCCGTTGCTCCGGTACTGATTGATCAGGGAGTACACGTCCTGGTCGGAGTAGGCCCACCAGCGCGAGTGCCACAGTCCAAGGGCTTTGAGCGGCATCATCTCTGTTGGCCCGAACAGCGTGGTGAAATCAGACCGCAGCTGGGCGGCGTCACCTTCAGCCATGAAGACGTAGACGTCAGGGGCATCGTTTGTGGAGTCCCAGCCGTTGTAGGCGGCAAAGTCGGTGGTGCCCTGAGGCATCGGGTCATAGCCCCAAGCTGGCGGAACCACCCGTGGGCTGTCAGACACGGCCCAGGCTTTGGGGGTGTCGGCAGGTGAGGGCAGGTAGGGCTTGGAATTGGGCAGTGCGCTGTAGTTCCACAGGCTCCGGCCGGCGGTGTCAGTGATGCGCACGCCAGACAGGTTTTTGGCGGCGGAGGGCACGGCGACGGAGTAGGCGGAGGTGGAGACCGTTGTGGTTATTCCGTTGTTGGTCACAGTTGCTGGCAGGCCGCCAAACTCGTCGCGACCGACGGCGTGATAGGTGGCGCGGTCCTCGAATCCGTTGGGTCCTTTGAGTTCGATGCGAACGAGGGTGTCGGATAGAGGTTGCACCCGGACATCACCGATCACTACAGGTTGCGCAGTGGCTACCGCGGCGGCTGGCGCCAGGCCAGTCAGACTGCCTGACGCGGTCAGTCCGAGCATGATGAGGGTGGCGCCGATGCGGCGGGCCACAGCCTTGTGAACCATGGGTTTCCTTTCGGAACTAAGGGGGGAGCGGCCGTGCGCCGCTTGGGATACGTTTGGCCAGAATAAATCGCGTCTAACTGCATGTCAAACGTGTTTTCGGCCAGAAAATACGCGATTGGCGCGCGTTAGCACGGTTTTGGGGGTTTGTTGGTGTGAGGTCGGTCACATTTCTTCTGGCGGGTGCATACAGGTGTGCATGTAGTACGTCTGTTGGTGGGAGTGGAACCACTGCTAGCTGGTACTTGACAGTGTCTGAGCGACGGCGTTTACTGGGAGACTCGAACGCATGTCCGCATACGGACGTATGAGAGGTGAAACGGGTTTATGGCCGTGAAGCTCCTGGTGAGCCGCTTGGGTTCCGCCGATGGCGAACCATTGGTTCCGGTGCCTACGCCCCAGGGCGTTGGCGCACCTTCACGGGCAGACTTGGCCCGCCAGGCCCTACAGGCCGCCGAGGCCAAAACCGGCGTTGTCTCCCAACAGGTGCGTTCCATCGACACAGCGCGAGCCAGGCCTGGCCAAGTTGTGGAGGCACGCCAGATAGGGGAGTTACGCCAGGTAGGGGAGTTACGCCAGGAAAGCGAGGCGCGCCAGGCGGAAGGGCCAAGCCGGCCAGACGGCGGTGAGTTGGACGCCAAACTGCAAACCAGCGCTGAGGTTGCCAGCTACGTTGCCGCTCAACTGGAGCCGGGTTTCACCGTGTCGGTTGAGGGCTCCAACTCAGTGCTGTTCGCGGTGGCGGCGGCGCTTTGGGGTCCATCAACCTGGGGTGCGCTGGCCGGCCTTCCAGATGCTGGACTGCTCGCGGCCAGCCAGGCCGGAATCCCGCTGGAACGCACAGTCGTAATACCTGATTTGGGACCCAACCCGCTGCCGGTAATCGCCGCCCTGATCGATTCGCGCGGCCTGATCATGGCCGGACCGCTCAACGCCACTCCGGCTGATCGGCGCCGGATCGAAGCCCGCATACGGCACAGACGGACTCATCTGATAGTGGCTGGGCCATGGCCTGGTGCCCGTTTAGCTGTGAGCGTAAAGCGGGAGGTGAGGGACGGCATCGGGCGGGGGGATGGCACGTTGGGGGAGGCGAGCCTGAGCGTGTCGGTGCGCTCACGGGTTCACGAGCTGTGGCGTGAGGCGGCCGGATGAGACGGCTGGCCGCAGTCTGGGTGCCGGATTGGCCGGTGGTTTGCGCCATCGGCGACGGTCTGGCCCAGGCACATGAACCGGTGGCTCTGGCCGATGCCCACCGCATCCAAACAGCCAGCGCCATCGCTCGCGCGCACGGGGTGAGGCGAGGGATGCGGCGCCGGTCCGCCCAGGCTGCGTGCCCAGAGCTCAAACTCCTGCCGCCCGATCCAGTGCGGGACGTACGGTTGTTCGAGCCAATCGCGCAGATTGTCGAGGACCTGGTGCCGGGGGTTGAACTTCTGCGGCCCGGCCTGCTTTTGGTGCCTGCCCGGGGGGCGAGCCGCTACGTGGGAGGCGATGAGCCGCTGGGGGAGAAGCTGGTTGGCCAGCTCGCCAGCCAGGCAGGAATCGAGGCGTCAGTAGGGATCGCCGATGGCGTTTTGGCGGCAATCCTGGCCGCTCGCCAAGGCCGGACGGTACCTGAAGGGGAATCGCCGGCCTTCCTGGCGCCCCTACCTATCCGGTCCCTTGGCCTGGCGCTGGAAGGAACAGCTCACGGCGGCGATGTCGATGGGCTGATCGATCTGCTGATTCGCCTCGGCATCCGCCGCCTTGGGGACCTGGCCGCACTGCCCAGCCGGGATGTGGGCGCAAGGTTCGGCTCGGTGGGGCTTTGGGCGCAGCGGTTGGTGCGTGCCCGGGACATCGCCACGGCCACCCAGCGCCGAGCCGATCCGGAGTATCGCGCCAGCTTGGACGCCGATAACCCGCTGACCAACGTCGAAACCGCCGCCTTTGCGGCTCGGCGCCTGGCCGAGGATCTCCACAGCCAGCTCATGGCGCACGGGCGGACCTACGGGTTGTTGCGGATAGAGGCCCACACCGAGACCGGGCAGTGCCTGGAGCGGCTATGGAGGTTGGAGGGGGCCGATGCCGTAGGGGTAGCTGAACGCGTGCGCCACCAGTTGGCAGGGTGGATTGATGGCCGGTCCGGGCTCAGGCCGAGCGGCGGGCTGATCCGTCTGGTGCTGACCGCCCAGGAGGTCCATCCGGCGGCGTTGGGTGCAGTCCGCTTGTGGGGCGATGAGAACAGCGGCCAGATGCGCGCCGCCCAAGGCGCTGACAGGATCCAGGCCATGCTCGGCGGGAAAGGTGTGTATCTGCCAGTTGAACAGGGAGGACGTGACCCGCATGGGCGCATCCGGCTGGTCGATTGGGGCGGTGACGCCGCCCCGCTGCGCCCCGTGGACAGGCCCTGGCCAGGTGCAATACCCGATCCCGCCCCCGCCACCGTCCCCTCCAGCCCCACCCCAGTAACAATCCTGGACGATGCCGCCCGGCCGGTTGAGGTGAGTGGGTTACTTGAATTGAGTGGTCAGCCAAGCTGGATTGTTGACGGAAACGCGCCGGATGCAGTGGGTGGGACTGGTGGGTTGGGCGTGGTGGGTGAGTTGGGTGAGTTGGGTGCGCCGGGACGGATTGAGCAGTGGGCTGGACCGTGGCCGGTGATCGAACGGTGGTGGACCCCAGATGGGCGGCGGCGCGCCTTCATCCAAGCCAAAGTGGGCGGCGGGGCGGGGCCATTGGCTGACCGCGGTCTGCTGTTGGCTGTTGAGGATTCCAAGTGGACGGTTGAGGGGATCTATGACTGAGGCAGCACCGACGTACGCCGAGCTCCACGCACATTCGGCATTCAGCTTTCTGGACGGCGCCAGCGAACCGGCCGCTCTTGCATACCGTGCCGCTGAACTGGGGCTATCTGCTTTGGCTTTGACTGACCATGACGGGCTATACGGGGTGGTGCAGTTTGCCTCGGCAGCTCGCGAGGTCGGTTTGCCCACTGTCTATGGGGCGGAGTTGACGTTGGACGCTGGAGAGGAGACCCCAGGTGCAGCCGATCCTCCCGGCACCCATCTGCTTGTTCTGGCACGCGGGATAGACGGCTACAGGCGGTTGTCGCGTGCCATAGCTGAGGGCTACCTGAGTGTCGGAAAGAAGGGACCGCCGCGCTACGACATCGACCGCCTGGCTGATCTGTCGCATGGCCAGTGGCTGATTCTGACCGGGTGCAGAAAGGGGGCAGTCCAACAGGCTCTGCGTCAAAGAGGCGGGCTGGACATCGATGCGGCATGTGCCGCCGCGGTTGATCTGACGTGCAGGTTTGGACCGGAGAACGTAGCTGTTGAGATCACCGACACCTCCCGGCCGGGTGACTCCAGGACAATCGACGCTCTGGCGCAGGTGGCGCAGCGGACCGGGTTGCCGCTGGTGGCCACAGGCAACGTTCACTACGCCACCACGCGAGATTTCCCGCTGGCTTCCTCGTTGGCGGCGGTCAGGGCACGCCGGTCGCTCGATGACATGGACGGCTGGCTGCCGGCCGGGCCAAACGCCCACCTGCGCTCCCCGGCCGAGATGGCGGCCCGGCATTGGCGGCATCCCGCAGCGGTGGAGACTGCTGCCCGGCTGGGCGGCGAGTGCGCCTTCGATCTGCGGCTGATTGCACCGGATTTGCCATCCTGCGATGTACCTGAGGGGCACAGCGAGGCAACATGGTTGCGGGAATTGACCCGCCGGGGCGCCACCAAACGGTACGGCCCACAAGGTGAAGGACCGAACAAGGCGTGGGACACCATTGAACACGAACTGGAGATCATTGAGAAACTGGGGTTTCCCGGATACTTTCTGATAGTCCATGAGATAGTCGAGTTCTGCCGGCAACAAAAGATCCTGTGCCAAGGTAGAGGTTCAGCTGCGAACTCGGCTGTCTGTTTCGCTCTGGGCATAACTGCTGTCGATGCCGTGAAATACGGTCTGCTGTTTGAGCGGTTCCTTTCACCAGAGCGGGATGGGATGCCTGATATTGATCTGGACATCGAATCGGGGCGACGTGAAGAAGTCATCCAGCATGTCTATGGACGTTACGGCCGTGAACACTCAGCACTGGCTGGAGCAGTCATTTCCTACCGGCCCAAAATGGCTATCCGCGACGCCTGCAAAGCACTCGGGTACGATGCCGGTCAAACTGATGCTTGGAGCAAACAGGTTGAACGTTGGGGACACTTGCGTGACGGTGCTGTGCACTACACGCCCTGGGGCAAAGGCGATGCCCGTGAGACCGTGGCAAACGATGATCTGACCGGTATCCCGGAAAGCGTTCTGGGGCTGGCAGAGCAGATGATGCGGCTACCGCGCCACATGGGTATTCACCCTGGAGGCATGGTGCTGTGCGATAGACCCGTCATTGAGGTCTGTCCGGTTCAATGGGGCCGGATGGCAAACCGAACCGTGTTGCAGTGGGACCGCGATGACCTGGGGGAAGTTGGCCTGGTCAAGTTCGATTTGCTCGGCTTGGGCATGCTCGAGGCCGTCCAGCGGGCGTTCGAGATGATCGAGCAGACCGAGGGGGAGCGCTGGGAGATGTACTCGGTGCCTGAAGAGCGGCCCGAGGTCTACGATCTGCTGTGCGAGGCCGACACCGTAGGGGTGTTTCAGGTCGAATCACGCGCCCAGATGGCAACGCTTCCCAGGTTGCAGCCCCGCAAGTTCTATGACCTTGTGGTTGAAGTTGCTCTGATACGCCCAGGGCCAATTCAAGGCCGCTCCGTCCACCCGTACATTGAACGAGCCCGGGGGCGCCAGCCGGTTGTGTATGAGTCTGAGCTGTTGCGGCCCGCCCTGGAACGGACCTTAGGTGTGCCGCTGTTTCAAGAACAATTGATGCAACTGGCCATCGATGCAGCCGGGTTCTCAGCCTCTCAGGCCGACAGTCTGCGCCGGGCTATGGGATCCAAACGCTCAGCAGACAAAATGGCTCGGCTGAAGGACGCTCTCATGGCCGGGATGGCTGAGCGGGGGATAGGTTCAGCGGCACGGGACCGCATTTACGATCAACTAAAGGCGTTTGCCGATTTCGGATTTCCGGAATCTCACTCGTTCTCCTTTGCACTTATTGTCTATGTGTCCGCCTGGTTGAAGGTGTTCCATCCGGCAGCGTTCTATGCATCGATCCTGGCGTCCCAACCGATGGGCTTCTATTCGCCACAATCCTTGGTTGCTGATGCTCGGCGTCACGGGATTGAAGTCCGGCGTCCCGATGTGACCCGATCAGGCGCATTGGCGAGCGTTGAACGGGTGGATGGGGACGGCATCGGGCACAGGCTGTTGCGTGGGGACGTTGGGTTGGGGGTGCGGCTCGGGTTGGCCTCGGTCAAAGGGATAGGGCTGAAGGTGGCAGAGCGGATTGTGAAATGCCGGGAGGACAGGCCGTTCAGTTCTATAGGTGACCTGGCGCGGCGAGCGGAACTGCCGTCTGCTGCGTTGGAGGCGCTGGCCACGGCCGGGGCGCTGGACGTGTTTGAGCCGGACCGGCGCAAAGCGTTGTGGGCGGCCGGCGCATGGGCGGAAACCGCGGATATGCTGCCCGGCACCCAGGTCGGGTTGCACGCTCCGAAGCTGCCGAAAATGGACGATGCCGAGCGATCGGCGGCGGATATTTGGGCAACGGGAGTCAGCGTGGAAGGCCATCCGCTGGCCCACAGCCGCGAGGCGCTGACCGGGGCTGGAATCGGATCGATTGGTCAGACCCTGGCGGCCCGGCCTGGCGCGTGGGTGAAGGTGGCGGGGGTTGTGACCCACCGTCAACGTCCAAGCACGGCAAAAGGTGTGGTGTTCGTGTCGCTGGAGGATGAGACCGGCCTGCTGAACGTGGTGTGCCGGCCGGATGTTTGGGCGGCCTACCGGCGCACCGGACGCAGCTCGCCTGCCGTTGTGGTTGCCGGCCGTGTGGAGAAGTCCGATGGCGCGGCGAACCTTGTGGCGGCACGGTTGGAGGACCTGCCCATCCGGTTCATCACCAGGTCACGCGACTTCCACTGATGGATGCTGGCCTGCCGGCCAGCTCCGCCTGCGCTGGGATGGCCGGCTTGCGGTGGGCTGGCCGGCTTGGGGTGGGCGGTTGCGGTGACAGGTCTCCTCTAGGCTTGGCTCGCGCTGCACAGCGCCGTTGTGTCCCTGGCTCGTGGAGGAGTTCTTTGGTGTTTTGGTTGGACAGCCCTGCCCACGCCCGCTGGCTTGAGCACCACACGGACCTCCTGTTGGCGTTTGGCTTGCCCGCCGCGACGGCGCCGGCCGGATTCGCCTGGCTCGACAATGAGGGCAAGCCCGATCCCAGCCGGCCGCTTGAACTGTGGATTGCCGGGCGTATGACCCACATCTACTGCCTTGGTGCAGCGCTTGGCAGGCCGGGTTGTGCAGAGCTGGCCGATCACGGATTATCCGCTCTGACCAGGTGGTTTGCTGATGAGAACCATGGCGGTTGGCACTCATCGGTGACATGGAATGGTGAGCCGCGCGCCGGACGCAAGGAGGCATACGCCCACGCGTTCGTTGTCCTGGCAGCCGCCTCAGCCACGGCGATTGGCCGTCCCGGAGCCAAAGCGCTGCTGAATGAAGGGTTGGAGGTTTTCCAGACCCACTTTCTGGATGCTGACTCCGGCCTGGTGGTGGACGGCTGGGACACCACCTTCACCGACCTAGACCCATATCGCGGCGCCAACGCCAACATGCACTGGGTCGAGGCGCTCCTGGCGGCAGCAGACGCCACCGGACAGTCGGTTTGGCGCAACCGTGCGCTGACCATTCTGAGCGAGCTGATCAACGTCCAGGCCAGGGCCGCGGCCTGGCGGGTGCCGGAACACTACGACTCCTCCTGGCGCCAGATCCCTGAGTACAACCAGGACAAGCCGAATGATCAGTTCCGGCCGTTCGGCGTGACCCCCGGGCACGGCCTGGAATGGTCGCGTTTGGTCTTGGAGGCACGCGCCGCCTTGGGCGGTGCAGCACCGGCCTGGATGCTTGAGGCCGCCCAAGGGCTCTTCTCCCGCGCCGTGGATGACGGGTGGGCGGCTGATGGCGAGCCGGGCTTTTGCTACACGACAGACTTTGACGGCCGCCCCGTGGTGCGCCATCGGCTGCACTGGGTTGCGGCTGAAGCCATCGGTGCGGCCGCGACGGCCTACCGTGCCACCGGCCAAAAGGAATACGCCAAGTGGTACGAGAGGTGGTGGGACTATGTGGCGCGGTACGTCATCGACCGGCGGCATGGGTCCTGGCACCACGAGTTGGACGATGCCGGCCACGTTTCAGCTGACATGTGGGACGGCAAGCCCGACATCTACCACGCTGTTCAGGCGACGCTGATCCCGCGTTTGCCCCTAGCGCCCAGCCTGGCCGCCGCGCTGGCGGGTGGGCTGTTGGACGCCCAGTGACCTCGCGGTCCGGCCTGGCTCTGGCCGTCGGTGCCTACGCGTGGTGGGGTGGATTGCCGCTATACCTTTCGTTGCTGGCGCCCACGAAGTCCGTCGAGGTGATAGCCCACCGGGCGGTGTGGTCATTGGTGTGCTGCCTGATAGTGGTGGCGGTGACAAAACGGGGCCGCGAGTTCATCAGCGTGATAACCAACCCGCGCACCGTGTGGATTCTGGGAGTCTCAGCCTGCCTGTTGACAGTGAACTGGCTAGTATTCGTGTATTCAGTCGAGTCTGGCCAGTTGGTCGATGGCGCACTCGGGTATTTCATCAATCCGCTCGTCACCGTGGCGTTGGCGGTGGTGTTCCTCCACGAACGTCTCAGACCGGCCCAATGGGTGGCACTGGGGGTTGCAGCCTCAGCCGTTTTGGTGATTGTCATCGCCTATGGGCGTTTCCCTTGGATTGCCATTTGCCTGTCACTTTCATGGGGCCTGTATGGCTATGTCGAGAAAGGGATTGGGCGGAACGTTTCGGCTGTCACCGCGCTGAGTGTTGAAACGCTGTGGGTAACCCCGCCAGCCATCGGGTACATGATTTGGTTGAGCGCGGAGGGACGCCAGACGTCATTTGGGTTTGGTGTTGGGCACACTTGGTTGCTTGTTGGTGTGGGCTTTATGACGGTGGTGCCGCTGTTGCTGTTCAACGGGGCGGCGCGGCGTTTGCCACTATCGTTGTTGGGGTTGACCCAATACCTGTGTCCCGTGATGCAGTTCCTTGTGGCGGTAGTGGTGCTGCGCGAGACTATGGCGCCAGCCCGTTGGGCCGGGTTTGTGCTTGTGTGGGTGGCATTGGTGATTCTCAGCGCTGATGCCCTGCACGCCAGCCGGTCGGCTAGCCCAACGCCTGAGCTAGACGGTCCAGTGCGTCGCGGACGGTGGCGCGGGCGAACGCCGCGTTGAGCCTCCAGTACCCATCTCCACCAGGACCGAACGCACTGCCCTCTGACAGCCAAAGCCCTGCCCGTTCAACCACCAGCTGCCGGGCTTCAGGGATGGTGAGACCGAGTTTGCGCAGGTCAAGCCAAGTTAGATACGTTCCCTCAGGCCGGTGGAAAGCCACAGAGGGCGCCAGGCGCTGCGCCACCTCGGATTCAATGAGCGCCATCGTTGTGTCGAGGTACCGGACCAGTGCGTCCACCCACTCATCGCAAGCCCCGGAGTAGGCAACCTGGCAGGCAAGCAGTCCGAGTGCAGGGGTGTGGCTGAGCCCTTGGCCATGGAAGGCGGCGGCCATGCCATGGCGAGTGGCGGCATCGGCGGCGAATACGTTGGCGAGTTGCAGGCCGGCAAGGTTGAACGTCTTGGATGGAGCAGTGCACGTGACTGTGGCCGCATTAACCTCATCTGAAAGGGTCGCGGTGACAGTGTGCTTGGAGCCAGGATAGACAAAATCGGCATGGATCTCATCGGAGACAATTTTGACATTGTGGCGCAAGCAAATGGCCGCCAACTGTTCTAGTTCGCTGCGGCGCCAAACACGGCCAACCGGGTTGTGCGGTGAGCAAAGAATGAATATCCGCGCGTTGCGAGCCTTCGCCTCAAAATCATCGAAGTCAATTTCCCAACCAGAATCGGTTTCGAGAAGCTGGGAGGTGAGGAGCTGGCGGCCAGTCGCCTCGATCACCTCAAAGAATGGGGTGTAGACAGGCGGTTGGATTAGTACGCCATCGCCGGGTTTGCTGAGGGTTTCAAGCGCCAAATGGAGGGCGTGG
>JAIRRT010000184.1 GCA_031255835.1 Bifidobacteriaceae bacterium | reverse complement strand
CGAAACCGCAGCTCCCGGCCCACCCGGATCGCCCTGGGGCCCCTTCCCGCCGAGCGCAGGTCGTGGATCGCCTGGACCGCGAGACCCAAATGCGCCGCCAGTTGGCTCGTCGAGACCAGCGGCTCCAAGCCCGGCGCAGCGTGCGAGTTCTCCGTCACACCAGCCAGGTGCCCACCCCGCGCCCGGACCCAGAACCCGCCACCCGAGCACGTCCGAGGCCTGTCGAGCCACCCCCAAAACCGCCGAGCAACCCACCCCCGAAGCCCCCACGACAGCCCGCGGCGAGCGAACAAATGGAGAATAAATGGAGACACGATCAAGTTCTCGCCCTCTACGCGGGGCAGAAAACCATGCTTGACCTGGTGTTATGTGTGCGCCATGAGGGACTTGAACCCCCAACCCGCTGATTAAGAGTCAGCTGCTCTGCCACTTGAGCTAATGGCGCGCGGCCACCTAGAGTACCAGGGCCCAAAGGGGGTGGTGAAACCCGCACGCACCGGGTCTGGGCGCGGTGCGCGGAGCACCGCACCCGGACCCGGCACGTCGCCGCACCGCACCTAGGCGGCACAGACGCGCTGGTGGGGCTGGCTAGCTGGCGTGAGCCATTTGGGGTTCGGCTCTGCGGCGCAGCTCGGGGACTGCTCGGTCCACCGCCAGGACCAGGTCTATCGGCAGGGACGCCGGCAGGAAGGTGAAGCCGTCGCAGCACTCGGTGTCCAGCCAATAGGCCATGGATTCTGCGAGTCCGCTGGGCGTGCCGATGTAGCGAGCACCCTGCCCACCCAGTGGCTGTGCGGTGATGGACTCGATCAGCTCGGCCCGCTCGAAGGCGTTTTCCTCCACCGAGTTCAGGCAGATCGACATGTCAACCGCCACATGGACCTCATTGGGATCGCGGCCTGCGGTCTCGGCCTGCGCGCGAATGGTGCTGCGCCTTTCCCGCGCCTCGTCGGGGCTCGCGGCTTCGATCCGCACCACATCGGCATGCTTCGCCCCAAGGCGCTCCGACTCCTTGCCGGCGGCTTGAACCAGAAGGATTGGGACGTCATCGTCGGCTTGGGAGGTTTGGCGGTAGGCGGTCAGGCCCTCACGGATGCGGCGGGCGCGGTGGGCCCTTGCCATGGCGGCCAGGGAGGTCTTGGTCTGCTCGCCAATCCAAACGTCCTCGACGATGGCGGCCAGCAGCTCAGGCCCTCGGCTGCGGGATTGCTGTGGTTCAGGGACGTCGAGTTGCCAGGCCATGTGGCCGCGGGCGGCCAACTCAAGGCCAACCAGCTCGCTGAGCAGGCGAGTTGGCTCGATCCAGGCCGAGTGGATGCGGGGAGCCACACGGACCCCATGGGCGGTGGGGGCGAGGCGGACGGCCAGGTGCAGTGCCTCGAACGCGTCGCGCCGGCGGCCAGAGTAGGGCGGGTTGCCGGCCAGGGTGTCGTCGATTATCAGGTAGTCGATGTCGCCGCGCTCGGCCGTGCGGGCCAGGCGGACGATGGTACCGAGGTCAATGTGCCCGGTTTCGGAATCTTCATAATCCTCAATGCGGCAAGGAAAGCGGTCAACGGCGTTGACGAGTTCCGTGCCGAGGAAGGGTCGCTTGCAAGCGGCCGCGCCATGAGCAGAGTGCATTTGCCATCCCTTCGATGGTGATGGCGTGCGGGGCGACACGCGAACTATTGGAGGTGTCGGGAATCGCCAGAGAGCTGGAACTCTGTCAGGGGTTTCGGTCCTGGCGTCTGGCTCGACGCTAAAGAAGGGGGTTCACTCTCGTCAACGGTCCGTTGACCTGGGCATTCACAAAACCTTCACATTTGCGGGGCCGGGGCGGGCTTGTTGGGGGACGGCGTTTGGCCTGGTCAAAGGGGGTTTCGCTCGGCCCGCGCGGCGCGGTGTTGGTGCGGTTGGCTGCGGTTTGTCTGCCCGGTCACACGGGGTGACCCCGCTCACTATGCCGCAGATTGGTAGCGCGCCTCGTGGTCCAGCAGGCGGCGCTTGACCACCGCTCCATAGCCGTATTGGCCGAGCGATCCATCCGCCCGCACCACCCGATGGCACGGCACAATCAGCCCCAGCAAGTTGGTGGCGCAAGCCGTCCCGACAGCCCGCGCCGCGCGCGGTGCGCCAGCCAGTTCAGCCAGGGTGCCGTAGCTGACAATGCGCTTCTGAGCCCGCAAAGTGCGCCAAACGCGCTGCCGGAATTCGCTGCCCGGTTGCTCCGCTGCCAGCCCATCCAGCGCGTCGAGTTGACCATCGCCGTAAGCCTGAAATGCCTCGCGCAGAGCGGCCGGCAAAGGCTCGGCATCGCCCCGCCAAACCGGCCTTCCGCTCAGCCTCGTGGCCAGGTCGCTCATCGGTGTGAACCCGGATGCCAGGACAGTCGCATCGGCCGTGTCGAATATCACTGCCAGCTCGCCCCCAGGAGTGCCGACGATGCCGCCAGCCACCTCGCGACGCGCCGTCATCCTCCCCGATGAACTCACCCGCCCAACCCTGCCACCCCCCACCCCCCAACTCAACCCCCATCCGCCTGGCCCCGCCGATGGCGACCTCAGGTGCTCAAAACGCACGTGCGGCGACGCCCAAGCCCTGTCTCCGAGGTGGTTGCTGTTGCCGCATAGCCAGCGGGCACCTCCAGATGTGCGTTGACCTGCGGAAACGGCTTCATTGGCGAGGCTGAAACGCTACGTTTGCGGGTGCCTAGGTGCTCTGTTTGCGGGGCTTTCGACGCTGGGCGCACGCTGGGGCCGGTGGTGCGGGGCGTAGGGTGGGGGAACCGTGTTTTCTGTGTTTGCTTCCTTGGGTGTCCGGAACTATCGGCTGCGCTTCGCTGGCGGTGTTATTGGCAACACCGGGACGTGGATGCAGCGGGTGGCTCAGGACTGGCTCGTCCTGACCGAGCTGACCGATGACTCCGGACTGGCTGTCGGGGTGGTCACTGCGTTGCAGTTTGGGCCTTCGCTGGTGCTGTCGCCGTTGGCTGGGCTCGTGGCCGACCGCCTGCCCAAGCGCGCCATCTTGATGGCGACCCAGGCTGCGCAAGGTGGGCTCGCCATCGTCGTTGGGGTGTTGGTGCTGACCAACACGGTGAAGCTGTGGCATGTGTGTGTGCTGGCGGGGCTGCTCGGGGTGGTGACGGCTTTCGATGCGCCGGCCAACCAGACGTTTGTGGGCCAGCTGGTTCCGGCCCGTCTGCTGGCAAACGCCGTCGCCTTGAACGCGGCGTCGTTCAACCTCTCGCGCATGCTCGGTCCGGCGCTGGCCGGCGGGATGATGAGTCTGACCGGCCCGGGATGGGTGTTCCTGGTCAACGGGGCGTCCTTCGCCGCGCCGATCATCGCCCTCGGAATGATCCGGACCAGCGAGCTGCACCTCAGAGACCTGGTGAGCCGCGGCAAAGGCCAAATCCGCGAAGGGCTGGCGTACGTGGCTCACCGGGCGGATCTGGTGATCATTTTCATCGTGGTTGGCGTGGTCAGCTGCCTCGGCTTCAACACCCAGCTGACGATGGCGGTCATGGCCCGCGAGGAGTTTGGCCGGGGGGCGGGGGAGTACGGAATTCTGGGGTCGATCCTGGCGGTTGGCGCACTGGCCGGCTCGCTGCTGGCGGCGCGCCGCAGCCGTCCGCGGTTGCGGTTGGTGATCGGTGCCGCCTTCGCATTTGGCCTGGCCAGCGTCGTGTCCGCGCTATCGCCCAGCTACTGGTTCTTCGCCATCTGGGGGGTTGTGGTCGGCCTGACCAGCCTGACGCTGATCACCTCGGCCAACGCCACAATCCAGCTATCGACGGCGCCCCAGATGCGCGGCAGAGTCATGTCGCTGTACCTGGTGGTGTTCCTCGGTTCAACGCCCATCGGCTCACCCCTGATCGGCTGGGTGGCCGAGGTCTGGGGCCCGCGCTGGTCCATCGGCGTCGGCGCCATCGCATCGCTGGCGGTGTGCATGGCCGCGGCCATCTGGATCAAGCTGCGATGGCGAGTGGGGTTGGAAGTGACGGGCTTGCTGCCGCCGCACGTCGCCATCGTGCGCGAACGCGTGGAACCCCGGCAGGGCCCGCAACCGGCGGAACCCCGCCAGGACCCACGCGCTCGGGAACCCAGCCAGGACCCGCCGCCTCCGTAACCCAGCCAGCGCCCGCCGCCCTGAAACCCAGCCAGGACCGACCGCCTGCGTGCGAGCAGGGCGGGTAGGGTTCGGGGCGTGGCCCGGATCCTCGCTGACCTGACACCGCTGCGGGTCAGCCCGGAGTTTCGCCGGCTTTGGTGGGGGATGGGGTTGGCCAACTTCGGCACCCAGCTGACCGTCATGGC
>JAIRRT010000017.1 GCA_031255835.1 Bifidobacteriaceae bacterium | reverse complement strand
TCGACCCCGGATGCGCCGACCGCCCGGAAGTTCCACGACCCCCTGGCCTGCCTCCCAGGTGCTCATCTGTCGTCAGGCGCTGGCGCTGTAGCGTTGGCGGGCGGCTTCGCCGCTGGTGCCGATCGCCTCGCCCACCTCGCGCCAGGACAGGTGTTGCTCGCGCGCGGCGCGCACGGCTTCGGCGAGTTCTTTCTCGGCGGCGTCGCGTCGCCAGGCGGCGAGCTTGACCGCCATCGCGGGCGGGAGGGGTGCGTCCTGGTCGCCGGGCGTCGGGTCGTAGTTCTCGAAGGCGTCAGCGAACTCGTCGGCACGGGCCTTGATGTCTTCAATGGAGCGTCGAGTCATGGTGGTTCACCTCAGATACTTGGTTCGGGCCGGGCGCATGGCGGGAGCGATGGCGATAGCACCGTGCCACTCGATCACACCGACTTCCACGAGGGTGCCGGTCTCATCAGGGCCTATGAACATGGTCATCGAGTCGTCTTGCACGAAATGGCGGACAGGGAAACGGAGCGCATGGAGCATCGCCGCATCCGTGACGCCGTGCCGGTGGGCACTGTCGAGGATGATCGGTTCCGGCTCCGTGTCACAAGTTTACTTGCCGCAAGGGAACTTGCCAAGCGGTCGCTGTCAGCGTGTCTTCGCCCACACCGTGCCGCGATGAACCCCGAACCGGCGCGCCAGCGCGTTCACGCTCACGCCCTGCGCGCGGGCTGTTCGCACAGCGTCCACTTCCTCGTCGGTGAGCCGTGTTCGAGGTCGCTTCTTTGGTTCCGCCGACGCCCCGATCAACGGATCATCGGCCCAGTCCTCGGACTCGGCATCCTCGCGGATGCCTTGATTCCACGCGGAAACCAGCCTCTCAACCCGTGGTCGCCTGCTCCCGTAGTGCTCCATTGCGTCCACACAAGTCACGTTGATCTGGGCCTGTTCCCGGCGAGGATGATCTTGGCGCGGAACGCTTGGTGGCGCGGTTTGGCCTGGTCTTCTTGTCCGCCGACTTGTGCTTGCGATTTGTTCGTTTTACACTGCCTTCGTGGCTTTGCCTGTGGTTCCTGAACACACCGACGGCTTGGCGGATGTGGCTGACGCTCTTGATAACCAGGCGGATGTGTCTTTGGTGACTGGCGACGGCAAGGCGGTGGAGTTGCCAGCCGAGTTGCGGGAGGTGCTCAGCACCGCCGCGCAGGCGCTGGTCGGTGGCCAGGAAGTGCTGGTGGTAACCAAGGACAGCTACCTGACCGCGCAAGAAGCTGCCGAGTTCTTAGGGGTTTCGCGTCCGACGTTGATCCGCATCCTGGACTTGGGCGAGGTGCCGTTTGAGCGCCCAAATAGCCATCGGCGGATCAGGCTGGCAGATCTGGCCAGGTACAAGCGGGAACGCGTCCATCGTCGCCGCATCCTGGACCGAAACCTCGCCGACGCCGACGAGTTTGACGCCTACGACACCGACAGCTTCGTGTCCACCCGCTGATGGCGAAGGCCGTCGTGTTGGACGCTTGTGTCCTGGTCCCGATCTCTCTTTGCGACGTCCTACTGGAGTTAGCCGACGCCGCATTGTTCCGGCCTTTGTGGTCCCAGACGATCTTGGACGAGGCGCGCCGCACTCTGATCGGCCGCATCGGCATGCCAGTCGACCGTGCCGACAAACGCATCAACGACATGCGGGAGGCGTTTCCCGCGAGCATGCTGACCGGCTTCAACGACTTGGTTCCGGTGATGCGGAACCACCCCAAGGACCGCCATGTGGCGGCGGCAGCGGCCAAAGCCAACTGCGATGTCGTCACTGTGAACCTGCGCGACTTCAAGCCCGAAGACCTGTCGCCGTTCGATATCAGAGCGGTTGATCCAGACACCTTCCTGTGCGCGCTGTTCGACGAAGACCCCGAAACCGCCTACCGCGCGGTTGACCGCAAGCGCGCCTCGTACCGCCATCCGCCGCGCACGATGGCCGGGTTCAGCACTGGGTTGGGCAAACTCGTGCCCACCTTCGCTAAACGACTGCTTGAGACAGGTCCCGCCTGAAGCTCAGCCATACCATCGATCTGGGACTCGGTGGGCCGCCGAAGCCGCTCGTGTCTTGCTATCTGGGATTGTCTGGGCCTCGTCAACCCACCCGTTCCCGATGCCTTACGTGTTTTGACCAGGGAATTCAGTGTTTGGCACAGCGTTGGAGCTCTGTCGCGCAAGGTTCACCAGGTGCACGGTGTTCCGGCCCTGTCCTTGTGGTGGTGGGGCCGGATGGTCTCGGCGTGTCCCTGAATTGTCGGTGCCTCCTGACAGGATGGAGCCATGACACAGGGGAACGGCGAGGTGATCGTCTATCGCAAGGCGGGTGGCGGCGTCGTCCAGTTGCGAACCGGAGGCGGCACGGTATGGCTGTCATATCGGGACATGGCTGACCTATACCAAACGACAAGCGAAAACATCATTCAAATCGTTGGGCGTGTGCTTGAGGACGGTGAGGTCGACGCATCAACCACTAACTCTGAGTTAGTGGTTCGCCAGGAGGGATCGCGCCAAGCCGTCTTGTTCCGCCAATGGGCCGCGACCGTGTTGAAGGGGTATCTGGTCAAGCGTTTCGCTCTGGACGCCGAGCGCCTGAAAAGCCCGGGGGCCGAACCGGACTACTTCGACGAAGTGGCCGAACGCATTCGAGCCATCCGAGCGCCAGAGAGGCGGTTTGTCAGAAGCTCCGCTCGGGTTCCCGCAAGTAGGGTGGCGGTGTGAAAGCTCTGTCCGATGCCGCGCTGTTGCGGTTGCGGATTGCGGCACTTGGCCTCGGCGCTGTCCGGGTTGGTTCTCCTGTTGAGGTGGGCAAGCGTTACCTGGCCATGCAGGGGCAGGACTTTTTTGCTTCCTTGTGGGCGCTGGGTGTGCGCTCTGGTGGCACGTTGGCGCAGGTTGAGGCTGCGTTCAACTCCGGTGAGCTGATCCGGTCGTGGCCGATGCGTGGCACACTCCACGTTGTTCCCGCCGAGGACATCGGCTGGATGCAGCGGCTAACGTCTGCCCGGCTGCTTGGCACGAGTTTGCGGACCCGCTGGCGGCGACTCGGTTTGGACGAGCCTGCCCTGGAGAAGGCGCGAGAGGTAGCCGTGGCAGCGCTGAGCGAAGGCAAGGCCCTCACCCGTGATGGCCTGCTGGCTTGCTTCGGCAGCGCGGGCCTGGTGCTGTCGCCGCAACACAAGTACCACCACATCTGGTATCTGTCGCAGACCGGGACGCTGGTCTTCGGGCCGATCCGTGACGGCGAGCACCTGCTCGTCCTAGCTGATGAGTGGATCACAGCGCCACGCGATCTGGACCGAGAAGAGGGCCTGGCCGAAGTCGCTGCTCGCTATGTCGCCTCGCATGGTCCGGCGACCGTCGAGGACCTGGCTTGGTGGTGCGGTCTGGGCAAGCGAGCCGTTGCCGAGGGGCTGGCGCTGGCCGGAGACCGAGTGGTGTCCGTGACCGGCGACAGCGGCCAGACCTACTGGGTCCGCCCCGAGACGCTGGATCAGCCGAACGATGGCGTGTTGTTACTGCCCGCGTTCGACGAGCATCTGTTGGGCTACGCCGACCGGAGCCTGCTCCTGCCCAGCGACCACGCATCAGTCTTGTGTCCCGGAAACAACGGCATGTTCAAGCCCGCCGTGGTTGTGAATGGCGTGTGCGTCGGCACCTGGAAGGGCGTTCCCCGAGGGACACTCCGCAAACTGCCCGCCGACGCTCCGGTGCCTGTCGCGGTAACGGGATTCACCGCCACCCACGGCAAGCGCCTTCCGCAACGGCTCTTACAACAGGCCGCCGACAACTACGCCCAGTTCCTCGGTCACCCAGCCGCTGCCATCACACCGACCACGTGACCCCGGTCACAGGCTCCTGCGCCGACCCACCCCGACCGAGTATTGCTGGGGTTGAGGCGGAATTCTGTACTCGTAGGACTCCTTCGGGAGCCGGTCTTCGGACCACTCGTCGCGCACTGCCTCGTCGGACCAACCCTGTCTTGAGAGGTGCGTGCCATGATCAGCTTGCTGTGGGCAGGCAGCCCGAGAATCCGTGACTTCCTCGCCCGTTGGATGCCGACCAACGGACTCCTTGCCGCGATCCGAACCCGGGGTGGGTTGAAGTTGGGCGTGCCCGCGATGGCGCTCGGAGTCGTCTACTTCCTGCTTGCTGCTGCTGCCGCCGGGGGTCTGCTGGGCTTGGGTTGGCTCGGAGAGGATGGCCTGGGTGACGGGCTGCCAGTTGGCGTAGCGGTCGGGGAGCACCTGCCCTTGTTGCTTAGGTGAGAGGATTGGGGCAGGTTCCCGATCTGGGTGGCCTCCGGGCGAGTGCGTCGTAACCGGTATCAGGACGACGCTGACCGGAGGTGAAACGTGTCTCTTGCTTTTCAACTTGTCGGATCGCTGCTTGTGCTGGCT
>JAIRRT010000149.1 GCA_031255835.1 Bifidobacteriaceae bacterium | reverse complement strand
CCCGGCCAGGCCATCGCCATCCCCGCGCCCGGCTACCCGCTGATCGAGCCGCTCGCCGCACTCGCCCGCGCCACCACCGTCACCTACCGTTGGCACTACCTGCACCCGCACGGCTGGTGGGCGGATACCAACGCCATCGCCGGCCTGGCCCGCCGCCGAGCGTTTGGTGTGTTTGCGCTGGTCAACCCCGAGAACCCAACCGGCATCTACACCGATGCACAGACCCGGCAGGCCGTCCTGGACGCAGTCGCCAACGCCGGCGCCGCACTCATTGCCGACGAGGTCTTCAACCCATTCGCCCTGGACGGCCAGCCCACCACGCTGGCCGGGGAGGACCAGGTTGTCGTGTTCACCCTTGGCGGGCTGTCCAAATCGCTGTGCGCGCCCCAGATGAAGCTCGCCTGGATCCGCCTGTCCGGCCCGCCGCCCGCCACCAAGCCCATCCGCGAGCTGCTGGACCAGATCGCAGACACCCTCCTGCCCGTGTCCAGCCCCGTCGCCCTGGCGCTCCCGGACCTCCTTGACCTGTCCGATGCCGTGATCCCCCACACCCGCCACCGCCTCGCCACCAACCTGGCCACCGCGCGCAGAGTCCTGGACCAGGCCCCCTACCGCGTACGCCGCTGCGAGGGTGGGTGGAGCGTGATTGTGGACGCGCCGCGGTACGTGGACGGGGATGACCTCCCCATTCGCCTCATGCGCGAGGCGCACCTAGCCGTCCACCCGGGTTGGTTCTATGACCTCCCCGACGATGCCGCACTAGTCCTATCCCTCCTACCTCACCCGGACCAGTTCGCCACCTCCTGCCACAACCTCCGCGCCGCGATAGACGCCTGGGCGCCTTAGAGGCGGGGGCGGGTGCGGCGGGTTCGCCGGCGGGCCGATGCTGCGGCTAGCGCCAGAGCACCTACGGCCACTGCACCGAACATCCACATTGCGACAATGCGGAGCTTCGGGCTGGGGCCGGTCACCGACAGCGGGCGGAGCGAGGGAACTGGCACGGCCTCAGGTGTGCCGGATGTGCCGGTTGGGGTATCGGCGTTCGGGCCTACCTGTGCGCTTGGCGTGGGGCTGGATGTCGGAGTGGCCGATGGCGTGCTGCCGGCTCCACCCCCACCGGACCCTCCGCCAGCTCCCGAGCCGGACCCGCCACCAGAACCGCCGTCATCGTCCCTGGGATTGACGGGCTGGGCGGTCACCTCGAAGGTGACGCGCGCTGGTCCGGAGAAGTCACCGGTCGCGGTGAACGTGTGGGAGCCGGAGGAAAGATCGGACGGAACAGTCCACGCGAACTGCGCCGATCCGTCCAGCCCGCCCAGCTGGGTGCCAACGGACACCGGCTCGGAGTGGACAGTGCCGGAGACGGTCTCCCCGGGCTGCAGGTTCACCACGGTGAAGCGGATCTCCCCGCCTGCTTCCACCTCTGTGCGGTCAGTGCTGGCGGCTATCAATCCGACCCGCAACGCGGCCGGCTCGGACGTGTTGCCGGCTGCATCGGCCAAGGTCACGGCGAGAATATCGCCCACCTCGGCGGCCGGGGAGAGGCTGACGCTCCACGCCTGATCGCTCCCGGCCGTCCCCCAGCCAACAGCTGAGCCGTCCGTCCGGGTGACCGCCACCGTCGAGCCAACCTCGCCGCGCCCGCTCAGCGTCACCCCGTCGGTCGGGTTGAGCACGGCCACGGCCGGCGCCACCCTGTCCACCTTCACCTGGATGGACGATGACGTCTTGACCTGCCCGCGGTTGAACGGCACCGCTTGGACCACGGTGACCGTATCGCCATCGGCGGGGGTGTAGCCGACGGGGGGCATGACCACCCATGATCCATCCGGCCACACCGGCATGGTTGAGGTGCCGCCGCCTGGGAACGTCGCCGTGATCACGCCGCCCGTAGCGCCGTGCCCGCGGATGGCCGCCCCATTGGACGGTTCAACTTCCGGCGATGGCGCCGCGGCCTGATCGGTCTTGACGGTCAGGCTGGCAGGGTTCTCACCTGCGGCATCGCGCACGGTGATGGTTAGCGTCACGCCGTTGCCCAGTGTGGTTGTGGGCTGGCAGGTCCACATCGAGGCGATGGCGGTGGCTGAGCAGAGCACAGACCCGCCGGCATCGGTCACAGTCACCTGGGAGCCCGTCGGGGCATCGCCAAACAGCGCTGAGCCGTCGGTTGGGTCAACCTTGTTGGGCGTCGCATCCACCGTGGCCCGCACGGGCTCGGACTCGACGCCGCCCCCGCCGGCGCGGACAGTAATCGTTGCGCCGTGGGCCTGCGGCGTAGTGAAGCCGGCGCACAGGAACGTGCCCAGCATGGTGCCTTCGGTCTGGCAGAGCAGCTCGCCATCGGCCGCGTAGACCGTGACTGTGGCGCCTGGCACCACCGTGCCGCCCACCGTTGTGGCGGTGGCGTAGAGAACCGTCGGGGCAATCGACGCCTCACCGGTGAACACAACGGTTTGGCGGGCCGAATCCGGGGCGCTCTGGCCGTTGATGGTGAACCCAACCCGAGCTGTGCCCGGGCCGTAGCCGACCATCGGTGCCGAATAGACGCCGGTGCCTGTGTCAGACATGGTGCCCACAACCCCGAAGGTGGTCTCGATTGTGACCGTGTCTCCGCCGCGTCCAACCGGGTTGCCGAACTGGTCAGCCACTATGACGGTCACCATGGTGGCGTCGGTTCCGCCTGCTGTGACCTCGTTCTTCGAGACCGTGACCGAGCTGGCGGCCGCGCTGGCCTGCCCTGGCACCATGACCGCCATGGCCGGTGAGCCGGACAGCTGGATCAGCACCCCGTTGATGCTGACGCCGGCCGCCACCGCGTAGGGGCCTGCCGCCGTGCCGCTGAACTCCACCCAAGCGATCCCGTCTGGGCCAGTTGCAGGGGTGGTCAGCTGCTGGGTGACGCCATCGGGCCCGTTGATCTGCACGCCAGCCTGCGCGCCCTCAACATCCTCGCCGTTGGCGTCACGCAAGTGGACCTGAGCCCGGTGGACGGACACGCCATCGGCCACAATCTCGTCATCGACGGTTGTGACTGTCAGCTCGGACAGGCTTGGTGAGACCTCCGCTGACGGCGGTTGACCCACGGTCACCTCAACCGGCGAGCCGGAAATCTCCACCGGCGGGCGGCCGATTGTGGCGTGAACCATGTAGACACCCGCCATCGAGATGGACATCGAGTGGCTGGCCGTCCCAGACTCACCCGTGGTCACCGTGACCGTGTCACCGTTCGGGTTGGGCTCGGCCCACAGCGTGACCTCGACCCCGCCCTTCGGGTTGCCAAACCGATCCCGCGTGCGGACGATGGCGCTTGCCGACTCATCCACTTCGACTTGCGTGGTGCTCAACTCCAGTACGGAGGTGGTTGGATCGACGTCCCCGGCCACGAAGTTGGCAAACCGGTTGCCGGCCGAAGCCAACGGCAGTTCAGTGCCTGATTCGACCAGCCCCACCTCAACCGCGAATGATCCAGCGACCTCGGAAACAACGTCCGCCACGTAGGTGCCAAGCTCCGGTCCATCCCGGAAGGTCCGGATTGTCGCGGTGGCATCGCCCACAACGTCCCTTGCCCGGGCGCGCAGGTCATCGGCGCGGCCTGTCAGCGGACCGCCGGCGCCATCCACCAAGGTGACGGTGATGCGTTGGGCGGACTCGCCATCGGCGGGGACATCTTGGGTGGTGGTGACCTCGAACGTGCCGGAGCCTGCCCCTACGGGCACCTCGGTGAAGAAGGCCAGCTTGGGGGAGCCGGCCAGTTCAACCGGCTGGCCCTCGGCGTTGTTGACGGTGGCTTTCACCTGGTAGGTGCCAGGTTCTTCCGCCGTGAAATCGACCCAAGCGATTCCGTCCGCGTCCGATGGCGCAGTCTCCTCCAGCTGTTCCTGGCCAGTTGGGCTGGTGATGGTCACCTGGGCTCGCGCTGAGGCGACGCCTTCAGAATTCGCGTTGCGCAGCACCACCCTGGCGCGGTGGAAATCGGCGCCGTTCGCGTACACAGTGCCAGCCGTGGTTGGGATGGTCAGTTCGGAATTGGCTGGCGAGACCTCGGTTTCAGGATGGCCAATCACAACATCGACAGGGGATCCAGAAATGTCAGCCCATGGTGTGCCCACCTGCGCGTGGATGCGGTAGGCGCCGGCCACAGTGATCTCCATGGTCTCGGTGACGGTACCGTCATCACCGGTGGTGACGGTTGTCGAGCCGTCCGGGATCTGCGGATCAACCCACAGATATACCGTCTCATCAGGCACTGGGTTGCCGTGCGCGTCAACAATGGTGACGGACGCGGTGGCTGAATCGCCCATCTCAAACTGTGTGCCAGACACCTCAAGGAAGGACAGCTGCGGCGATGGCGCTCCATGCACAAACGTCGCAACCTCGTTGCCGCCCGGCACAAGATCAATCAGATCGCCATCCTCATCCAGGCTGGCCGTCACATCGAAATCACCGGACAGAGTCGAGGTGATCTCGGCGGTGTAGTAGCCCGGCTGGCCTGTGGGCGTGAACTCTTCCACGGTGGCTTCCAGGCCGCTGACCTGGTGAATCGCCGCGGCAACAAGGTCGCCGGCCCGCCCATCAATCTGGTTGCCCCACTCGTCAAACAGCCAGACGGTCAGGGTTTGGGGATGGTCGCCATCGGCGGTCTGGTCTGGATCATCACTGACCTCGAAACCGGAGGAATCCAGATCCACAGGCCCTGGAACAAACGTCAAAGTTGTGGCGCCTGGGGTGGCTGGTGCAATGACCACCGAATCATCCCAAATCACCTCAACGTCCTTGACACCAACAGAAAGTGAGGTGACAACTGCAACATAAACGCCCGGTTCTATCTCCTCGAAATCACCGACAAAGGCGCTGCCAAACGGCTCGCGGCCTGTGGCGGTGGCCTGCAGCGCCTCAGCCTGCTCGGTGACGGGACTGCCATTGGCGGAAACCAGTGTGACGGTGATGGTGTGGGTGTCTTCATCATTGGCCAGAACGGGCTCTTCGCTCAGAGTGAAACTGGACCTGCCGCCCGGGTTGGGCGAGACATATTCCAAACTGACCGAGTCCAACATGGGCAGCGAATCAACGGTGGCGGTCACCAGGACATGGCCTGGCGTACCGGAGACCAAATCAACCGAATAGATGCCGTCCGAGTCAGTTGTGCCGTCAAGGCTCTGCCCCTCCACCGGTTCAGCCTCCCCGACGATGCCGAATTCAACCGGCGTACCAGGGATCTCGTTTCCGAATTCATCCCGCACGGTGATGGTGACCTTGTGTGGGTCGGTGCCGTCAGCTATCCGCGGGACAGTCGAGCCGACCATCTCGGTGCGTCCAGGCCCGAATGCTGGCGGGCCGGGGCTGACGGTCAAGGCGACCGGCGAGCCTGGCAGCGCAACGGCGCCTTGCGCCAGCTCGGCGTAAAGCTGGACCTCACCCACCTGTGTTGGCGTCACATCGATGGTGGCCAGGCCGGTGCCCTCGCCTGTGGTGACCATGCCGCCTGACGGCAAAAGGACAGGCGGCTGGGTGTAGAAGTGAACCTGAGTTGGCCGCAGCGGGTTGTCATAGTCATCGAGCAAGCTGATGGTGGCTGTGGCCGTTTGACCTGCGGCAAGAGCAGTTGGTTCAACGTCGAAGTGGGGCGTGGTGCCAAGGGGTCCAGGCACAAACTCGGTCCAGTCACCTTCAGGACTGGTCAGGTTGATGCGGCCGCCCTGACCATCCACCAGTGCTGCGGTGACGGTGTAGCGCCCGGCCCTGGTGGTGGTGATCTCCGCCTGGAATGTGCCAGGGGCACCGATGGCGGTGAACTCGCCAATCTCGGCCAACACCGGTGGGGCTGACCCGACCAGGGTGGCTTGGGCCTCGAACGTCAACCCGGTCACGTCGGTGACCGCGTTGCCTTCGGTGTCACTCAAGGTGACGGTCAAAGACTGGGCGTTCTCGCCATTGGCGGGGACCTCGGGGAGGTTTGTGACTGCGAAAGTCGAGGTGGTGGTTGGTGCGCCAGGCCGGAACGCAATGACGCTGCGCCCGGGCGGAGTGGCCGGATTGATCTGCTGATCAGCCCATTTGACGCTTACGCCCTTCTCTCCGGACCTGGAGGAGGTGATTGTGGCGGCGTACTTGCCCTCGCCCAGCGAATCCCAATCTGAGACGTGCCCGCGGCCAAGATCGCCGTCAATATCCACGCTCAGCGAGCCCTCCTGGCCGTCCACGCCGCGGCCCTGGGTATCGAGCAGGGTGACGGTGATGGGCTGGGGGGTAGCGGCATCGGCCACAACAACATCGCTGCCCAACTCGAAGTACGAGTGGGACGGGCTGACCCGACCATCTATGAATGAGGTGATCCCAGTCCCGGTTGGGGTCAGATTCAGCTGCCCTGCCGGCTGGGTCACGTTGACGCTCACCTGGTAGCTGCCAGCGGTGGTCGCGGTGATGGCGGCGGTGTAGATGCCGTCACCATCAGCGTCTGTGAACTCTGAGATGGTGGCTTGCGGGGCCGGCTCAGGTGCACCGATCAGCTTGGCTTGGGCGGTGAGCTGGATGCCAGCAAGGCTGGTCACCCGGTTGCCCTCGCCATCAACCAGGGTGACGGTCAAGGTTTGGGCGTGCTCGGGCTGGCCATCGGCAATCAGGTCCGGGGTTTGGCTTACAGCAAAACCAGAACCGGCACCCACAGCGCCGTGAACAAACCTGATAGTCGAGTGACCTGCGATTTCAGGTCTGAGAGCCTGTCCGGCCCACGTGATCTCGACGTCCTTGACGCCAGACACTGTCGATGTCGCATAGCCGGTGTACATGCCGTTGCCTTCGGCTATCCAACCACCCACACCGCCCCGGCCCACCCCGCCAGAACCGCTCAGCCGGCCGGCCAAGTTGGCCACCTCACCGTCGACTGCCTGTGCCACGGAGTCATTCAAGGCGACCTTGATCTCATGGGTGGATTCGCCATCGGCCACGACGGTCTGCTCGCTCACCGCATAGCTGGAGTTGGAAATATCAACCGTGCCGCCAATGAACTCAATCGTCGCGGCGCCGGCCAGCTCAGTCCCGTCCACCGTGGCGAAAACCCGCGAGGTGCCCGGCCGAGTGGAGAACAGCTCGGCTGTGAAGATGCCATCCGGATCGCTGGTGCCACTCAACGCGGAGCCGGCCGCCACCTGCGCAGCGCCGTCAATCCGCAAACTGATCCGGGAACCATTGATGGCGTTGCCGTACCTATCCCGCACGCTCACCGTTACCGTGTGCGGCGAGTCCGGCCCAACAGGCCTGGAGACATCCCTGGCTGTCACCTCGGTCAGGCCCAGCCCGGCGGCCGGGGGACCTGGCACAACCTGGACGGTGCGGGGTTGATCGATCATCCCGTAGGCAGGCTGGATGGCCTCAACCTCGACGGTATGGAGGCCGGCGCGGGTCGGGTTGAACGTGACTGTGGCCTGGCCGGTGCCCTGACCGGTGTTCATCACACCGTCAAAGGGCAGGGTGATTCCGCTGACAGTGAAACGCACCCGGACGCCCGGGATCACGTTGGACCTATCGTCAATGAGCCTTACCGTTGCCTCGACCAGGGAGCCGGCCGCCACCTCCTGTGCGCTGAGCGTCAGAGTTGAGGCGGACGATGGCGCCCCCGGCGTATACGTCAACGTCGCCTGGGCAGGTGGCACCAGCCGTACCGTTGGGCCGGGCTGTTCAACAGTGACAGCCACGGTGTATGTCCCGGCGGTTGTGGCCGTGACAGGCGCCCGGAATGTGCCGGAGGCCACAGCCGTGAACGGGCCTACCTCCGCGGTGATGGGCGGGTTAGTTCCAGGCAGGATCACCTCGGGGTGGATGGTGATCTCGGACAGGTCATCGATTGGGTTGGATTCCCTGTCGGCAAGATGGATGGTGATGTGTTGGGGCGTTGTGCCATTGGCGACAGTTTCAGCGGTCTCCAACTCGAAACGGGAATCGGGGCCAACAGGTCCAGGCACAAATGTCACCGTGGTCGGGCCGCCCGGCTCGGCCGGGTTGATGGTTCCGCCGGCCCACTTGACCTCGACAGCGAACGTCCCGGCCCGAAGCGAGCTTGCCTGGCCGATGTAAACGCCGTTGCCGGCCCCGGTCCATTCGGTGATCGTGTTGGTGCCAACTTGGGCGGTCAGCGCGTCATCTGCGCCGTCCACCGTGTGGCCTTGGGAATCACGCAGGGTGACGCGGATCTCGTGGTGGGATGCGCCATCGGCCACCACTGTGTGGGGCTGGAGGGTGAAATCGGAGTGTGAGGGGTCAACGGTGCCGGCGGTGAACGTCAGGGCTACGCGTGCCGTACCACCTGTGGGGTCTTGAGCCGGATGGGTTGGCTCGGTGCCTGGATCGCCATAGTTGGCCGAGACATAGGCTGTGCCCACCTGCCCGGATATGACATGGACCCTGGCCACACCGCGAGCGTCAGTGGTGGTGCGGGCCGGGGTGGATGGGTCGAATCCGCCAACGCCGGAGTGGGAGAACTCCACCTCAGCGTCCCGAATCTCATTGCCGAACTGGTCAGCGACCACCAAGATGACCTCGTGGTGCGTGAGGTTGTCAGCTGGCCGGGCCTCATCACCCGGGCCACCCATGATGGTGTGCGCGGAATCGGCTGTGTCCGGGACGGTTGTCAGCTCGGCCGGTGAGCCCTCCACCTGCACATTAGGCAGTGCGTCCACCCGGGCAACGACCTGATAGGTGCCGACGATAGTGGCGAAGACCTGAATTTGCGCGACGCCGGAGCTGTCGGTGTCAACGCAGTTCATGCCTGGTGGGGGGATGAACAGGTATGTGGTGAAGCAGACCATCTGTTCCGGCATCGCCCGCCCTCTGCCGTCCAGGAGGGTCACGGCCGCTGTGGCCTGTTGACCTGCAGGGGCGGTGGTTGGCGTGAGCGTCAAGCTGGCGGTCGGGTTGCCGGGTGGCTCCTCAAACTCAATCTGGGCCGGTGAGCCTTGAACCGGCAGTGCGTCGCCTGAGCCATCTACTATCACCGCTCGCACCGAGTATGTACCGGCCCGGGTGGCGGCGATCTGGACCGAGCATGAGCCGTCCGGTCCTGTCTGGCACGTTGGGGCGCTGAGCTGGGCGTCAGTGGTTTCGGGGACCAGGGCAAAGGCGATTGTGTGGCCGGCCGGGTTGGTCACCCCACCGGTCATGGTGACTGTGGCGGAGTGAAGGAACTGCCCGTTGGCCTCAGGGGTGCCACCGGACACGGTCAAGGCGGCCTGCGGGCGGGACTGGGCAAACGTGGCGGTGCAGGTCACGTCGGTCCGGGTGCCCAGCGCGGAGGCCGGGATTGTCAGGCTTGAACCGTCTGAGGTTGAGGCGACGGACGTGCCTGCGGCGGAGCGGCATTCGATGCCCTTGGACTGCCAGCCGGCCGGTATCGAGTTGGCGGAAAGCGTGACGGCAGTTCCGGTGGCAGACAGCACGTGCGCTGTGGGGGATAGGACCGCGGTGTTGGCCGCCGTGGTGGAAACCTGATCATCCGCCGATGACGGTGCCGTGGACTGCACATTGGTCATGTTGAAACCGAATGGACCGCCTGCTCCGCCCTCGGTGATGACTCGCAGCCGCACAACCGAGCGGGCCACATACACGCGATAGTCCTCAACCTCGCCGTCGTTGAACCATGGCGTGGTGTTGGAGGCCGTCACGGCGCGGCGCGGCGGGGATGTAGTTGTGTTGACCCGGCCGAGATCCGCAGTGGTTGATGCCCGCACCCTGACATAGGCGTTTGCCGTGGTCAGCGATGTGGCCGTCTGGGTTGTTGGCAGCGTCCAGGTGCCGGAGACGGTTTGGCCGCGCCCGTTCAGGATCGCTGTTGCGTTCCAGGAGGTCGAGTCGCGGCCCGCCCCGGTCAACCTGCCCTCAAATGCCCTGACGTACGCGGTACCCGCCGCAGTCCCGGACACGGTTGCCTTGATCGGGTAGGACGCACTGGGAACCACCAGCGCGCCAGCCAACGGGACCTCGTGTCCGGCAATTTGTATGGTCAGGCCGTCATCGGTGGGGTGGGCGTCAGCGCCTGTGGAGGGGGTGCCATCAGATTGGGTGGCCACGGTCTCGCCCAGCCACACCCGGCGGGTTTGGGATGGGGAGATGTGGTTGGGGCCGTTCTCGGCAGCTGTTGAATCGAGTGCGGTGGGAGCATCCCCCCAGGACGATGCCGTGGTGATGCCGAAGTCAGCTTGGTGTGTGCGCTCATTGGTTTGGACGTTGACCCGCGAGTAGTACGCAGCTTGCGTATCGATTTGACCAGCAGTGATGCGTACCGGATCGATGTTGTCTGTCCGGTTGCCGGCACACGGCCCAGATGAGGTGCGCGAGCCTGGGGGGCTGACACCACCGGCTGCGCACGCGGCGGTGGTGGAACCTTGACTTGTGGAATAGGCACCAGCCCAGGTTTGTGTGGCGTTGCGGGAATTGATCTGTGGCTGTACCAGCCTGACCAGATAGTTATCCTGAGCCTTCGGCAGCATCATGGTGTAATTGCCAGAGCTGTTTGTCGTCATATCGCCGATTTTCGCTTTGGCCGAGTCATACAGTTCGATTTGCGCCCCAGCCACTCCACCTTCCTGGCCGCCGATGGCGGAATCCCCATTTGCGTCATCGTACACAGTTCCAGAAATGATTGGTGGGGTTTGGCAGGAGGAGAGGTCACGGGCAGGTGTGCCGTCCAGGCGCGAATCGGGCGCGGTGTCGAGAAGCTCGTTGACTTCACCGGAGGCGCCGTTGATCACGTGTAGCCCGTTGCCGGAGGACAGCACCAGGATTCCGCCGTCACCGAACGCCAGCCCCCAGATGTTTCCCGAGGTCAAAGAGTTGCCGGCGGACCAGTGCAGGTTTGCCACACGCGAGTAGCGCCACTGGCCCTCCTCCCCGGGGACAATCTTGAGCAGGCGCTTGTTGGTTGAGCCAGCCAGGACGTAGATGTTGCCGTCCACGTCGATAGTCATGTCTGAGCCGATCCGAGTGTCCGTGGTGCCGGTCAGGGCATCGGCCGGGGTGTCCGCCACAAGCCGGCCTGAAAGCCGGTATGGGTGCGTTGGCGAGATCGGATCATAAATCATGATCTGGTAGTTTGTGGTTATCAGGGTGCCATCGCCTGATGTGAAATAGATTTCGCCTGTGGATTGGTTTACTTCTCCACCTGCCCAGGTATATGGAGAAGTGGGTGCCCGTGGGACTTCAAATGTGGTGCCGGACCTTGCGCCGTTGACAACGTCGAGAACCGAAATCCCATACTGGCTCGAATCGTTGTAGGCCCAGTGGTAGGCGTGAAGCTCGCCGTCGCCGCCACGTGAGGTGGGGGACATGCCGATTGCCAGAGTGTCCAGCCGGTGTGCGGCGGTGCCGTAGGCCCGGGCCAGTTGGGGGTTGTCCCTGGTGACCGGGTCATATGTGACCTGGTAGACCGTGCGCGTGGTGGAGCCGAACAGCCTGTCGCAGGACAGGTTTGCTGGGGCGTCCAGGGTGATGACGGCGGCATGGGCCGCTGGCAGTGCCGCGATCAACCCGCCGCCTCCCAACGCGATGGCAGCCAGGCCGGCTGTGGCCGCAGCAAGCCCGCGCCGCGCGCGTTTTGGCTGGCCAGGGTGGCGTTTGGAGTGAGGGTGTGCAGTCTTGAAGCGGTAGACGGCATCCGAGGGGCGGGCAGAAGCGTTCACGGGCATGCTCCATCGCACTGGGTTCAATCGGTGTATAAAACGGGCTATTCAGTCTATCAATCTCCGAGGTAGGCGTCTATAACCCTCGGATCTGCGGCCAGTTCTGTGGCGGGACCGGAGATGGCAACCGCGCCGGACTCCAGGACGTACGCGCGGTCAGCGATCTTCAACGCTGCGCGCGCGTTCTGCTCAACAAGTAGCACCGTGGTGCCGCGGGCGTTGACCTCACGGATGGTCTCCATGACCTGGGCAACTATCAGCGGCGCCAGGCCCATGGACGGCTCATCCAGGGTCAACAGTGCAGGTGAGGCGACCAACGCGCGGCCGATGGCCAGCATCTGCTGCTCTCCGCCGGACATTGTGCCGCCTTGTTGGTCACGGCGTTCGGCAAGGCGTGGCATCAGCTCATAGACCGAATTGATGCGCTCTTCAACCGCCTCACGTGAAGGCTCGAGATACCCGCCGAGTTGAAGATTCTCATGGACCGTCATGGTGGAGAAGATCCTGCGGCCCTCAGGGACCTGCACCAGCCCGCGTCCAACAATCCGCCACGGTGCTTCCTTTGTCAGATCGACCTCACCCCACCGCACAGTCCCCAACCGTGGGCGCACGATGCCGGAAAGCATGTTCAGCGTGGTGGACTTGCCGGCCCCGTTGTTGCCCAGAATCGCGACAATCTCACCTTCATGGACCGTCAGGGACAAGTCGCGCAGAGCCTGGACCCGTGAATAGAACAGGTCCACGCCATCGACAACCAGATCACCGGTGCCGCGTGTTGGTGGGCGGGAGTGCCAAAGCTGGAGTTTCATGATTCCTCCGCCCCCAGATAGGCCTCGATGACCGCCGGGTCAGCCTTGACTTGGGCCGGAGTGCCATCGGCTATCTCCTTGCCGTAGTTCATCACGACAACCCTTTCCGAGATATCCATCACCAACCCCATGTCATGCTCAATGAGCACGATGGCGATTCCCAAGTTCTGTATGGAACGGATCAGCTGGGCGAGTGTCTGCTTCTCGCCACGGTTGAGTCCGGCTCCTGGTTCATCGAGCAGCAGCAGTGTTGGATCAGCTGCCAGGGCGCGGGCTATCTCGACGCGGCGCTGTTCGCCGTAGGGCAGTTCTGAAACGAAGGCCTCCTCGGATGAGGAATAGCCGACAAAGTCGAGCCAGCCGCGGGCGGCATCGACACTGCCACGCTCAGCCCGCCGGTAGCGGGGTGTGTGAAGGGCTGTGTCTATGAAGTTCTCCTGGAGCCTGGCGTGCAGTCCGGTGCGGACGTTGTCCAGGATCGACATGTCATGGAACAGCCGCAGGTTCTGGAACGTGCGCGCCATACCCTTGCGGGCAATTCGGCTTGGCCGCAGCCCGGTGACGTCCTCGTTTTGGAACACAACCTTGCCGCGGTTTGGCTTGTAGAAGCCGGTGATGCAGTTGAAGGCCGATGTCTTGCCGGCCCCGTTGGGTCCAATCACAGAGACAATCTCACGTGGTTTGACTGAGAACGTCAGTCCATCGACTGCTCTAACTCCACCGAAGGCGACAGCCAGATCAACTACATCAAGGACCACGGCGGGTTCTGTTGGGAAGGCGGTGTCCGTCATCGTCCGCCTCCTTGATTGGGTTGGTCTTCATGGGGGGCTGTGGGTAGGACGGCTGGGTCTATCAGGCGGCCTGATTCATCATCCAGGATGTCCACGCGTTCTATTCGGCTGGAACGTAGGAACGGCAAACGCCATGTGGAGGGCCACACGCCGGCGGGCCGGAACAACATGCAGGCAATCAGTAGGACGCCAAACAGGAAGTAGCGGCCGTTTCCGAAGCTGCGCAATAGCTCTGGGCCAAGTGAGATGACCAGGGCTCCGATGATGATTCCGGGCGTTGAGCCCATGCCGCCCAATACAACCGCCATGAGAACTAGGGCGGATTGGAGGAAGACGAATGATCCGGGGGCAACCGATCCGAGGTGGGAGCCCATCAGCACGCCTGCCAACCCGCCCCAAACGGCGCCGGTGATGTAGGCGGTCAGTTTGGTGGCGTAGGTGTTGATGCCCATGGCCTCGGCGGCGTCCTCGTCATCGCGCACCGCTTTCCAGGCGCGGCCCATCCTCCCCTTGGCCAGCCGGGCGGCCAGCAGGACGGCCACTCCCATGCAGATCACACAGAACATGTAGTAGGAGACGTTGGGCTGGAAGGTGATGCCGGATACGGTGAACGGTTTGGAAAGGTCCACTCCGGCGAATGAGAACTTGGGAATGCCGTAGATGCCTTGAGGTCCGCCTGTGACTTGGATGTTGTTGGCGGTTATGCGGATGATCTCACCGAAGCCGAGTGTGACAATGGCGAGGTAGTCAGAGCGCAGGCGCAGAGTTGGGCCGCCGATGATAATGCCGGCCAGCACACAGATCACCAGCACAACGGGGATGGACTCGACCATCCCCCAGTGCAGGCGGGTGGACATGATTCCCCAGGTGTAGGCGCCCACAGCGAAGAACGCAACATAGCCGAGGTCCAGCAGCCCGGCATAGCCGACCACAATGTTCAGTCCGGACGCCAGCATGATGTAAATGACGGCCGAGGTTGCGATGGAGATGATGTAAGCGTTGACCGTCATGAACGGCAGCATCAACGCC
Organism: Bifidobacteriaceae bacterium; assembly: GCA_031255835.1. GTDB lineage: Bacteria > Actinomycetota > Actinomycetes > Actinomycetales > WQXJ01 > JAIRRT01. The sequence goes on along the minus strand of JAIRRT010000149.1, from coordinate 4,812 downwards.
AAGACGAAGAAGATTGCGCCCAGGATGTTCATGAACACTCTGGGACGCAGGATGTAGGCGCCGGTCTCGATGCGGTCAAACGCTGGTGGCGGGGCAAAGAATCCCCAGACGTTGGGCCGGCGGTGGCCCACTTCCGGCGGCGGTGGTGGAGGGGTAACCCGTGCCATGTGGCTCACATCCTTTCCGCGACTCGTTGGCCGAGTATGCCGGTGGGCCGGAACGTCAAGAAGGCGATCAGGAAGGCGAACGCGACAACGTCCTTCCACTGCCCGCCCAGCCAGTTGGTGGCGAAGGACTCAAGCAACCCGAGAGTCAACCCGCCCAACATGGCCCCATACAGCGATCCGATGCCACCAATTACAGCTGCGGTGAACGCTTTGAGACCTATCAAAAAGCCCATGAGAAAGCCGATGGAGCCGTAGTAGGACCCGGCCATCACGCCGGCCGCTCCAGCAAGAGCTGACCCGATGAAGAACGTCTTGGAGATGACGGTGTCAACATTGACGCCCATCAGCATTGACGCTCTGGAATCCAGCGCGATGGCGCGCATAGCCCGGCCATCGCGTGAACGCATGACGTAGCGTTGCAGCAGCGCCATCAGGATCCCGGCCACGCCTATCAGCACAAGTTGCGGCAAGGTGATGCGGGCGCCAAGGACGTTCATCATCGTGCCGGATAGCCGCACCGGGAACACTTTGGGATCCGGGTTGAAGATCAGCGAAACGCCATACTCCAAAGCGAAGCTCATGCCCACAGCGGTGATCAGAACGGCCAAGCGGGGTGAGTTACGCAGGGGCCGGTAGGCGATCCGCTCGATCACCACCCCCAACATGCCGGTCAGGATCATCGTGATGAACAGCACCACGATCAGCACCGCCAGGGGCGCGGCGGCAACAAGGGAGGTTGTGGAGCCGAGAATGACAAAGGCGATGAACGCCCCGGCCATGTAGATGTCGCCGTGGGCAAAGTTGAGCAATTTGATGATGCCGTAGACCATCGAATAGCCCAGGGCGACCAGGGCGTAGAACGAGCCTACAAACAGCCCGTTCCAGATGAGTTGCAGCATGACGTGGGCCTTTGGGGGTTAGGGCGACTGCGGTGAGGGCCCGGAGTAGCACCAGGCCCTCACCGCAGTTACAAAGCCGGTTTAGTAGTCGACTGGGTTTTCCTTGAAGACGAACGTGCCGTCCGGACCCACCTCGACGATGACGAACCCACCGGAGGACAGCGTGTGCTCCGGTGTGAACTTCAGTGGACCTGAGAACAGCTCCATGCCGTCAATGGCTTCCAGTGCCGTGGTCACGGCGTCGCCGTCGGTGGTGCCGGCATCGGTCATGGCTTGGGCGATGATCCGCACGGCATCATAGGCCTGGGTGGCGTAGGGGCCGGGAGGATCGCCAAACATCTCGGTGTAGTCCTCGATCCAGTCATCGTGGCCCTCGAGCATGTCCGGGGTTTGGGTGAACGTTCCAACGATCCCCTTGGATGCGTCCGGTCCGGCGATCTCAGCCAACTTGGCGTCAACCGAACCATCGGCCACCATGATCTGGCCGTCATAACCGGCATCGTGCAACTGCTTTGCCAGCAGGCCGCCGGCATCGTAGTAGCCAGTCCACCAAACAAGGTCAGGCTCAGCGCCCAGCACGTTGTTGACGGTGGCTGAGAAGTCCTTCTCTTCCTTGTTGACACCCTCGGTAAGCACCGAGGAGACGTCGCCATCGCCAACCTGGGCGTTGAACGAGTCAGCCAGGTCCTTGGAATACGAGGAGTTGTCATGCAGCAAGGCGACCTTGGCCAGCCCGGAATGCTCGGCATATGCCAGGGCGGAGGCTGCTTGCTGTGTGCCGGTGCCGTTGACCAGGAACACCTTGGGGTTGCCCAACTCGACCAGCTGGTTGGAGTTGGCGGCCGGGATGACCATCGGCATGCCAGCTCCGGTCAGGATGTCCACGGTCGGGACGGTGGCGGAGGAACAGTAGCCGCCAACTGAAGCAACAACACCTTGAGTGGTGAGTTTGTTAGCTCCAGCAACGGCTGTGGTGGCATCACAGGCATCGTCTTCTGTGACCAGTTCGAGTGGCCTGCCAAGCACGCCGCCATCGGCGTTGATCTCTTGGATGGCTAGGTTCGCGCCGTTGGCCATGTATGGACCAAAGGCGGACTCAGAACCGGAGAAGGGGCCCAGCATGCCGAGCTTGATTGGTTCGGAAGAGTTCTCGTCACCCGAATCGGCTGGCTGGCCGGCGGCATCGTCGGTAGCAGCATCTTCGGTGTTGCCGAGGCCGCCGGAGCAACCGGCGAGGGTCAAAATGACGGCGCTTGCTAGGGCGAGCGCCACAGTGTGGCGGGGACTTGGCCGTTTCATTCGCGTCTCCTTAGGATTTCTGCGACCGGACATTCAGTTTGTTGCCCATTGAGTCAGTGAAGGACATGACTTGGGTTGCCGGTCGAATGCTGACGACAGTGTAGCGACAGCCAGAGACAAGATAGTTGACTATTATCCCTGGTCAACGCCCGTCTCATCATCTGGACCGCTAGCATATGGTCAATGGTTCGCGAAAGATGGTTCGCGAAGGGCGAAAAGTCCACTTTGACCAGCGTTGACGCTGCCTTTGCCCCGCGATGCCAGCCCCTTGGGCAGGGTTCGGTGCAGCTGGAGATGAGCTGTGGTGACTCGGCCGCAACGGCCGGGTGGTGACGGCGCAAGGGCCGGGTGGCCGACGCCGCAAGGGCCGGCTGGCTGGCCGCTGCGTGACAGGAGGTGGGACGCCGTTTGGGGGCGTTTGGGGCGTATGGCCGTGCTCAGTTTGTGCTTGGGGCCCCTACAATGACGCCTTGTGAATCCGAGTGGCCATGCTTCGCGGCACTACACCAACCCCACCGTGCCAGTTTTGGTGAGTAGGTGCCCCGCCGATGACGACGCCGCCGATGGCGGAATCACCGATTTCATGTCCGACGTAGCCGAGGAGTATGCCGCCTCGTTTGACGCCGAGCTGGATCTGATTGTTGACCGCGAGCCGCCGCCGTGGGGCCAGCGCGACAAATGGGGCGATGGCCTGCAATCCGGTGCGCCGGTGGTCGCAATGGTGACCCCGGCTTTCTCCCGTGACGCCGAGAGAGTGGCCGAGGTGGTTGGGCTGTCCGGCGGTGATATGGATGATCCGAATGGCCGGGTCATTTTGCTGCCTTGGGAGCGGGTTGATGAGCCATCAGAGGAGGCCATCCCCACTTTGTGCCGGATAGCGCCCAACTCTGAGCAGTACGCCGAGGCCATCCGAGGGGTCGCCTACTGGATTCGCGGCGTGATTGAGACGCTGACCGAGAGCCGGCCGGCCGCCACCCAGCTGTCCCGCCACGAGACAGCTGGGGCCGGACGCACCCCTGCTGGCCAGGAGTTGGCCTTTGCGGCGCGGCAGTACTCGCGGCTCTCAGCCCAGATTCTGCACAACGCCACCATCCTGGACGGGGTCAGTGTGGCGATCTTCGATGGGCTTGAGCGGGTTCTTGGCTCGCGCTGGGACAATCTCGCCGCCGATGGCGCGTGCGATCTGGCCGTGGACCTGAGCCCGCGAGTGGCCGAGTCGAAAATCGCCAGCCGGACCATGTTGCGGACCTGGAAAGAGGCCCGCAGGATGCTGCGGCACATGCACGAGATTGCCGAGGAATCCGACTACCACCCGTTCCGTGAACGCATCAAGGTCATGTTGTGGGATCTGGCGGACGCCCTCGATGTCCGGGTCGATGCCCAGACGCTGGCGGAGTTGCAGTTTGGCGCTGTCACGCCGGGGGATCTGCGCCCAGCGTTCCGGGCCTTGCTGCGCAACGCCCACGCCCGCCAAAAGGTCCGCGCCGGAGTTCTGTACTGCTTGGCGTTCATCGGCGAGATTGTGCCTGAGCCAGATGAGTACTCCAACCCCAAGGCGCTGCGCCGCCCCAAGCCCAAGAAAAGCGGCGAAGGCGACCCAGACAAGCCCGGCGCAGAAGACTAGCTACCGGGCTATAGATCCGAAGACCGCCCCGGTCAACTAGTCCCAGCGCCCGCGGCAAGCCTGATCAGCCCCCACCCCCACCACCCCACAGCCCCAACTGCCCAAAACCCCACCCCACCTCCGATTTTCCAACCCGTTTTGGGCACTTCCGGTCGTCCTAGTCACCTGTCGCAGTCTCCCTTCCGCCGATGGCGTTCAAACGTTGGGTGGTCGTGTTGTGACGCGGGCGTTGGGAGGGGGGTTCGATGCCGCTGGCGGCATGCCTTTTGGAGGCGGTCACCGAATTCTTCTGGGGATGATGGGTGTGGTCCGGGGTTTCGCGGTGTCGGTGGGTTTGGTGGTGGTCCGGTTCGGGGACGTCGAGTGGTTCGGATCCCGGACCTGGGTGCGGACAGGCAGGTGTGTCGAGTGTGTCTCCCTCAACCCCCCCAGTGTGTGGACGGCCTGGTCAGAGGTGCTTAACTGACCAATTGAGCCGCCTTGGTCGCCAATTGGTCACTTAAGCACATCCACCCCGACGGCGCTGAGCACGACAGGGGGTGTGGTTGGCCTGGTCGGAGGTGCTTAACTGACCAATTGAGCCGTCTGGCTCGCCAATTGGTCACTTAAGCACATCCACCTCGATGAGGCTGAGCACGACAGGGCAGGTGGACGGCTTGGTCGGAGGTGCTTAACTGACCAATTGAGCCGCCTTGGTCGCCAATTGGTCACTTAAGCACATCCACCTCGATGGAGTTGAGCACGAGAGGGCAGGCGAACAGCCCGGTCGGAGGTGCTTAACTGACCAATTGAGCCGCCTGGCTCGCCAAGTGGTCACTTAAGC
>JAIRRT010000063.1 GCA_031255835.1 Bifidobacteriaceae bacterium | reverse complement strand
GTGAATCGGCGATGACGTCGGCCAGTTGGTCGTGTTGGGCTACGCGGACCAGGGCAATCAGGTCGCAGTTGCCGGCAACCGAGTAGACCTCCGAGACACCGTCTATCTCGGCGATGGCGGCGGCGGCTTCAGGGATCTTGTCAGCCTCGGCGGTGATGAGCACGACGGCAGTAATCATGGCGGGTTGAAGTCCTTCCCAAGAGTGTCCCCCAATCATGCCAGCACCCAGGCGCAGCGCGGTGCGGGTGGCGTACGGCGCGGTGCCGGGGTTGGCGCTGCGCCGGGGTTGGCGCGGGGGCTAGCTGTAGATGGACTCGATTTGGGGGGCGAAGTCCTCGATGACCATGGTGCGCTTGACCTTGAGCGATGGGGTCAGGTAGCCGTTTGTCTCGGTGAAGTCGTCTTCCAGAATCGCGATCTTGCGGATGGATTCGGCGCGGGAGACGGCCTGGTTGGCGCGGGCCACGGCCCGGTCCAGGGAAGCTCTGACAGCCGGGTGGACGCGCGCCTCGGCAAGCGGCATAGGCGGCAGGTTGTGGTTGGACAACCAGCCGGGCAGCATCTCGGCATCAATGGTGACAAGCGCGCCGATGAAAGGCCGGTTATCGCCCACAACAACAACTTGTGAGACCAGTGGATGGCCGCGCAGACGGTCCTCCAAAATGGCTGGCGCAACGTTCTTTCCGCCGGCGGTGACAATGAGTTCCTTCTTGCGTCCGGTGATCCAGACAAATCCGTCATCGTCGATGTGCCCTATGTCACCGGTACGGAACCAGCCGTCGGGGGTGAAAGCCTCGGCAGTGGCGGTCGGGTTGTTGTGGTAGGCCTCGAAGACATTGACGCCCCGGACACACAACTCGCCATCATCGGCAACGCGCATATCGGTTGCGGGGAATGGCACACCAACCGAACCGATCTTTTGCCTGTTTGGCCCATTGACCAGGGTTGGAGCTGTGGTCTCGGTCAACCCGTAACCCTCCAACACAATCAGTCCGATGCCGCGGTAGAAGTGCCCCAGCCGCTCGCCCAGAGCTGCTCCGCCAGATACCGCATAGCGGGTCTTGCCGCCCATAGCCTCGCGCAAAGTGCTGTAGACAAGGCGATCAAACAACTTGTGTTGTGCCGAGAGCACCAGCCCTGGCCCGCCGGGGGTATCGAGCCGCCGCGAATACACGATCGCCACCTTGGCGGCCCGCCGGAACAGCTTGAGTTTGAAACCGCCGCCGGCTTTCTGCTCGGCCGAGTTGTAGACCTTCTCCAGCACACGCGGCACAGCAAGCAGGAATGTGGGGGAGAACGAGCCCAAAGCTGGCATCAACTTCGTTGTATCGCCACAGTGTCCAATCACGGTGTGAGCCGAGACGGAAATCACTTCGATGAACCGAGCAAACACGTGCGCCAACGGCAGGAACAGCACAGTCCGGCACCCCTTGCGGGCGATGACGTCCCGCACGTTGGACGGGCTGGTATCCCACTGCGTGTTCTCTGTCAGCAGAACAAAGTTCCCGTGGGTCAGCTCGGTGCCCTTGGGCCTGCCGGTGGTGCCGGAGGTGTAGATGATGGGGGCCAATGTGGACAGGTCAGCGGCGGTTCGCCTCGCCTCGACCTCAGCGGTTGGAACGGCCGCACCCACCTGCTTGAGGGCATCGACATCGCCGGCATCTATCTGCCACATCAACGTCAGGTGAGGCAGGTCCGCGCGGGCGGCATCGACAAGGAGGCGGTGAGCGGATGTCTCAACGGCCACGGCCTTGACCTCGGCATCGGAACAGATCCAGGCGATCTGCTCCACGGAGGACGTCTCATAGATGGGCACAGGCACCGCACCGGCGGCCCAAATGGCGTAGTCGAGCAGGGTCCACTCGTAGCGGGTGCGGGACATGATGGCCACACGATCACCCACCTCGATACCCAGCGCTATCAGGCCTTTTGCGACCTCAACGGCCTCTGAGGCAAACGCGGTCACGCTGATGGGATGCCAGGCGGTGAAATCGGGGTTGGCAACTTCGATCACTGTCTCATCAGGTGACTCGGCCACCCGGCGGGTGAGGAGGGTCCAGATGTTCCAGGTCGGATCGACATCGACTTGCTTCGGTGTGGAGACGGTGCGCATTTGTACTGCTTTCTTGGGGCTGTGGGGGCCCACGGCCAGGCCCGCCAACCTACGGTAACGTAACTTGGACGTTCGAGCCGCTAGACCTGCGCACCGTTGCCTTGTGAATCTGACCTCTTGTGGGGCATGCGCCAAATCAGGGTCGCAATTCCGGCTGCACCCAACAAACCCAAAGCGCGCGGCACAAACCACGGCACATCCAGGTGGAACACCACAACCGCGGCCAAACCGAGCAGACCGCCAAACGTGGCCGCCCAAGCCAGCACAAGCAGCGGCTCGCCGGCCGTGACGGGCGGCGGCTCCGGCGGCTCGAAGTGCCCCTCATCCTCCACCTCAGCCCAATCGCGCGGTCCGGGTGGGGGAGTGGGGTGCGGGAATGCTGGGCGGACGGCTCCGGGGTGCGGGTGGCCGCCCCAGTCCTCCGAGCCCCAGCCGTCATCGTCGCCGTCCTGGGCGCTCGGGTCATCCTCCGCCCAAGGATCGCGTCCCTGACGCAATGCCTCCAACGCCCTTTCAACCCGATCCGACGATGTCGCGTGGGCCGGATCCGCTGGGGTGGTTCCGTTCTCGGGTGGGTCGGCCTGGTGGGGTGGCGACCCGTCGGGGTCCGCAGGCTGGCCGGTCGGGTTGGGTGCGGCATCGGCGGCGGGGGTGGGGGCGGAATCGGTGGAGGGAGGGGTGGGGGATGACATCTCGGCGGCTAGTTGGTCTGCTAGCTCGTTCCAACGCCGGTCAAAGTCGTCGCGTCCGATAGGGTTTCCCACGCCCAGCACTCTAGAACGCCTGGCGCCCAAGCGGTGCCGCGCGCGAGGCTTGGGCTTGGATTCGGTCGCGGTGCGGCGGAGGGAAACGGTCTTGTTCTATCGGCTTGCCAAGGGGGTTGCCGGCGGGACGCTGCGCACTGTCTACCAGCCGTGGATTCGCGGCGCCGAGAACATCCCAGCCACCGGACCTGCGATTTTGGCCGGCAACCACCTGGCGGTGATCGATTCGTTCTTCCTGGGAGTCATGATCCCGCGGCAGATCTCCTTCCTGGGCAAGGCGGACTATGTGGAGGGGCGCGGGGTCAAGGGACGCCTTGTGGCAGGGTTCATGCGGGGGATCGGGCTGGTGCCTGTGGACCGGCGCGGCGGGGCGGCGGCTGTTGCGGCGCTGCGCACCGGGCTGGAGGTGCTGGAAGGCGGCGGGCTGTTCTGCCTGTATCCCGAAGGGACGCGCAGCCCGGACGGGCGGCTGTACCGCGGCAAGACGGGTGTGGCGCGCCTGGCGTTGGAGGCCGGGGTGCCGGTGATTCCGGTGGCGATGGTTGGCACCGATGTGGCCCAACCGATGGGCAAACGCATCCCGAAGCTGGAGCCGACCGGGATTGTGATTGGCGAGCCGATGGATTTCTCTGCCCATGCCGGCAAGCAGGATGACAGGGACGTGCTGCGGTCTGTCACCGATGAGGTCATGTACCAACTGATGCTGCTGTCCGGGCAGGAATACGTGGACGTGTATGCCGCGACCATGAAGGCGCGTCTGGCGTCCGGGGCCCCTGCGCCCAGCAGCGAATCTGACCAGGCGGCCCCAGGTGGGCGCACCCGCCCGCCGGGTCTGGTGCCCCCTGGGCCTCCCGAGGAATGAACGCCGGCCCCGGGGCAAGGTGGGGGCGGAGTAGTCTATGGGGCGCCTCGGTGACGCTTCTGCGGTGGTCTGGGGCGTCATCGTCCCTCTGGTTTGTGTAAGGAAATGCGTATGTCCGTCACCCGAGTCGCTCTACTGACCGCTGGGGGGTTTGCCCCTTGCCTGTCCGCCGCTGTTGGCGGGCTGATTCAGCGGTACACCGACCTCGCCCCCGATGTCGAAATTGTCGCCTACCAGCATGGTTACTGGGGGCTGCTGCAGGGCAAGTCGGTAATTGTCACCCCACAGGCGCGGGCGCTTGCTGGGCGGTTGGATGATTTTGGCGGCAGCCCGATTGGCAACTCGCGTGTGAAGCTGACCAACGCTGCTGACCTGGTGAAACGCGGGCTTGTTGAGCCTGGAGCGGATCCGCTTGAGGTTGCGGCGCACCAGTTGCGGCGTGACCGGATTGACGTGCTGCACACCATTGGCGGCGACGACACCAACACAACGGCGGCTGACCTGGCCAGCTATCTGGAGGGGCACGGGCATTCGCTGGCGGTTGTGGGGCTTCCCAAGACAATCGACAACGACATCATCCCGATCCGCCAGTCCCTTGGCGCCTGGACGGCGGCCGAGCAGGCGAGCGTGTACGCGCAGAACATCATCGGTGAGCATCGCTCCGGGCCGCGGATGCTGATTGTTCATGAGGTGATGGGGCGCGGGTGTGGGTGGTTGACCGCCCAGGCTGCGGCTGATTACCGCGCGTGGCTGGCGCATCAGCAGTGGAATCCCGACATCGGGTTGACCCGGGAACGGTGGGATATCCACGCGATATATCTGCCTGAGATCGCCATTGACATCGACGCTGAAGCTGAGCGGCTGACCGAGGTCATGGACCGGGTTGGCAACGTGAATATCTTCCTGTCCGAGGGCGCCGGAGTCTCAGAGATTGTCCGGGAGATGGCCGAGGCGGGCGATTCAGTTCCCCATGACCCGTTTGGGCATGTGCAGTTGGACAAGGTGAACCCTGGCAAATGGTTTGCCCGGCGGTTCGCCGCCCGGTTGGGGGCCCAAAAGACCATGGTGCAAAAGAGCGGGTACTTCTCCCGCTCCGCCAAGGCGAATCAGCGTGATCTACTGCTGATCCGTTCCATGACCGACTACGCCGTTCAGTGTGCGCTGGCAGGTGAGCCGGGCGTGATTGGGCATGACGAGGAGAACGGTGGACGTTTGGCTTCCATCGCTTTCCCGCGGATTGCTGGCGGCAAGCGGTTTGACGTCAACCAACAGTGGTTTGCCCAGCTGATGTTTGAGACCGGGCAACCGTGGATGGCGTCCCAATGACACGCTCCAATAGAACAGGTGTACAATGACCACCCACCTGGACACCTATAAGGCGCTGCCTGCCGCCCAGCAGCCGGAATGGCCCGATGCTGGCGCCCGGGATGAGGCAATCGAGTCTCTGGAGAAGCTGCCGCCACTGGTGTTTGCCGGTGAAGCCGATGTGTTGCGCGAAAGGTTGGCCCAGGCTGCCAGCGGGCACGCCTTTGTGCTGCACGGCGGTGATTGTGCCGAGATCTTTGCCGAGGTCAGCGCTGACCGGATTCGCAACAAGCTGCGCACCATTCTCCAGATGGCGGTGGTGCTGACGTACGGCGCATCCCAGCCTGTGGTGAAAATGGGGCGGATCGCTGGTCAGTACGCCAAGCCGCGAAGCAGCAACACCGAGACACGCGACGGGGTGACACTGCCGGCCTATCGCGGTGATGCCATCAACGCTTTCCCGTTCACCGCTGAGGCTCGCAAGCCCGATCCGTGGCGGATGGTGGAGGCGTATCACCGGTCCTCCGCCACACTGAATCTGGCGCGGGCCTTCACAACTGGCGGGTTTGCTGACCTGCGGTTTGTGGCCGAATGGAACCGCGGATTTGTGGCGAACCCCGCGTTTGCCCGGTATGAGGAGATCGCCGCAGAGGTGGACCGCGCCATCTCATTCATGGCGGCGTGCGGCGCGGACTTCGATGCGTTGAAGGCCGTTGAGTTCTTTGCCGGGCATGAGGCCTTGCTGCTGGATTATGAGCGTGCGTTGACCCGGATCGATTCGCGGACCGGAGCGGCCTATGACTGTTCCGCCCACTTCTTGTGGATAGGGGACAGGACCCGGGATCCGGAGGCAGCGCATGTGGAGCTGTTGTCCAAAGTGCGCAACCCAATTGGGGTCAAACTTGGCCCGGCCGCGCAGCCTGGCGATGTGTTGCGACTGTTGGACCGGCTGGACCCTGAGGCCCAACCTGGCCGGTTGACGCTGATCACCCGCATGGGCGCGGGCCACGTGAGGACCCTGCTGCCCCCGCTGGTCCGGGCCGTTCAGGGCGCCGGGCGCACCCCGGTTTGGATGTGCGATCCGATGCACGGCAACACCATCGCCTTTGGCGGCTACAAGACCAGACGCTTTGACGACATCATGGCCGAGGTAAAGGGCTTCTTCGAGGTCCACCGCGACGCCGGCACCATCCCAGGTGGTCTGCACATAGAACTGACCGGCGATGACGTCACAGAGGTTTTGGGCGGCTCGGAGACCATTGATGAAGAGGGCTTGGCCAGGCGATATGAGACTTTGGTTGACCCGCGGTTGAACCACCAGCAGTCCCTTGAGATGGCTTTCCAGGTTGCAGAAATGATCCGGGGGCACCGGGGGTAGTTGGTTGGGGTTTGGCGCTGGGGCGGTTTGGTGCTGGGAGCCTGGTTGCGGTTTGGCGCTGGGGCGCCTGTTAGACGACAGAGATGATGATTGTGTCGCCTAGGTAGGCTGTTCCGCCGCCAGGGGGGCTCGATTTCGCCACTCGGTTGAGCGTGACCTCATCCGGCACCAGAGCCTCGATCTTCACCTGAAATCCGGCTCTCTCAAGAACCTGCAACGCCTCAGCCGTCGGCATATCGGTGACGTCAGGAACCTCAATGGGCTGGCGTCCCTTCGAGACGGTGACACTGACCTCATCGCCACCAAACAGCTCACGTCCGGGCTGCGGGAACTGCGAAATCACCTCGCCGCGAGGAACCTCATCGGAGAACTCCTCCCCGCCCACGGTGAAGCTGAGCTTCGCCTTCTCAACGGCCCTTTCGGCCTGTTTCTGGGTCTTACCGACAAGGTTTGGCACCTTGATTGGCTCGCGGCCCTTCGAAACCACCAGCTTGATTTGGGCGTTATGTGGGACAACCTGGCCTGCCGGTGGGTCAACCGAAATGACGAGGCCTTCCGCCACTTCTTCATCGTACGTCGGTTCTATTTGGATGTTTCCGTCAAAGCCGGCATTGGTGAGGGCCTGGGATGCGTCATCGGGGGAAAGGCCAGGCAGCCCGTCCGGGATTGGCTCGTGGCGCATGCCCTGCGAGACAACAAGCGCAACCACATCGCCTGCCTCCAGCTCGGTGCCGGCGGCAGGATCGGCCGAGATCACAACGTCAGGATCGACAGTGTCGCTCCAATCCTGGCCAACCTGAGCACGCAACCCGATGTCCTCCACGGCCGCCACAGCCTCATCTCGCGTGAGCCCCTCAACTGTGGGCGCATCGACTGTAGCTCCCGGTCCGTAGGAGTTGTACCAGGTCAGAGCGGCCAGCGTGCCCCCCAACCCCAACACGAGGACGATGCCGGCCACCACCGCAACGGTCCGGCCAACCTTGCGTTTGGAGCGGTCGGGCTGGCTGGCCTTGGTCGATTTGGACGGGCCTGCGCCGCGGGGTGCGCCCTGGCCGCGGCCGCTGGGGGCGCTTGAGCCGTGACCTGCGCTGCTAGGCGGGATAGAACGTGCGTGTGTACCTGCGGACTTGCTGGACCGAGACGCTGACGCCGCACCGGAGGGCGCGGGGTGCCCGGAGCCTTGATCGGGCCGGGCGGACTTGCGGGTCGGGGGCGCATAGGAGGCCGGCCTATCCGGTTTGACCTGCGGCGGCGCATCAGCGCCGGATGCGGCCTTGGCGGAACTGCGCCCACCCATCCGTGCGGCAGCGGCGCGGCGCGAGACGCGAGATGGGGGGCTGGCGGGGGGTGCGTCATCGTGGGCTTGGGGGAGGGAACCCATCACGTGGGTGCCTGTGGAATGGACCGAGTGAATCCGCTCGCTGGCCGGGACACGGCGGG
>JAIRRT010000059.1 GCA_031255835.1 Bifidobacteriaceae bacterium | reverse complement strand
GGGGTGGAAGAGTCAGTGGGGAAGGTCCATTTGCCCATGTCAACTGCGTAGTTGTGGCCCTCGCGCCAGACCTGGCGGACACCGCCGCGGGTGGCTATGGGCATGCATTTGCCCTCGGGGAGATCGGCCAGCCCGGCGGCCTGGAGGAACTCGACAAACACCCGGGCGCCGTTGCCGCACATCTCGGCAACCGATCCGTCCGCGTTGCGGTAGTCCATGAACCAGTCGGCCTCGAACGCCTCAACGCCCAGGCCTGCCACGATCTCATCGGCCGCAGAGGTCCGCACCGCCCGGATGACGCCGTCAGCGCCGATGCCGCGGCGCCGGTCAGCCATCCATGCGGCGGTCTGGGCGTCCATCGGCAGCACGCCGTCAGGGTCGGCGTAGAGGACGAAGTCGTTCTCGGTGCCGTGCCCTTTAACAAACGTCAGCCCGGTGAAATCGGGATTGGGGAGGCCATTCACGCGGGCAATGCTAATGCGCAATTCGCTGCACACCGACGGGCGCCGAGCCTCCATTGCCCTGTTTTCGCTACCGGCGTCACGCCTGGCTGGCGGCTTGGGTGAGTTGGGCGGCCAGGGCTGGGTCCACTTTGGCCACCAGGTGGGTGCCGGCGGCCAGGTAGTCCTGCTCCAGTACCTCGCCGTGCTCGTGGACAAGGTTCACCAGGTCACCGCGGTCAAATGGCACCACCACATCGACCTCCACCTCGGGGCGGGGCAGCGCCTCAGCGATGCGGGCGGCTAGATCATCCATCCCCTCCCCGGTTCTGGCTGAGACCGCCACCGCCGCCGGGTGGCGCGCCATGAGCCCGGCCAACGCATCCGGCTCGGCTGCATCGACCTTTCCGGCCACAAGTAGCTCCGGAATCTGATCGGCTTGATCGATTCCAGCAACCACTTCCCGGACGGCTCGAATCTGACCTTCCGGATCATCATGTGAGGCGTCAACCAGGTGAAGCACCAGGTCAGCCTGGCCAACCTCCTCAAGGGTGGAACGGAATGCCTCAACCAACTCGTGCGGCAGATCCCGCACAAATCCAACTGTGTCAGTCAGTGTGTAGGCCCGCCCATCCGGCGTCTCAGCCCGCCTGACCGTCGGATCGAGCGTTGCGAAGAGCGCGTTGCCCACCAGCACGTCCGCCCCAGACAGCCTGTTCAACAGCGTCGACTTTCCAGCGTTGGTGTACCCGACTATGACCACAGACGGCACCGCAGACCGCCGCCGCTTGGCCCGTCGCGTCACCCTGGCTGGCGCCATCTGTGCAAGTTCGCGACGCAGCCGGGCAATCCGGGTGCGAATCCTCCGGCGGTCCAACTCGATCTTGGTCTCACCTGGCCCACGTGAGCCGATGCCGGCACCTCCGGCCACCCGCCCGCCAGCCTGGCGGGACATCGACTCACCCCAGCCACGCAACCGAGGTAGCAAATACTCAAGTTGAGCCAACTCGACCTGGGCTTTGCCCTCACGCGACTGGGCGTGCTGAGCGAAAATGTCCAGGATCACCGCTGTGCGGTCCACCACCTTGGCGTCCACCGCATCCTCCAACGCCCTGCGCTGGGACGGCGCCAATTCGCCATCGACAATCACCGTGTCCGCCCCGAGGGCCGCAACCAATCCGCCCACCTCGGTGGCCTTGCCCGATCCAAGGTAGGTGGCCGGGTCCGGCTTGTCCCGCCGCTGAACAACCGCCTCCAGCACCTGCGATCCGGCCGTTTGCGCCAACGCCGCCAACTCACGCAGCGACACCTGGGCCTGCTCCAAACTCGTTTGGGATCCCCAAAGCCCAACCAGAATGACCTGCTCCAACCTGAGCTGGCGGTATTCAACCTCGCTGACGTCAGCCCGCTCTGTAGATATCCGAGCCGTCCGGCCCACCGCCGCACGTTCGGCAAGCTCAGCTGAATCCACGTCCTGGTCCTGCCCCAGCGCCGTGCCTGCAAAGGACGCCAAAATCGACTCGACATCCACCTCGTCTTCGTTTGCGCCCACTGCGATTCCTCCTTCACGCCCCTAGGTTCATGCGCCCCTTGCCATGCGCCCCTGGGGCCAACCAAGCCTGCCACGGACGGTCCGCCTTGACCAGCCAGAGGGCCGTTAAGCTTGCCCTGTGCCGCCCGGCTCCCACTACTTCAAGTCCGCACCGCTGGACCGCGGCACCCTGCGTGATCTCCAGGTCGTCATCGCCGGCCGGCCTGTCACTGTGGCCACCGCGGCGGGTGTGTTCTCGGCCAGCCGGATCGATCTTGGAACCGCGGTGCTGTTGCGGACGTTGGCGCGGCTCGGCCCCATGCACGGGCTGCCGCCGGCGGGTCTGCTTGTCGATCTTGGTTGCGGTTGGGGCCCCCTGACGCTGACGATGGCGTCCCTTGCCCCCCGCGCACAGGTGGCGGCCATCGATGTCAACCAGGCGGCCCGCGAGCTGACTGAAATCAACGCGGACAGGCTGGGGCTGACCAATGTGGTCACGTTGGATCCGAGCGAAACTGCGGCGCTGACCAGCGTCGATGCGATCTGGTCCAACCCGCCGGTCAGGATCGGCAAGGCTGCGTTGGTGGAGTTGCTGACCGATTGGACTGCGCGGCTGGCACCGGATGGCCAGGCCGACTTCGTCATCGGACGGCACTTGGGGGCGGATTCGATTCAGGCCCAACTGAACCAGCTAGGCCACCCCACGGACCGGTTGGCTAGCGCCAAGGGTGACCGGGTCCTGCGGACAGGGCATCCCCGCGGCGCACAGAACCCGTAGAACTCCTAGAGGGCTCTTAGGACCGCCACCACTCGGCCGAGGATTGTTGCGTTCGCAGCGGGGATGGGTGGGTATGAGGGGTTGGCTGGCAGCAGCCAGGCGATGCCTTCGGCGCGTTTCCAGGTTTTTACGGTGGCCTCGTCATCGAGCAAGGCTGCAACAATCTCGCCGTTCTCGGCGGTGGGCTGGGAGCGGACCACAACCCAGTCGCCATCACAGATCGCCACGCCGCTCATCGAATCGCCAAGCACGCGCAGCATGAACAGCTCGCCATCGCCCACCAGTTCGCGTGGCAACGGCAGCACATCTTCCAAGGATTGCTCGGCCATGATCGGGCCGCCTGCGGCGATCCGGCCCACCAGCGGAACCAGCACCGGCTCGGGTTTGCGCTCTGAGGCTCGTGCGGCCATTTCGGAAGCTGAGAACGGCAGCCGGGCCGATGTTGCGAGCAGTTCCAGGGCGCGCGGACGGTTGGGGTCGCGGCGAATATAGCCCTTGGCTTCCAGGGCGAGCAGCTGATGCTTGACACTAGAAGGGCTGGTCAGACCCACAATCTCGCCAATTTCCCGCATCGAAGGGGCGTAGCCGCGGTTGCGAACTGAGTCCTCGATGACCTTGAGTACTTCCTTTTGGCGGTCGGTCAGTCCGGAGACTGCCACCCACCTCTTCGACTTGCTGACACGCGCCATGGCGACCCTCCGCGTCGATGGGTTGGGGCTGTTTGTGGTCGGCCCCAACCCTACGCCACAAAGCATCAGATGCGCGAACAGTTGTACGACATCGGCCTTCGGCGTGTCGCTTTGCCGCCCCGCCGGACACGCGCGAATCACTGGCGCGGCGGGGTTGCGCGAGGCGCTTCAGACTCGTAGTGTTGCGCCCCAGATGTAGTGGTCGTCTCTGGCGCCCAGCGGCATATGTGGTGGTCGCCGGGTCCAAGGGGCCGAACCGCCGAGGCGACTTTTTTTCAAGAACGAAGGGGACCATGCACTGCCCGTTCTGCCGGCATGATGATTCGCGGGTTGTCGATTCGCGCACATCGGACGATGGTGCGAGCACCCGTCGTCGCCGCCAGTGTCAGGCGTGCGGCAGGCGCTTCACCACGGTGGAGACCGCCAGCCTGTCCGTTGTCAAACGGTCCGGCACCACCGAGCCGTTCCGGCGCGAGAAGGTGCTGGCCGGCGTGCGCAAAGCCTGTCAGGGCAGGCCTGTCTCGGAGGATGATCTGGCCCGGCTCGCCCACGGGGTCGAAGAGACCATCCGCGGCCGCGGTGCCGCCGAGATCGACGCCCACGAGATCGGCCTGGAGGTCCTGCCCTCACTGCGTCAACTCGACGAGGTCGCCTACCTGAGGTTCGCCTCGGTGTATCGCGGCTTCGCCAGCCTGGCAGATTTTGAAGCGGAGATCGCGGCCTTGCGGGCCGAAGTCCAACCAGATCCAACCCAAGGAGCAACCTGATATGACCGACCTGAACCAGACCGGCACGCACCCGGACACCGACTCGGGGCCCAAGGCGCTGCGCATTGAGCGGGTGTTCACCACCGCTGGGGTCCACCCGTATGAGGAGGTCACCTGGGAGCGGCGCGACGTGGTGCAAACCAACTGGAAGACAGGTCAGACGGTCTTCGAGCAGAAGGACGTCGAGTTCCCCGAGTTCTGGTCCGTCAACGCCTCCACCATCGTGGCAACCAAGTACTTCCGTGGCACCGTCGGCACCCCAGATAGGGAGTACTCGCTGCGCCAGATCATTGACCGGGTGGTTGGCAAGTACGTCTCGGCCGGCCAAGACGCCGGCTATTTCGCCACCGACGATGACGCCCGCATCTTTGGCGAGGAGCTCACCTGGATGCTTGTGCACCAAGTGTTTTCCTTCAACTCTCCGGTCTGGTTCAACGTAGGTACCACCGCACCTCAACAGGTTTCAGCCTGCTTCATTTTGTCGGTTGACGATACGATGACTTCGATCCTGAACTGGTACACCGAAGAGGGCATGATTTTCAAGGGCGGTTCAGGGGCAGGTGTAAACCTGTCGCGTATCCGTTCCTCGAAGGAACTGTTGCGTTCATCTGGTGGGACTGCTTCAGGGCCGGTGTCGTTTATGCGTGGGGCTGATGCTTCAGCTGGCACAATCAAGTCCGGTGGTGCAACGCGCCGGGCCGCGAAGATGGTTGTACTGGACATTGACCACCCGGACATTGTCGAGTTCGTTTTGACAAAATCACACGAGGAGAAGAAGATCCGGGCTCTACGTGAAGCCGGGTTCGATATGGACCTGGACGGCCGGGATATCTCTTCGGTCCAATACCAAAACGCCAACAACTCTGTGCGAGTTTCTGATGCGTTCATGCGGGCTGTCGAGGCTGGCGAGAAGTTCGATTTGCGTGCCCGCACCACTGGGGAGGCAGTCGAATCGGTTGATGCCCGTGAGCTGTTCCACACCGTCTCTCAAGCCGCCTGGGAATGCGCTGATCCAGGGATTCAATATGACGATACGATCAACTCGTGGCACACGTCGCCTGAAACCGGCAGGATCACGGCATCGAACCCCTGCTCCGAATACATGCACCTGGACAACTCCTCGTGCAACCTGGCGTCTTTGAACCTGTTGGCGTTCCTCCAGCCGGACGGAACGTTTGACACCGCGCGTTTCACCACGGCAGTTGAGTTGGTGATCACAGCGATGGAAATCTCGATCAGCTTTGCCGATTTCCCAACCGACCCAATCGCCACGACAACCCGCGCATACCGGCAACTGGGCATCGGCTACGCGAACCTCGGTGCGCTGCTCATGGCCTCTGGCCTCGCCTATGATTCGGACGGCGGCCGCGCCCTGGCTGCTGCCATCACCTCCCTGATGACGGCCACGGCGTACCGTCGCTCAGCTGAACTGGCCGCGGTGGTTGGCCCGTATGAGGGCCTGGCCCTGAACGGGGAAGCCCACGCCCGTGTGCTGCGCAAGCACCATGCCGCGAATGACGCTCTTGTGCCAGTGGCATCACTGGATGGCGACATTCTGCGGGCAGCCGGCAAGACGTGGGAGACGGCCGTGGCGTTGGGGGCAGCCCACGGTTGGCGCAACGCCCAGGTCTCAGTCCTGGCGCCCACAGGCACCATCGGGTTCATGATGGATTGCGACACCACCGGCATCGAACCGGATTTCTCGCTGGTGAAATACAAGAAGATGGTTGGCGGGGCATCGATGCGGATAGTCAACCAGACCGTCCCGATTGCGTTGCGCCGGCTCAACTATCCAGAAGAGACAATCGAGGCGATTGTCGAGTTCATCACAGCCCACGGCCATGTGGTTGACGCGCCCGGACTGCGCCCCGAGCACGTCGAGGTGTTCGATTGTGCCGTGGGCCGCCGGGCCATTGCCCCAATGGGTCACGTCCGAATGATGGCAGCTGTCCAGCCGTTCTTGTCCGGCGCCATCTCCAAGACAGTCAACCTGCCCGAATCAGCCTCCGTGGCCGATATTGAGTCGATCTACTTCGAGGGCTGGAAACTCGGCGTCAAAGCCCTGGCCATCTACCGTGACAACTGCAAGGTCTCCCAGCCTTTGTCAGATGTGTCAGACTCAACCAAAACCACCAAGTCCGATGACGCACCCCCCACCCCCCGAGCAGTCCGCCGCCGCCTCCCCAAACAACGCCCCTCAGTAACAACCTCCTTCTCGGTGGCCGGCGCCCAGGGCTATATCACGTCCGGTTCATATCCCGATGATGGTTTGGGTGAGGTGTTCCTGAAGCTCGGCAAGCAGGGGTCCACCCTCGCCGGTGTGATGGACGCGTTCTCCATTGCTGTTTCCATCGGTCTGCAATACGGCGTCCCGCTGGAAAGCTTTGTCCAAAAGTTTGTCAACCAGAGGTTTGAACCCTCCGGCCTGACCGATGATCCTGATGTCCGCATGGCCCACTCGGTGATGGACTACATCTTCCGCCGCCTGGCTCTGGACTATCTCCCCTTTGAAACCCGCGACGCACTGGGAATCTACACGGCCACAGAGCGGCATCGTCAGCTGGAAACCGGGTCATATGAGGAACTGTCGGTGGATGATGGTCCAATGTCCCAGGGGCTGGAGATTGAGCCGGCTGCCGGGACCAACCGGGCGGTCCATTCCTCGGCTGAACTGATGGATGCCCTGCAGGGCCGTGAAGCCGATTCCCCAATGTGCATGACCTGCGGCACCAAGATGCGCCCGTCAGGCTCATGCCACGTGTGCGAAGGCTGCGGTTCAACCTCCGGCTGCTCCTAACCCCCCGCGCCACCCCCACCGCTAGCTGGGGAGGATTAGGCGGAGGTGTTGGGTGGGGCGGGTCATGGCTACGTAGAGGTCTCGGGGGCCGCCGGGGCCGGCGGCTATGCGGGTTGGATCTAGTACCACTACGTCATCGAACTCCAAGCCTTTGACCTGGGCTGGGGTGAAGACGGCTAGGCGGGCGTCCAGCACACTTGGGCCGGTGGCTTGGCTGGCCAGGTCGGAGTGTTCCACGCCTTGGCGTACAGCCTCGATGTCTGACGGGTGGGCGATGATCGCCAGGCGGCCGTCCTTGGACTCGGTCAGGAACCTGGTTGCCTCGCCGAGCGCTGTGGCAATCGGGTCGGCACCGCCTTGCACCTGGGCAAACGCGTTGGGAACATCACGGGCGGCCGTGGTCGGGGTGACGCCCACCCCAGCGGCCAAGGCGGTCGCGTCAGCCTCGGCGACGATGGCGGCCGGCGTGCGGTAGTTGATGCTCAGCCGTTCCAGGCGCCAACCCCTTCCCCTCTGTCCCTTGCCGGAAAGCGGTTTGGAGGGGGCGGCATCGTCGGGGTTGGAGTGGCGGGGGCCGAAGATGGGGGTTAGGGCCGCATCCCAGTTCAGGGTGCCGGCGGGGGAGTGGGTTTGGCCGGTGTCTCCGACAATGGTCATGGACCTTGAGGGGCAACGGCGCAGCACACAGCGCCAATCCATCGGTGAGAGTTCCTGGGCCTCGTCCACCACCACATGTCCGTAGGTCCAGGTGCGGTCCCGCGCGGCCCTGTCCGCGAGCGTGAGTTGGGGCGCGCTGGCGGCCCAGCGGCCGGCCAACTGTTCGCCGCTCACCCAACCGCCGCCCAGCACTGCTGCCACCTCGCCGGCGTAGGCCACGTCCCGCGCCTGAGCTGCGGCAGCAGCCTCTGCCGCTGCGCGGTCAGCTGAATCATCCACGCCCAACAGCTCCGCCGCTTCATCGAGCAACGGGATGTCCGAGACCGTCCATGGCGAGCCAGCCGGTCTGGTCAGCAGCTCAACCTCGCTGGCCGTCAGATCGCGCCCGCCTGCGGCCGCCAGCAGCACCGGGTTGGCGTACAGCTCCTCCAGCAGGCCAGCCGGTGTCATCGGCATCCACGAGAGGTTCACCGCCACCCGCACGTCACGGGCGCGGCGGACGTCATCGGCCAGCTCACTGCGGTCCGCCAACGCGAAACTGGTGGTCGATTTCTTTGCCAGCCTGTCGGTCAGCAGATCGATCAGGTAGCGGGCAAAAACGCGTCTGGCCTGGTTGTATGGCCGGTGGGAACGCCGCGCGGCGTCACGTGCTGCCACAACATCTGCACGCCGCAACGTCAACTGCTTTCCCCGCACGGTGACGGTCCTGTCGTTTGCCGGCAGGCGCTGGCGGTTGCGGATGGCTCGCCTGATGACCTGGGCCATCGCCGCCCGCCCCTTGATGGCGGCAACCGGCGCGGCGTCCTCGACGGTGGCTGTCAGTCCAGGCAGCAGCGACGCCATTGTGGCGGTGACCACGCCGGTCTCGCCCAGCGAGGGCAGAACGTGGTCGATGTAGGTCAAGAACGCCCCGCTCGGACCGATCACAAGCACCCCGGACCTGCCTATGCGTTCGCGGTGCGTGTACAGCAGGTAGGCGGCCCGGTGTAGCGCTACCGCCGTTTTGCCCGTTCCAGGGCCGCCCTCGACCACAAGCGGACCATCGATTGGTGCCCGCACAATCCGGTCCTGTTCGCGTTGGATCGTGGCGACGATGTCGCTCATTCGCCCTGTGCGGTGGCTCGCCAATGCCGCGAGCAGAGCACCCTCGCCAGAAAGTGTGGCGATCTCATCTATGCCGTCGATGTCGAACAACTCGTCCTCGACGGCCACCACCTGCCGCCCGGATGTGGCGATGTGGCGCCGGCGCCTGACTCCCATCGGATGACGGGCTGTGGCCTGGTAAAACGGCTCGGCCGCCGGGGCCCGCCAGTCGGTCAGGATCGGGTTGTGGGCCGAATCGGTCAGGCCGATTCGCCCGATGTACCGCACCGCCGGCTCAGCCTCATCTGGGCCGGCCGCCTCGCCAAGGTGACGGGACTGCGCGGGGGGCGGGACGGCATCGGCGGGGGGTGGGACGGCATCGGCGAGGGGTGGTTGGGGGGCAAGGTCTAGGCGACCGAAGCACAGCCTGTCTTCCACGCTGGACAGCTGGGCCACCCTGTCGGAGTGCAGTGCGGCGAACGCGTCGCGTTCAGAACGGTTCTGTGGCGAACCGGAAAAGCGGGCGTGGCGGACCTCATCGAGGCGCTCTGCTGAGGCGCGAATCAGCTCGTCAAGACGGCTGTAGAGCACGTCAATGTACGCCTGCTCGCGGTCGAGCCCTGAGTTCGAAAGACCGACACTCAAGGTTCACCTCACCTCCCCTGGCGCAACCGGCCTTCTATCCTAGAGGGCAACGTGCTGTTCTGGGGGAATTGGGGCGGCTGGCAATGTGTTGTAAGTGGCAGGAGAGTTCTGACTACCAGAAGGAGGCGTAGATTTGACCACTCCTTTGTACTCCCTTGACTCTGCCATGGCGGCGGAGGCTCGTGGGACATCGCCCGTCCTGCTGTATGCGTTGGATGGGTTTGTTGACGCCGGAATGGCGGCTGGCCTGGCAATTGGTGACTTTCTGGGCCATGGTGACGCCCGGCGGGTGGTGACGTTCGACGTCGATGAGCTGGTGGACTACCGCTCCCGGCGCCCACCGATGGTGATCGGCGAGGCCGGGTGGGAGGCCGTCCACACCCCGGAGTTGGCTATCGATCTGATTCGTGACGCCAAGGGGACCGACTTTCTGCTGATGTACGGCCCCGAACCGGACGTGAGGTGGGAAGCGTTCGCAGGTGCCATAGGCGACATCGCCGGTGACCTGGGGGTTAGCCAAGCGATTGGGATGCACGGACTGCCGGCTCCCACCCCCCACACCAGGCCGCTTCGGGTGACCAGCCCGGCCACGGGTGTGGCTCTTGTCCAAGGTGAGGCCCGCAAAGCGAAGGTTCAGGTGCCAGGCTCAGCCCAGGCACTGATTGACTACCGGCTCGCTGAGCGCGGCATCGACTCCAAGACCGTGTTGGTGCATGTGCCGCACTATCTGTCCGTGCTGCCCTACGCGCCGGCCGCGGTTGCTCTGCTGGAACGGGTCAGCCAGGTGTCCAGCCTGGACTTTGACCTCAGCCGGCTGACCGCTCAGGCGGAAACTACTGGGCGGGACATCGCTCGGCAGATCGAGGGTTCAAGCGAATTGGAAGAGATGGTTCGGGACCTGGAGCGCCGCCACGACGAGCGCAACGGATCGGGTCTGCTCGCCCTTCCAGGTGAGGCGTTGCCCGATGCCGAGACGATTGCGGCGGAGTTGGAGGCCTTCCTTGCGGAGCAGTCCAGGTCCGATGACGGCGATCACCCGTCTGAGAGCTAGCCGGCGCGCCGCCACTGTTGCGGCTTTTGGCCCGATGGGGTGGACCGCACTTGGTTTTCCTGTCATGCTGTGCGGTGCAGCAGTGATTTGAGGTTTGCGGCACCAAGCTCGGCCCAGGGTAGACCTGCCCAGCACGGAACGACATCGCAAGACATTGCGGCAGGTACGCCCCGCGAGATTCGCGGGGACTCGACAGTCCCCGAAAGGACAGACAGCCGATGGCAACAGGAAAAGTGAAGTGGTTCAGCCCCGACAAGGGCTACGGCTTCATCGAGCAGGACGCGGGCGGCCCTGACGTCTTCGTTCATTGGTCCGCGATTGACGCCGATGGGTACAAGTCGCTGGACGAAGGCCAAGCCGTGGAATTCGAAGTCGCCCGTGGCGACAAAGGAATCCAGGCATCGAAGGTCAGGATGCTCTAGAGCTCCGCATCATTTCAGTGCGAAGGCCTCGCTGGCTCAGCTGGCGAGGCCTTCGGTCTGTCTGGAGTTGGGGGCGTGGAGTTGCCGGGCGTGGGACTCACGTGCGTCCAGGCGCCTAGGCTTGGGGAATGGCGAGCACGGACCGGTCGATTCTCCACGTCGACATGGACTCGTTTTACGCCTCTGTCGAACTAAGGCGACGCCCTGAGCTGAAGGGGAGGGCCGTCATCGTCGGTCAACGGGGGCGGTCGGTTGTGCTCACGGCGACGTATGAGGCGCGGGCGTTTGGGGTGACCTCCGGGATGCCGATGGCGCGGGCGGAGCGGCTGTGCCCCGCGGCGGTGGTGGTGGCGCCGGATCACCGGGAGTATGCGGTGGCGTCCAACCATGTGATGGCGATTCTGCGGCAAGTCACTCCGCTGATGGAACAGGTCTCAGTTGATGAGGCCTACCTCGATGTCACCGGGTCCACGCGCCGGTTGGGGTCGCCTTACGCGATTGGCCAGGCAATTCGCGCGCAGGTGCGCAGTGAACTGGCGCTGGTGTGCTCAGTTGGGATCGGCACGTCGAAAACTGTGGCGAAGATCGCATCTACGCGCGCAAAACCGGACGGACTGCTCGAGGTGCCGGCCGGTCAGACTGTCGCTTTCATGCGTGGGCTGCCGGTCTCGGCGCTGCCTGGCGTGGGCGGAAAAGCCACCCAAGCACTGGCCAATTTCGGCATCAGGACCGTCGCCGATGTCGCTGCCACCCCGCCGGGTGTGCTGCGCCGAGCCGTGGGGCAGGCATGGGCGGACCACCTCGCCGCGCTGGCCGATGGCAATGACCCGCGGCCGGTCTCCCCGACCCGCCTGGAGAAGTCGATTGGGGCCGAGACGACGTTCGATCACGACTTGCCGCGCGGCCGCCAACTCGATGCAGCTGTGCTGGCCATGGCGGATAAAGCGGCCCGCCGCATGCGCCGCGCGGGCCTTGCCTGCCAGACGGTGGCGGTCAAGGTGCGCACATCCAATTTCGTGACCTCGGGGCGGTCCCGCACCCTGCCAGCGCCAACCGATCTGACCCCCATTTTGGCGGCATCGGCCCGCGAACTTGTTGAATCTGTCGATCTGAAAGGTCTTCCTGTGCGGCTGGTTGGGGTGCGCCTGGAGCACCTTGTGGCACTGGACCGCGTGGTGGTCCAACCCACCCTGGATGGCGATTCAGACTTCGACGCGCAGCGCCGTGCCCAAGCGGCGGGGGATGCAGTCCGCGGGCGGTTCGGTGCTGCGGCACTGCGTCCAGCATCGCTGCTTGATGACACCCCTGGGTTTCGGACCTAGTTCGCCGGCCGTATGCTTGACGGATAACAGGGGCAAAGCGCCCAGCTTGAGTGGAGGTGGTCATGCCGCTATCGGAGTATGAGCAGCGTGTGCTCGCCGAGATGGAGCAACAGCTCACCTCGGACGATCCGAAGCTCGCCACTTCGCTGACGAGCTCAGCCAGTCCCCGCCGTGGCCGCATAGCGTTGGGGATTTTCCTTATTCTGCTTGGCCTGGCCGTGCTGGTGGTGGGCATGACAGTGTCGCTGATCTGGCTCAGCCTGGTGGGTTTCGCTGTGATGTTCGTTGGCGGATGGGTGGCGTTGAGTGGACCTGGGCGCGCAGGGCGTGTCGCACGGTCCGGTGGGGCCGGAGGCAAGGCGCCCAAACCGCCGCGCGCCCGCTTCACCCAGCGCTTCGAAGACCGCTGGAACGACCGCCGCCCAGAGAACTAACCCTCCCCTCGCCGCCCGGCGAGCAGCAAGCGCGCTCGCTGTGCGGTCTTGGTAGCCAGAGAACTATCCCTCCCCACGCCCGGCGAGCAGCCGCAAGTGCTCAAAACGCCTGTGCACTTGGGGGTTTTCATCCCGTTTTGGGCACTTAGGGTTGTCCCGTTTCTCCCTGATCCTGGTGCCTGAGCACAAACTCGCCCTTGGCCGGCCGACGATGACGACCGCAAGTGCCCAAAACGGGTGGTGGTGGGGGGTTCGGCTGGCGCTCCACTGGGGGTGTCTCAGATGGTGAGATGGTGGGCGGGTTCTGTAGGGCTCTGAGCTGGGGAAATCTGTTTGTGGTGGGGATCACTTTGGAGCTGGTTGGCGCGTCTGGGACCTTTGGTGGGGCCAAGTGGAGTGAATAGGAGTACAGTGGAGGGCATTGGCGGGAAGGGGTCCTGCCGGCGCCTAACTCGGGGAAGGAGGGACGATGCCAGCGGCCTTCGGAGAGTTCCGACTCAAGCTCGATGAGAAGGGTCGCATCGTCCTGCCAGCCAAGACCCGACCACAGTTGGCCGGCGGCACCTATCTGACCCGCGGCCAGGACCGCTGCCTGTTCCTGTTCTCCGAAGATCAATTCGCTGCCTACCGCGAACGCATGGCTGAAGACGCCCCCAGCGGCATGCCGGCCATGGCGTTTGACCGCATCTTCTACTCCTCAGTTGCCGCCGCTGACGTGGACAAACAAGGCCGCCTGACCATCCCACCGGCCCTACGCGAATACGCCGGCCTCGAGCGCGATCTGGTGATAGTCGCGCTGGAACGGCGCATGGAGGTGTGGTCGGCCGGCGCCTGGGACGCCTACTACGAGCGCTATGTCACGCCCTATGCCGCACTGAATGAGGGGGTGAGGTAGCCACACCACGCCGGGCCTTCGCACGCCCTGGCCTCCACCCCGCCCGACCCGACGCACTTCCCCGGCGCCGGATTCGTGCGGAGGGGGACCAGGACTGGTGACGGACCAGCCCCACCCCAGCCCCACCAACCTCGCACCGCCCCGCAAAGCCCCCCAGTCAGCAGCACAAGGAGCGCATCCGTGGACCGTGTCCCACCACCCCACCTGCCGGTCATGGCCGACCGCGTCGCAGCGCTGCTTGCGCCGGCCTTGTCGCGGCCCGGTGCGGTCCTGGTGGATGCCACACTCGGCGCCGGCGGCCACACACTCGCCCTGGCCGCCCGCTGCCCGGATATCCGGGTGATCGGAATCGACCGCGACCCAAACGCGCTGGCCATCAGCCAAGCAGCCTTCGATGCCGCCGGCGTACCGACCATCCCCGTCACCCTGGTCCACGCCGTTTTTGACCAGATCGCGACCGTGGTCAGCGGCCTTGGCCTGGACCGAGTTGACGCGGTGTTGTTCGATCTGGGGCTGTCCTCCATGCAGATCGACACAGACGAACGCGGGTTCGCCTACTCCCGGGACGTCGAGTTGGACATGCGGATGGACCCCAACGCCAACCTGAACGCCGCCGATGTCGTAAACACCTATTCGATGGACAGTCTGGCTCGCGTACTGCGCCAGTACGGAGATGAGCCCAACGCCAGGCGCATCGCCCAAGCGATAGTCCGTCGCCGCGAGCAGAAGGCTCTGCACCGCACCGGCGAGTTGGTCGAGACCATCTCCCAAGCTGTACCGGCCCGGTCCCGGCGGACCGGCCGCAACCCGGCCAAGCGAACGTTCCAAGCCCTACGGATCGAGGTCAACGGCGAGCTAGACGCCCTGCACCAAGCCCTGCCGGCCGCCATAGGACTGCTCGGGTTGGGGGGACGGATCGCGGTGCTGGCCTACCACTCCCTTGAGGACCGGATGGCCAAACGGGTGCTGGTGGCGGGTGCGTCATCGTCGGCTCCGGTGGGACTGCCTGTTGAACCTGAGGCGACCAAACCGCGGTTGCGGCTGCTGACTCGCGGGGCAGAACGCGCAAGCGAAGCCGAAATCACGGCCAACCCGCGGGCGGCTGCCGCTCGGCTGCGGGCCGCTGAACGAATCCGAAACGAGGCTGCATGAGTGCCATTCCAGCGCCAGTTCCGCGGCGCGCCAGCACACCTGAACCGACCACCCGCCCCGCGTTGCGTGTGGTCCGTCCGCCACGCCGGCGTGTTGGTTACGCCCTGTTGGTGATCGTGTGCGGTTGGCTGTTGGCAGTGGGTGTCGGGGCAGTGCTGTGGTTCAACACGACGATGGCGGCCGACGCCTTTGAGCGGCACGAGTTGGAGGTCGAGTTGGCTGACCTGGCGGAACAGCGGGCCATTGTGCTTGAACGGATAAACGATCATGAATCGCCGGCCTCGCTGGCCGATAGGGCCCGTGACCTGGGGATGTTGCCTGGGACGCACATCACCTATGTGCGGCTGAGCGACGGCTCGACCATCGGCCAGCCGGTGGCAGCGGGCGAGGAATCCGAGGAAGTGAACCAGGAATCCGAGTGGGCAGGCGAGGAATCCGGCGAGGAATCGCTCTCCCAACCCCCTGAGGCGGAACTGTGAGGCAGGGGGCGGCCCGGCCAGGACCGCGGCAGCGTTTCATCCGGATTGGCGTGCTGCTGGTGCTGCTGGGCTTTGGCGCCCGGCTGATCTACATCCAAGCTGTCCAAGCCGACGCCCTGGCCGCCCAAGGCGTCACCACCCGGATGGTCCACTACGACGAGCCGGCACGCCGAGGGGACATCTTGGCTGCTGACGGCACAATTCTTGCCACTGACGTGCCGCGATACTCAGTGGAGGCCAACCAGCTTGAGATAGACCTGTTTGTCCGCAAGGACTCCCACGGCAACGTCGCATACGCAGGCGCGGCGGGGGCCGCGGAACTCCTTGCACCGGTGATCGGTTGGGATGAAACCGAGCTGCGCGGCGCCCTGACCGGGGATTCGGCGTGGGTGCCACTCATCAAAGACGCCGAACCGCCGCTGTGGCGCCGCATCTCAGAACTCGGGGTGCGCGGCATCTTCGGCACCCTGTACTACGAGCGGTCCTACCCGGCCGGGGCCGTGGCCGGGAACATCCTCGGCTACCCGTTCAAGGGCGAAGGCGACGATGACCACCCAGGCCACTACACGGGCCTAGAGCTGACCGAAAACGACCTGCTCACCGGCAAACCGGGCTCGCGCGACGTCGAGGTGGGCGGCGGTGGCCAACCGATCCCAGGCGGCGAATACTCCGGCACCCCGGCCCGCTCAGGCTGCGACGTGGTGCTGACACTCGACTCTGACCTGCAGTGGGCCGCCCAAAACGCCATAGATGATCAGGTTGCCGAGATGGGCGCCGAATCCGGCTCAGTGGTGGCGTTGGACGTCAAGACAGGCGAGATCCTGGCGCTGGCAGACTCCGGCACCGTCGATCCAGCCGAGGCCCGTGAGCGCGGACTGGGCGGCTCAGCAGCCGTGGAGGACATCTTCGAGCCCGGCTCAACCGGCAAGGTCGTGACAATGGCCATGGTCCTGGAGACCGGTGAAGCCACCCCGACCAGCACATACTCGGTGCCGTGGACAGCGACATTTGGCGGGCAGGTGTTCAAAGACCATGACGAGCACGCCACATCCAACTGGACGTTGAACGGCATCCTGGCGCAGTCCTCCAACATCGGCACCATGATGGCCGCCCAGAACGTGCCAGATCAGACCCGCTACGACTACCTGACCAAGTTCGGGTTCGGCAAGGTCACGGGAGTTGAGCTGCCAGCTGAAAATCCCGGCATCGTCCATGTTCCTGGTACGCAGTGGTGGGATGGGCGGACGCGCAACACCGTGCTGTTTGGCCAGGGGGTTGGCGTCAACGCGCTGCAGGCCGCCGGGGTGTACCAGATTGTCGGGAACGGTGGGGTGGCCATGCCGCCGCACCTGGTGCGTTCCTGGCAGTGCCCAGACGGGCGCACCGACACCACCACAGTTGGCAAGGGCAACCGTGTGATCAGCCGAGACACCGCCAACCAGCTGGTCGGCATGCTGGAATCGGTGGTCGATGACGGCACTGGCGGGACCGCGAAAATCACCGGTTATCGCGTGGCTGGCAAGACAGGCACGTCGGAGATGATCGGCCCGGACGGCAACGCTGACTTCTTCGTGTCCTCGTTCATCGGCCTGGCCCCCGCCAATGATCCGCGCATCGCGGTTGCCGTGATTGTCAATGATGCCCAGACGTCGTCATGGGGGGCCACGGTGGCGGCGCCGGTCTTCAAGAAGGTCGCCTCGTTTGCGCTGCAGCGCCTCGACGTTCCGCCCTCCACAGATGAGCCCGTGAAAATTCCCACAACCTGGTAAGGCAGGCCGCCTCCAGTCACGTAAGGTCAATGCCCGATGAACCCGTTGAAGCCCTCGGTCCCGCCGCACCGGACGTTCGGTGAGATCGCCGGATTCCTCGGAGCAGCCGCCCGCGGGGAATCGAACGTACTTATTACAGGTTTGGCTGTGGCCACCAGTTCTGTCAGGCCCGGTGACCTGTTTGTGGCGGTTCGCGGCGCCAACGCGCATGGGGCAGCCTACGTTCCGGCGGCGCTGCGAGCCGGTGCCGTGGCAGTCCTTACCGACGATGCCGGCGCAACCATGATCGATCCAGGTATCCCATACCTTGTGGTCCCCGATCCCCGCGGCCGCCTTGGGCCGCTCTCGGCGTGGTTCTACGACAGGCCCGCCGATGATTTGACGCTGGTTGGCATCACAG
This sequence comes from Bifidobacteriaceae bacterium, assembly GCA_031255835.1. GTDB lineage: Bacteria > Actinomycetota > Actinomycetes > Actinomycetales > WQXJ01 > JAIRRT01. Next base: position 16,235 of record JAIRRT010000059.1, on the reverse strand, counting down.
GCACCACCGGGAAAACGACTGTTGCATGGCTGGTCGATGCGGCCATGCGCCAAGCCTGGTCGCGCTCAGCTGTGCTCGGCACGTTGGCGGTTGGGTTTGATGGTGTGCCGGTTGCCTCGCCGCGCACCACGCTGGAGGCACCGGACCTGCAGGCCGCGCTGGCGGCGATGCGGGAGGCCGGGATCAAAGGCTGCGCCATGGAGGTGTCATCCCACGCGCTGGCCCTGGGGCGAGTGGACGGACTTGTGCTCGACGTTGCCGTGCTGACAAACCTTGCCCGTGATCATCTGGACTTCCATCGAAGCGTCGATGCGTATCACGCCGTCAAGGCCAGCCTGTTCCAACCCGACAGGGCACGCCACGGCGTGGTCTGGGTGGGGGACCAGCCCGCCGCCCAGATGAAGCCGGGCATTCCGACAGTTCGGGTTGGCTGGGATGAGACGGCTGACTGGCGGGCCGAGCGCCGCGGCACAGTGATGATCGATGGCGAGCCGGCCCAGGGATTTGCCCTGACCGGGCCTGTGTCGGTTGAGGCCGCCACGCGGCTGGTAGGCGAGTTCAACCTGGTCAACGCGGCCACAGGTTTGGCCGCTGCCATTGTGGCTGGCATCGATCCGGACGTGGCCGCCGCCGGCATCAGCGCCCTGAAATGTGTGCCGGGCCGGATGGAACCTGTGCGCGGCCCCGACCCTGCCCCGCTGACCGTGGTGGATTTTGCCCACACTCCTGCCGCCATCAACGCCGTGCTGCACGCACTGCGGGCCCGCACCGCCGGCCGGCTGATTGTGGTGCTGGGGGCGGGTGGCGGGCGTGACCGCGGCAAACGAGCCGAGATGGGGGCCGCAGCAGCAGGCCAGGCCGACGTGGTGATAGTCACGGACGATAACCCTCGCGATGAGGATCCAGCCGCCATCCGCCGCGCTGTGCTGGCTGGGGTTGGTTCGGGTTCGGGTGCCGGCCCGGGTGCTCACGTGGCCGTTCAGGAGGTACCTGACAGGGCCGAGGCGATTGCTGCGGCACTTGACCAGGCGCAGTTGGGTGACACCGTGGCCGTGTTGGGCAAAGGCCACGAGACCGGGCAGGTTGTTGGCGATCGCACCATCGACTTTGACGATAGGGCCGTCCTGGCTGAGGCATTGAAGGAGCACGGGCCATGGACATGACGGCCGGACAGGTCGCCGCCATCACCGGCGGTCACCTGGAGCTGGGTGGACCGGCTGGCTCTGAACCGGCCGGACCCGGTGCCGTGAACTCCGAGACTCCGGTGACCTCGTGCACCCTCGATTCGCGGCAGGCTGGCCCAGGCGCACTGTTTGTTGCGGTGGCTGGGGAGCGAGCCGACGGTCACGACTACGCCCAGGCCGCTTACGAGGCCGGCGCCGCCCTGGTGTTGGCCAGCCGGCCCGTTGCGGTGCCACACGTGTTGGTGCCGGACACTTTGGCCGGGCTCGGCCTACTCGCCCGCGCCCACCTGCAAAGCCTGCGCAAGAACCTCAAGGTGATCGCCGTCACCGGGTCCGTCGGCAAGACCACCACAAAGGACCTGCTGGGCAGGCTCGGCCGAGCGCTAGGCCCCACTGTCGCGGCCCGCGGATCCTTCAACAACGACATCGGGCTGCCACTGACCGTCCTGCAGGCCAGCCCCGCCACCCGGGTGCTGGTGCTGGAGATGGGCGCCAACCACGTGGGCGAGATTGCGCACCTGTGTTGGATAGCCCCGCCCGATGTCGGCGTGGTGTTGGGCGTTGCCCCAGCTCACATCGGAGAGTTCGGCTCCATCGAGGCGATTGCCGCCGCCAAATCCGAACTGCCTGCCGCTTTGGGACCAGACGCCACAGCCGTGCTGGCTGCAGATGATCCGCGCGTGGCCACCATGCCAACCACCGCCCACCTCATGACGTTCGGCGCCTCGCCCGCCGCGAGGGTCCGGCTGAAGCAATCCTGGTTGGACGATGCCGGCCGCCTGACGTGCAGAATCCTCACCCCACAAGGGGAGGTGGAGATTGCCAGCGGACTGATCGGTTTGCACCATGGGGTCAACCTGCTGGCCAGCGTTGCTGGTGGCCTGGCGTTGGGGATCGACTTGGCGGCCATATGCCAGGCCTTGGCCGGAGCCGGAGCGGATTCGCCACATCGGATGGCGCTGACAGACCTGCCAGGCGGGCTGGAACTGCTGGATGACGCGTACAACTCCAATCCGGCATCGGCGGACTCTGCAATGCGGTTCTTGGCGGCGCGGGCCAAGGCGACCGGAAGGCGCAGTTGGGCGGTTTTGGGGGAGATGTTGGAGTTGGGATCGGCCAGCGAGGGCGCCCACCGCCAGCTCGGAGTGTTGGCCGCGGAGTTGGGTTTGGACCGCCTGACCGTGGTTGGAACTGGGGCGAAACCGGCCTTGTCCGGCGCGCTTGACACCGGTATGGACCCGCGCGCCGTACAGTTCTGCGAGGCCCCGCCCAGGCCCAGCGACATCCGAGAAGCGGAGGCGACCGAAACGATCATCCTCATCAAGGGCTCCAACGGGACAGGCCTGTGGCGCCTGGCCGAGTCCCTGGCCAATCCGGAGGCTGCCCCATGCTGAACATTCTGGGCGCCGCTGGCATAGCGCTGATCGTGTCGCTTCTGGGCACGCCGCTGTTCATTCGGCTTTTGGTGTCCAACTCTTGGGGGCAGTTCATCCGTCAGGACGGTCCGACGGCCCATTTCACCAAACGCGGCACTCCGACAATGGGTGGAATTGTCATCATTGTCGCTGCGATGGCCGGCTATTTCGGGTCCAACGTGGTGGCTGGATCACACAGACCCGGTGCGTCCGGGTTGCTGGTTCTGTTCTTGATGGGCGGGCTCGGATTTGTCGGATTCCTGGATGATTCGCTGAAGATCCGCCGCCAGCGTTCGCTTGGCCTTTCACCGATCTGGAAAATTGTTGGTCAGGGATCTGTCGGGGTGGCGTTCGCTTTGATGGCCATGGGGTTCCCCGATTCTGAAGGTCTGCGTCCGGCATCGACCAAAATCTCCTTCCTGCGTGATACTGGCGTGGACTTGGCGTTCGCTGGGAAAACCCTCGGGATCATTTTGTTTGTGCTGTGGGCCAACTTCCTCATCACCGCTTGGTCCAACGCTGTCAACGTGACTGACGGGCTGGATGGCCTGGCCACGGGCGCATCGGCCATGGTGTTTGGCGCGTATGTGATTGTGGGCCTGTGGCAGATGAACCGGTCCTGTGTGGCAACCTCCTCATTGGACGGCTGCTATCAGGTGCGTGATCCGCTCGATGTGACAATTGCTGTGGCAGCCATCATGGGTGCGTGTCTTGGTTTTCTTTGGTGGAACGCTTCTCCAGCCCGCATCTTCATGGGGGATACAGGCTCGCTAGCGCTTGGTGGAGCCTACGCAGGTGTGTCGATAGTCACGCGGACCGAGTTCTTGGCTCTCCTGATTGGTGGACTGTTCTTCATCATCATCATGTCAGACATCATCCAAGTGGGATGGTTCAAACTGACAGGGGGAAAACGCGTATTCAAGATGGCACCGCTGCATCACCACTTCGAGTTGTGCGGCTGGGGCGAAGTGACCATCGTGATACGTTTTTGGCTCATCGCTGTGCTGTTTGCCGCCGCTGGGGTCGGCCTGTTCTACGGCGAATCGCTCCAATTCCTGGCGGAGTAGCCGGTGGCACTCGACATCGCGGGGGCCACAGTCGCTGTCCTTGGCCTGGGAGCGTCCGGGCGGGCAGCCGCGCGCACCCTGATCCAGGCCGGCGCGCAGATCATCCCAGTGGACGATGCCGCAACCGAGCCTGTCGAGGGGATAGCACCTATCAAGGGTGAGCAGCTCGATCTGGCCGGGATCGACTTGATTGTCACCTCGCCAGGTTGGCCGCCGTGGCGCCCTCCTTTGGCGGAGGCTGTAAGCGCTGGAATCGAGATCTGGAGCGAGGTGGAACTCGCGTGGCGCACCCGCGCTAAGAAGCAGGCGCCGTGGCTGTGCGTGACAGGAACCAACGGCAAGACAACAACCGTGGAGCTGACGGCCGCGATCCTCCAGGCGGCAGGCTTGAACGCTGTCGCCGCCGGGAACATCGGCCAGCCGCTTGTCGAGGCCGTGAGCGATGAGTCGGTTGAGCTGTTTGTGTGCGAGTTGTCCTCATTCCAGCTGCACTTCACCAGCTCAATCAAGCCCTGGGCAGCAGCACTGCTCAACGTGGCGCCGGACCACCTGGACTGGCACGGCTCACAGCAGGACTACTGGCGCGATAAAGCGAGGATTGCCGATGGCGCCTTCCTGTGCGTGATAGTCGGTCCGCAGAAGGGGTTGACCGAGGCCGTCCACCGGTGGGGTCACCCTGGACGGGATTCGAGGATCCTGGGCGTGACGTTGGGTGAGCCGGCTGACAGGCAGATCGGCGTGGTGGATGGGGCGATTGTTGACAGGGCCTGGGCCGATGGCGAGGTGTTGGCGCAGGTGAGTGATTTGGCACATCTGGCCACGCCGCGGCACGGTGGAGCGCCTGGCCTTGCACCGAGGGCCGCCTCCGCCCCGCCAGATCATCTTGTGCTCGACGCGCTGACTGCCATGGCTCTGGTCCGTTCACTGCCCGGTGTAGAGCCGCCGGCTATCGCAAAGGCGCTGACCGATTTCGCTGTGGGCGAACACCGAATGAGTCTGGTGGGCCAAATCGACGCAGCGGACTACTTCGATGACTCCAAGGCCACAAATCCCCACGCCGTCCAGGCTGATCTGGCCGGCTTCGGCCCGCGCAGCGTGGTGTGGGTTGCAGGCGGATTGACCAAGGGGACCGACATCGAGGAGCTGGTGCGCGGCATCGTCGGGAAGTTGCGGGGAGTTGTGTTGATTGGGCGGGATACGGCAGCCTTTGCCGGCCCGCTTGGGCGACACGCGCCCGGCCTGCCCGTTGTGGAGGTGCCGGACGGGGAAACTGACGTGGTGATGTCCCGGGCGGTTCAGGCTGCGCGCCGGATGGCGTCAGGTGCTGCGGCGGTTGTGTTGGCGCCGGCAGCCGCCTCGCAGGACCAATTCACCTCCTATGCCGAGCGCGGGCAGGCGTTCGCACAGGCGGTGCGGGCGGAATCGGCCCGGGCGGAAGTGGGAGGTCAGGAATGACAATCGCTCCCGGCCAGCCGTTCGCCATCGAACGGCCTCAGGCGGCCCGGTCTTTGGTGACGGCGTATTACATGATCATATTCGCGACGGCTTTGCTTGTGGCTTTGGGATTCGTCATGGTGGTGTCCTCCCACACGGTGGATGCGCTTTCCGCAGGCGATTCTCCGTGGGCAAAAGCACGCGAACAGTTGGCTTTCATTGGACTGGGTTTGGCAGCTGGGTTTGCGTTGTCGCGTGTGCCCATCCCGAAATGGGAAAAGCCCTGGGCCTGGGTTGTGTTCGCTGCGACACTCGCCTTCCAAGCGGCTGTGTTGCTGATTGGTGAAAGCCGGGGCGGCAATACAAACTGGCTGGTGATTGGCAACTACACCGTCCAGCCCTCAGAGTTCTTGAAGTACGGCCTGGCAGTCTGGTTGGCGTCCGTGTTGGTGGCCAAAGCCCGGATGGTCAATGACTGGTTCCACCTTGCCGTACCTGCGCTTTTGGGCGTCGCCCTGGCCGGTGGCCTAGTGGTGTTGGGGCACGATGCCGGGACCGCCTCGGTGATTGGACTGATGGCTGTTGGCACTTTGGTTGTGGCCGGTGTGCCCTGGCACAAGATCGGTCTGGTGACCCTCGGGCTGGGTTTGGCGGCTTTTATTGAGGTCATGGGCGATGAACAGCGGCGCAGCCGGTTGCGGGTGCTGTTCGATTCATCCGCATGTGAGAAATATGCCGAATGCTGGCAAGTTGACCAAGCTTCCTATGCTCTGGCAGAAGGCGGTGTGTTCGGTCAAGGGTTGGGTGCTTCACGGGTGAAATGGGAATGGCTTTCCCAAGCCGATTCGGACTTCATTTTCGCTGTGATAGGGGCCGAGTTGGGGCTGATGGGCTGCTGCGTGGTGCTACTGCTATTCGGCGTGTTGGCCATCGGTTTGCTGCAAGTGGTGCGGCTGCATCCCCGACGCTTTGCCCAGGTGACCGTTGGAGCGATCTCCTGCTGGCTAATTGGCCAAGCCATTGTGAACATCGGGATGGTGATCCGGGTGCTGCCGGTGATCGGGGTGCCGCTGCCGTTCGTTTCTGCTGGTGGCAGCGCTTTGATCGCTGGGCTGGCGGCCATCGGCACAGTCATTGGGCTGATGCGGACTGATCCGGACATCGGGCCGTTCATCCGGGCCAAACGCGGTGTGGTGGCCCGTGCCTTTGGCGTGTTGGCACCGAGGCGCCGATGAGGGCGCTCCTGGCCGGCGGCGGGACCGCCGGACACGTAAACCCGCTGTTGGCGACAGCCGGTGAGCTTCAGCGGCGCGATCCATCAGCCCAGCTGGCGGTACTGGGAACAGCGGCAGGGCTGGAATCCCGGCTGGTTCCGGCCGCAGGGCTTGACCTGATCACAATCCCCAAAGCCCGCCTGCCGCGCCGGCCCAGCGCCGAATGGTTCTCCCTGCCTGGCGGTCTGGCCAAAGCGGTGCGCGGTGCACGCCACGCCATCGAGCAGATAGATGCCGAGGTGGTGGTCGGTTTTGGCGGCTATGTGGCGATGCCGGCGTATCTGGCTGCCCGCCGGGCCGGCGTACCGATTGTGGTGCATGAGGCCAACTTCCGCCCCGGCCTGGCCAACCGGTTCGGCGCCCGGCACGCTGCCGTTGTGGCGGTCGCGCTGCCTGGCACCCCGTTGCCGCGCGCTCGGCTGACCGGCCTGCCGCTGCGCCCGGCCATCGCCACCCTGGACCGCGCCGCCCAGCGCCGCCCGGCTGCCGAGGCCCTCGGCCTTGACCCCGAGCGGCCAATTCTGGTGGCCACAGGCGGCTCGCTCGGCGCCCGCCGGATCAACCAAACCGTGCTCGCCACCGCCCCCCAACTGCTTGCGGACGGCGTTCAAATTCTGCATCTGACCGGGGCGGACAAGGCGGGAGAGGTGAGGGACGGCATCGTGCACGGGGGGTATGTGGTGCGCGAATACCTCGATGACATGGCACTTGCCTATGCGGCGGGTGATCTGCTTGTGGCGCGCGCCGGGGCGGGGACGGTCTGTGAGATCGCTGCGGTTGGGGTCGCGTCGGTGCTGGTGCCACTGCCCATCGGCAACGGCGAGCAGGCACTCAACGCGCGCGGCCTGGTGGAGGTTGGCGGCGCCATCGCCGTCCCTGACGCCCAGTTCACCCCCGAATGGGCTGCCGGCCACCTGCCCGGCCTGTTCGCGGACCCAACCCGCTTGCCGACGATGGCGTCCCTCGCCTCCAAGGTCGGCATCCGCGACGGGGCAGCCCGCCTGGCCGATTCAATTGCGGAGGCGATCGGATGAGCGGGAAACGGGTTCATTTTGTCGGCATCGGTGGGGCCGGCATGTCCGCGCTGGCGGTGCTTTGGCACGATGCCGGCTGGCGGGTCTCGGGCACGGACCGGGCGGATTCGCCGGTGCTGGAGCAGCTGCGAGGGGTGGGGATTGACGCGCGTTGGCCGCATGATGGGGGAGCGGTTGAACTGGTTGACCTGGTGGTTCGCTCCTCAGCGGTGCCGGATTCCAACGCTGAGTTGGCCCGGGCGCGCCTGCTTGGAATCGAGATCATTCACCGCTCCGAGGCGTTGGCGCGGGTTGTGCGCGGCAATGTGCTGGTCGCCGTGTCCGGGACCCATGGCAAGACGACAACCTCGGCCATGACTGTCAACGCTTTGGTGACGGCTGGATGGGACCCGAGTTACGCCATCGGCGGCGAACTGGTTGAGGGGGGGACCGGGGCGCACACGGGTGGCGGCGGCGTGGCGGTGATTGAGGCGGACGAGTCCGACGGCACGTTTGTGGCCTACGAGCCCGATGTCGCCGTGATCACCAACGTTGAGCCGGATCACCTGGACCATCACGGATCGGCCGAGGCGTTCCGCCTGGCGTTTGAGCGTTTTGTCGCCACGATCAAGCGCGGTGGTGTGCTGGTGGCCTGCGCCGATGATCCAGCCGCGGCGGGGATCGCGGATGGGGTTGGGCGGGGTGGTGCTGGTGGTGCTGGCGGCGCTGTGGGCGCTGGTGGCGCTGTGGGCGCGGGTGGTGCTGTGGGTGCGGGTGCGCTGGTGTCGCGGGGTGACCTGAGCGTGGTGACGTATGGGTTTGAGGCGAATGCGCAGGTCAGGCTGCGTTCTTTGCCGAGCGAGAGGGGCCGGGAGCGGGTCGAGATCGCTCTTCCGGAAGGCCCGCCCGTTGTGCTGCGGCTGCCGAGCCCAGGCCGGCACGTTGCCCTGGACGCCGCCGCTGCCCTGCTGGCCAGCTCCGCCGCGATCCGCCTCGCCTCGGAGTCCGGTGAGGTGGATCTGGATGCGCTGGTCAGCGGGCTGGAGGAGTATCGCGGAACTCGGCGGCGGTTCGAGGATCACGGCTCCCCGCGCGGCGTGCGGCTGATCGAGGACTACGCACACCATCCAACGGAAATCCGCAGGACTCTGGAGGCGGCCCGGTCCATCGCTCCGCCCGGGGGGCGCATCCTGGTCGTGTTCCAGCCGCACCTGTACAGCCGCACCCGGGACCTGGCCGACGAGTTTGCCGAGGCACTTTCCATGGCCGATGCCGTTGGCGTGATGGATGTGTATGCCGCGCGGCAAGAGCCGATTCCTGGGGTCGATGGCGCCCTGATCGCCTCGCGCCTCGACTCAGCCGTGCACCTGCCGGACTGGGATGAGGTGCCCAGGCGCCTCGCGGCCTGGGCGCGGCCAGGTGACATAGTCCTGGTGCTCGGCGCCGGCGACATAACAACCCTGGTCCCAGCCATTTTCGCCGCCCTAGACACCCCCCACGATGCCGCACCATCCCCTCGAGGTGAGGTCCAGTGACCCACAGGCGCACCCCGCAAATCCAACCCATGCCAGGCCGGCGGCTCGTGGCGGTCCTGGAGCATGGTGGGAACGAGAAACCCAAGCGTGGCGGCGGGCGCAGCGTCAAGGCCCGGGGCGCAGCGGCGCGGGGTGGTGGTGCACCGGGCGGTGCGGCGGGCGGCGGGAAGCCGGTGGGTGGTCGCCCGGCGAAGCGCGGCGGTGGGGCTGCCCCGAAGCGTTCCGGTGACCGCGAGGTGGTGCGGGATACGGCTGGCCGCCCTGCCGGGCTTGGCGCCGGCGGCGCCAAGCGGCCGCCTGCTAGGCCGGCCACAGCGCGTGGGGGGACTGAGGGCGGTGGGCCGGGGGGCGGCATCGTACGGGTCAAGAAGCGGGGTAAGGCTGCGGCCGTGCGGGAGGCGTCGCAGGCGGACCAGGCGCTGGCTGACTCGCGGGACAGGTTTGCGGCGCGGGCGCGGGCCGAGCGGCGTGCGGCAGGTTGGCGGATCGCCCGGCGGGTGGCGTTGGCGGCCGCGTTGGCTGGGGTGGCCGGCGTGGTCCTGTTCTCGCCGGTGTTCGCGGTGCGCGAGGGGCAGATCGAGGTGCGCGGGATTGCCGGCGTGGTCACCCCAGAGCAGGTGGGCGAGGTTGTCGCGCCGGCGGTCGGAGTGCCGCTGGCCAGGCTAAACGTCGGTCAGCTGGCCGGTCAGGTCGAGGAGATCCGCGGCGTCAAGTCCGCGTCCGTTGCGCGCGTGTGGCCCACCGGCATGACGGTGACCATCGAGCCGCGCATACCCGTGGCGGCCGTGGCGCGCCAAGGCGACTTTGTGCTGCTGGACAACGAGGGTGTGCAGCTGGCGGCCGTGCTCGAACCGCCCAGCGGCGTGCCCGTGATCGACGTCCCGTTGACCGACCGCGACGCGCGCACCCTGCAAACCGTGCTGGGCGTGTTGGCGACAATCCCGGCGGACCTGGCCGCCAAGATCACCTCGATTGGTGCCGCCACCAGGGACACTGTCGAGTTCACGCTGGCCGGCGGGCAGCAGGTGCTGTGGGGAGACGCCTCGCAGAGCGCCCTCAAAGCCGCCGCCCTGAAGGTGCTGTTGCGCACCCCGGCCGCGGAGTACAACGTCTCGGCGCCCAACATGCCGTTCCTGCGCGTTGCCGATGGCGGCGGGGACGGGGAGGGAGATGGGGACGGTGAGGGCGAGGGTGAGTCCGGGGTTGAAGGTGACGGCGAATCCGGTGGTGAGGGCGAAGGCGAGTTCTGGGACGAGGGTGAGGGTGACGGTGAGTCCTGGAGCGACGGCGCCGGTAGCGGTGAAGGCGAGGTTGCGGGAGAGGCCGGCACCGGCATCGGCGGCGAGAATGCAGCCCAAACCGAGGTGGACCCGCTGGAGTGAGGCGGGCGCCGCTACAGTTAGGGGCGCCTGAGCAGGCGGTCAACGGAGGGAGCCTGGCCGTGCGCATTGTTCACCTGGTCGGTCCCTCGCAGGGGGGCATCGGGGCGCACGTCGATGGGCTGGCAAGCGCCCAGCGCCAGGCCGGGCACAGCGTCGAGGTGATCCTGGGGGTCGGTGCGCGCGCGCGGCTGGCGGACCGCTCAATCACCCGCGCTATCGCGTCCGCCGATGCCGTCCACGCCCACGGCCTGAAAGCTGGAGCCTCCGCTGTGCTCGCGGTCCGTAGACGGCGGCGGGGGGCCCGCCCGGCCGTTGTTGTCACGCTGCACAACCGGCCCGTTGGCTCGAGGTGGGTCAGAGGGGTTGGTGCCGGGTTGGCGCGTGTGGTGGCGCGGGCCGATGCCGTGCTCGGGGTGAGCCAGGACCTGGTGGATTGGGCGAGGCGCCACGGCGCCAAGGTGAGCGAATGGACGCCGGTTCCCGCGCCTGACATCGGTCCGCCCAGCCGGCCGCGGGCCAGCGTGTTGGCGGACTTGGGGCTCGATCCGTCCGTGGTGCTGATCATCACCGCAGCCCGTCTGGCCAGGCAAAAGGGACTGGACTTGGCCATCGATGCCGCTGCCCACGCGATGGCGCAACTGGCGCGCGCCGGGGCGGAGCAGCGCTTTGTTTGGGCGATTGCCGGGGACGGTCCGGAGCGCGCCCGCCTGACCGGGCTGATCGAGCAGTCCGGGGCGCCCGTGATGCTGCTGGGGCGGCGCGCCGACCTGCCCGATCTGTATGGCGCCGCCGATCTTGTTGTCTCCACCGCCGTGTGGGAGGGCCAACCGCTCGGGCTGCAAGAGGCGCTGCGCGCCGGCGCGGCGGTGGTTGCCACCGACGTCGGCGGAACCCGGGCGGTGGTTGGAAGCGGCGGTGTGCTGGTGGCGAGGGACGCGGGCGAGGTGGGGGACGGCATCGTCGGAATGATCTGCGAGCCGGAGCGGCTGGCGCGCGCCAAGCAGGCGGCCAGGCGGCGGGGCGAGGAACTGCCGGGGCCGGCCGACATGCTGGCCCATGTCATGGCGATATATGCGCGCGCGGGCGCCGGCGGCTGATAGCATCGAAGCCCGTGATGCAGCGCGCGAGCTTGCGCCTAGGCCAAGCCCATACAACTGTCCGGCATATCTTCGTCACTGGCGGGGTGGCTTCCTCTCTTGGCAAGGGGCTGACGGCCTCTTCGCTTGGGCGTTTGCTCAGGTCACGCGGGATTCGCGTCACCATGCAGAAGCTCGATCCGTACCTGAACGTCGATCCGGGCACCATGAACCCCTTCCAGCACGGTGAAGTCTTTGTCACCGACGATGGCGCCGAGACAGACCTCGATATCGGTCACTATGAGCGGTTCCTGGACGTGCCATTGAGCGCTCAGGCGAACGTCACCACCGGCCAAGTGTATTCCACCGTAATAGCCAAAGAACGGCGCGGCGAATACCTTGGGGATACGGTCCAGGTCATTCCCCATATCACCGATGAAATCAAGCGCCGCATGCGGGCCCAAGCCACGGACGATGTCGATGTGGTGATCACTGAAATCGGTGGGACGGTGGGCGATATTGAGTCTCAGCCATTCCTTGAGGCCGCCCGTCAGGTGCGGCAGGATATTGGGCGGGACAACTGCTTCTTCCTGCATGTTTCGCTTGTGCCGTTCATCGGGCCGAGCCAGGAGCTGAAGACCAAGCCCACTCAGCACTCCGTGGCGGCGCTGCGTTCAATTGGTATACAACCGGATGCGATTGTTTGCCGCGCAGATAGGGAATTGCCTGAGGGGATAAAGCGGAAGATCGCGTTGATGTGCGATGTTGAGCCGCAAGGTGTGGTGACCTGTGCGGACGCTCCGTCTATCTACGATATCCCGCGGGTGCTGCATTCCGGTGGGCTCGATGCGTTTGTGGTGCAGCGGCTCGGTTTGCCGTTCCGGGATGTGGATTGGAGCGCGTGGGGACAGCTGTTGGAGCGGGTCCATCAGCCGGCCTACGAGGTGACGATTGCCCTGGTAGGCAAGTACATTGACCTGCCAGATGCGTATTTGTCAGTCATCGAGGCGATGCGGGCCGGGGGGTTTGCCCACAACGCGCGGGTCAAGGTCCGCTGGGTGCCAAGCGATGAGTGCGAGACCGAGGCTGGGGCCAGGCAGCAGCTGGGTGACGTGGACGGCATAGTGGTTCCCGGCGGGTTTGGGATACGCGGAATCGAAGGGAAACTCGGAGCGTTGCGGTATGCCCGGACGCACGAGTTGCCGGCTTTGGGGCTGTGCTTGGGGTTGCAGTGTATGGTCATTGAATTTGCCCGTGGGGTGCTCGGATTGGCTGAGGCTTCAAGCTCGGAATTTGACCCCGATACTCCTGATCCGGTTGTGGCCACAATGGCTGAGCAGCGCGAGATTGTTGACGGCCAGGGTGACATGGGTGGCACAATGCGGCTCGGTTCCTATGATGCGGTATTGACGGCTGACTCGCTGGCTGCGACGGTTTACGGAATGGTTGAGGTGAGTGAACGGCATCGTCATCGTTATGAGGTGGCGAATGCTTATCGCGACCGGCTGAGCGAGGCGGGGTTGCGGGTCTCTGGGACGTCACCGGACGGGAATCTGGTCGAATTCATGGAATTGGATCGGGAAATGCACCCGTATTACATCGGGACGCAGGGCCACCCAGAGTTCAAGTCCCGCCCAACCGCAGCCCACCCACTGTTTGCCGGACTGGTAGAGGCAGCCCTAGCGCGTCAGCGAGCATCCCGCCTACTAGAAGTGGAGCCAGTCCGCCCCCCCGGCGCCCACGCCCGAGCCCCCGAGGCCGAGAAGTGAGCCCCGCCGGTCTGGGCGGCGACGGCCCTTGTGATCTGCCGGCGAGCAGGCGGATTCTGGGGCGGCGGGTGCTGGCTGCTGGACGGGTGCAGAGTTTTGTGTCTGAGGAGGTCGAGTTGCCGGGCGCCGGCGTGGTGGTCCGCGAGTTCACCGACCACCCCGGCGCGGTTGCGATCATGGCGATGGATGATGCAGGCCGGGTGTTGTTGCAGCGCCAATACCGGCATCCGGTGCGGTCCGAGTTGTGGGAACCACCAGCAGGTTTGCTGGACGAGCCCGGCGAGGCGCCACTGGCGGCAGCCAAGCGGGAACTGGCCGAGGAGGCAGATCTGTTGGCGCAGGATTGGCGTCGGTTGATCGAGTTCTACACAACCCCAGGTGGGTGCAACGAGCGGATCGCGGTGTTCTTGGCGCGCGGATTGTCGAAGATTCCTGTCAGCGATCAGTTCAGCCGCGAGGATGAGGAGTCAGACCTCGTGCCGGTCTGGATCGACCTGGAGGAGGCAGCGGCGCGGGTCATGGACGGCAGCCTGGTTTCCCCAACAGCAACAGTAGGCATCCTCGCACTATCCCAAGCAGCCAGAACCCCCGCCGGCCTAGACGCCCTACCCCCAGCCGAATAGTGCGGCGGAGAGTTGGGCGGGCACGGCGAGCAAGGTGAGTGATCCGGGCGAGGCGCGCAGAGCGGGCGAGCTGCTGAGCTGGATGATGGGTCACGTGGAACACGGATGAGCAAGGTGAGGGTGGGGTGCGATACCCGCCCTGACGGTGGGCTGGATCACGGATCACAAGGAGGAGACCGGTGTCGAGCGGCAAATGGAACCGGACGTCAGAGGGTCTTGACCGGCTGGATGAGCAGATCCTTTGGGAGTTGTATCGCGACGCGCGCCTGCCCAATGCCGAACTCGCCCGGCGCCTGCACGTAGCACCCTCGACAACGCTGACCCGTCTGCGCGCGCTGCGCCAATCCGGCGCATATCGCTCTGCCCACGCCAGAGTCGACCTAGCCGCAGTAGGTCTGCCGATCCAAGCCGTCATCGCCGTCCGCCTGCGGGCCGAAGGGCGAGGTCACGCCCTGGAATTCGAACGCCGAATAATCCGCCAGCCGGCCGTCATCGACCTGTTCTACATCGGTGGAGCCGAGGACTTCCTGGTCCACGTGGCCTGCACCTCGACCGCCCAGCTGCGCGACTTCGTCACTTTCCAACTGTCGATGGACCCCTCAGTGGCCTCAACCCAAACCCACATAGTCTTCGACCACCTAGTAGGCGCCGACCACCGAGACCCCACCCCCAACGGCTTCGAAGAAACCCGCCGCCCCCTCTCCTAACCCCACCCACCCCCGCCCCGGGTCCCCGTCTCGCTTTGGGTGGGGTGAAGGATGTTCGGGGGGTGGCGGGGGTGTGGGGTGGTTGGCGAAGTAACTAGCGCGTATGGGCTGGAAGTGGCGGAAAGATGCGGGGGATGCAGACACGGGGCGAATAATCCGCAATCCTGGTGCCTTCCGGGCCAGGGACGGCGGGACGTGGGACGGACCGCCGCTGGCTGAAGGGAGATGTCGGATGCGCATCGGTATTCCAGCAGAAGTGAAGGACAACGAGCGGCGCGTATCGCTCACCCCGGCTGGAGCCCGCGAGCTGTCGCGCGCCGGGCACCAGGTGCTGGTCCAACATGGGGCCGGGGCGGGGGCAGGTTTTGGTGACGAGGACTACGTGGCTCACGGGGCCGTCATCGTCGGGGAGGCTCAGCAGGCTTGGGACGCCGAACTGGTGGTCAAAGTCAAGGAGCCGATACCAAGCGAGTATGACTTTTTGCGTGAAGGGTTGACGCTGTTCACCTATCTGCATTTGGCGGCTGATGAGCCGCTGACCAGCAGGTTGCTGAGCTCCGGCACCACCTCGATCGCCTACGAGACCGTGCGGGCGGCCGATGGGAGCCTGCCGCTCCTGGCGCCGATGAGCGAGATTGCCGGGCGGCTGTCCTCGCTGGTCGGGGCGTATCACCTGATGTCAGCCCACGGCGGCAGGGGCGTTTTGCCTGGTGGGGTGGCTGGAACGCGGCCGGCGCGGGTGAGTGTGATCGGCGGCGGGGTTGCAGGGGAGCATGCGGCGGCCAACGCGCTGGGGCTCGGCGCGCAGGTGACGCTGGTGGACGTGTCGCTGCCGCGGCTGCGGGCGCTGGATGTCCGGTTTGGCGGGCGGGCGGCCACCCTGGTCTCGACTGAATCTGCCATCGCGGACCTGGTGGGGGAATCGGACCTGGTGATCGGGGCGGCGCTCATCCCGGGCGCGCGGGCGCCAAAGCTGGTGACGCAGCAGATGGTCGCCACCATGCGGCCAGGCTCGGTGCTGGTCGATATCGCCATTGACCAGGGAGGATGCTTCGAGGGCTCGCACCCCACCACGCACCGCGACCCGGTCTTCCCCGTGCACAACGCGCTGTACTACTGCGTTGCGAACATGCCTGGCGCGGTTGCGGAGACATCGACGATGGCGCTGACCAACGCCACATTGCCGTACGTCTTGCGGTTGGCCGATGCCGGATGGCGGGTAGCCGTGGCGGATGACCCGGTCCTTGCCGGCGGCCTGACCACCCACGGCGGCACGCTGTTCAACGCGGCAGTTGCCGAGGCCTTTGGCCTGACCGCAGTCGAGGCGCCAGCCATAGCCGCAAGGTGAGGCTGGCGCCGCGGCGCGGTGCAGGGTGGGGTGGTGCGGGGTGGTGCCGCGGTGCGGGGCGCGGCTGGACGCATGGGGCTCCGCGGTGCGGTGGTGCGGTGTGGTGCCGAGGTGCAGCTAGCGGACTGTCAAGGGGAGTTTGATTCGTTTGGAGCCGGCTCGGACCGTGAGCGTGGTGCGGCCGGGCTTCAGCGCGCGCAGCCGGCCGGCTGAATCGATCCTCGCCACGGACGGGCGCGAGGAGCTGTACCGCACCTTGACCGCCGGCGCCGACGCCGGAGAGTAGGCACCGCGCACCGACACCGCCGCCCCCGGCGCGAGCCGCTTGGGCACCCCACTCGCAGTCACCTTGGCCACCTTGGCGCGCGGCCGCTTAGCCGCCACCTTCACCACGACTTTGGTGCTCCG
>JAIRRT010000024.1 GCA_031255835.1 Bifidobacteriaceae bacterium | reverse complement strand
TCACTTTGATCAGGGGAATTGGATTGGGTGACAGGAGGAGGACGGACGGAGGAAGCCGGCCGGCAACGCCAGTCGAAGAGAGGGCCAGGCTTGGTGGGGTGCCTCGCCAGGTTGGGGTGTGGTCAACGTGCCGGACCACAGCGAGACTAACCTCACCTGCGGACTACCAGACCACACGCATCATCCCCAGAAGAATTCGGTGACCGCCTCCAAAAGGCATGCCGCCAGCGGCATTGAACCCCCTACGCAACGCACGCACCACAACACGAACACCCAACGCTTGAACGCCATCGGCGGCAAGGTCACTGCGACAACTGCGACAACCGCAACTGCTCACAACGGGGCCGGAAGCCGCAGATGAAATGGCGTTTTGGGCAGTTCGAGTTGCGGCCTGACGGGAGGAGAGGGCGGATTCGTGCTCAGCGAGCGGGTGTCGGGGGCGGTGAGGCGACCGGAAGTGCCCAAAACGGGGGGAAGGCGCTCAGGTGAGCCGGTGGTTTGAGCAATTGGGGTCGCCGCAGGTGCTCACAGGGAGAGTGTCGGCCCGGCTGGTCGCGGGTCGGCTGGGTGACTGCGACGACCGCACCGGGCAGAAACAACCCGCCCACCCCCGAGCCGAATTGTGGCGGGGGTGGGCGGGTTGTGGGTGTGCTAGCGGTTAGCGGACAGTTACGGAGTATCTGGCGGTCTTGCCGGCGGCCTTGACGGTCACGGTCGCCTTGCCTTTGGCCAGCGCGCTCAGCCGTCCTGCCTTGCTGACGCTCAGCACACCCGGCTTGGAGGAGGTGAACGTCACCTTCACACCAGTTGCCGACGATGGCGCCCAGCGGCCCTTGATGTCTCTCACCTGACCGACGGTCATGGTCTTGGGCAAACCGACCGCCCGGACCTTGGTGACAGCCTTGGAGGTGGTCCGCTTGGCAACCACAACAACCTTGACGGTGGCCGACTTTCCTCCGGCCTTGACCCGCAAAGTGGCCTTGCCGGTGGCGACAGCCCTGATCTTGCCGTTGGCGGAGACCTTGGCAACCGACGGCTTGGAGCTGGACCACTTCGCGGCAACCTGCTTGCCATCCGCGGTGTAGCCGAATCCCGCCAACCGGATGGAGGCGCCAGCCTTCAGCCGCAGCGTCGACTGGGCCACCAGGACCTTGAGCACGGTGCTCGGAGCGGTCTGCGGTGCCTGGCCGGTGTCATTCGGTCCTGCCGTTGGGCTCGGAGCCGGAGTGCTTGGCGGTGGTGTGGTGCCGCCGCCGCCAGGTGTGTCCCCGCCCGAGCCGCCGGGTGGTGGAGTGGTGCTCCCGCCGCCGCCACCCTCGCCGCCGGGTGTGCCGTTGTCCTCGCCACCAGGGGTGCCGCCATCGCCGCCACCAGGGGTGTCGCCATCGTCGCCTGGGTCCGGCTGCTCGGTCGGGTTGGTGGTCGGGTCATCGCCAGGATGCTTGGTCAGGCCCGCAGAGGCCTGCCGCAGCGTCTCCAGCGCCTGGTCAACCCCAACCTGGGAACTGCCAGACGAGAGCGCCAGCCGTGCCGCGGCCAGCGCCTCACGGAACGTGCGCCACGTCGCAGCGGTGTAGTCGGCCGGATCCAGGTTGAGCGCATCGATCACGCCCAGGGTTGCCAGCAGGTTCGCCTTGGACACAACCGGAACCAACCCGACGATGGCGCCACGCAGCGCCCCGACAGCCTGTTCCAGTTCCGCAGTGGTGGCCGGCCCGCTCAGGGCAGCACCAGCCGCCGTGCGGGCGGTGACCAACGCCAACCAGCTGTCCGGGGTGTAGTCCGCGCCAACAAAACCTTGGCTGGCCTGGTACAACATCTCCAGCGCCGCCGTGGATGGCAGCGGCACCAGACCGGTGATCGCCGCATCCAGAGCAGCCAAAGCGCCGGTGATCTGCGAGTTCGATGCGTTCGGGATCGCCATGATGGTGACAGCCGAGGTCTTGGCCGCCTGGAACCGGGCCCAGCTTTCGGCAGTGAAGCCCGTTGGGTCCAGGTTCAGCGCGTCGGCCAACCGGATGGCGCCAGCCAACTCGCCCGTGGGAACCCGCTGGCGCAACCCGCCGGCCGCGTTCACAATCCGGCTTGCAGCCTGATCGATCTGCCCTTGGGTTGCCGTCGGGTCCTCGCTGATCTGGAGCCCGTTGGTGATAGCCGCACGCCAAGCCGTCCAACTGGACGGGGTGTACAGATCCGGATCGAGTGTCAACGCTTCGACACCAGTCAAGATCGCAACCAATCTCCCGGACGATGCCGGCGTCCGCAGTCCGCGAAGTGCCGCCGCCAAAGCCGCCTGAGCAGCATCGATGTCAGCCTGCGGAACAGCGTCCCGGCCTGCGAACACCATGGCATGCGCCTGGGTCAAAGCGCTCTGGTAGGCAACCCAGGACGCATCTGTGTAGTCGGCAGCCCGCAATCCCAGCTGCTCGATGGCGAGAATCACACCGGCCAACGTGTCAACGTCGGAGCGCGGCGCCAACTGGGACAAAGCGTCCTGAAGGTGCTCCACGGCTTCAGCCACGAGGTCTGGACGCGGCGGAGGCAGCGTGGCCAACACAGTTCTTGCATCATCGCGGGCCACGAGGAACGCAGCCCAACTGTCCGGCGTGAACTCCTCAGACACCAGGTCAAGCGAAGCCACGGCGTCAAGCAACTGCTCCAACTGTTCGGTCACATTACCGGCGGCCAACGGCTCGAGGGCTGAGTACTTCTCCACCAGATCCACTGCTGCGCCGTCTACGTCAGCTTGCGTGGCGTCCGATGGATCGGCAACCAGGCCGGCCGCAGCATCCCAGGCGTCAGCAAAGTCCTCCCAAGAGGCGTCGGTGTAGATCAGCGGATCGAGGCCCAAGGCGTCCAGCATGTCAACCAGATCGCTCAGCGCACCCACCTGGCCGCGAAGCACCAGCTGGGAGATCGCCAGGGTCAATGTGGCGGTTGCGGAATCGACCTCGTACTGCGTGACCGCAGTGCCGGTGGCCTCCACCGCATCCACAACGTCCTGACCGGCCTGAACGGCGGCGGCCAGAGCTGGCCAACTCGACGTGGTGTAGTTCGCTTCCACCAGAGCAGTGGCCTGCGCCAAAGCGCTGGTCAAAGCAGCAACATTGGGCCCACCACGAGTGATTGGGCCGAAGCCGCTCGTTGTGACCCTGGCGTCTTGTATGCCTGGCGTGGTGGCGGTGACCTGCACCGACACCATCGCTCCGACGTCGGACGGCACCGGAGTGTAGGTGTCGGTGGTGGCGCCTGGAATCGGTGTGCCATCGGCCAGCCACTGGTAGCTGACCGTAGCTGGCGCCGGGTTGAACTGGGCTGCGGACACCGTCAATGCCTCGCCCACGCGGGCTGTGCCGCTTATGGCCGGAGCGACAACCAGTTCAGGGGCCGCCCCGCCGCGGATTGTGGCAGGCACGGACAATGCGATCGCATCTGGCCGGCCAATGGAGGATGCGGTGACCTGGACGGCCAGGCGGGTGCCGATGTCGTCCAGGGTCAACTCGTAGCTCGGGCCGGTTGCGCCCGGGATTGGATCGCCATCGCGCAGCCAGGCCAAGGCGATGGACCGCGGGTTTGCGTTCCATGAGCCGATTGCTGCGACGGCTGTGGCCGGGTAGCTGGCCTGGCCGGTGGAGAACGTCACTGTCGGGGTTGACAGCGCCACAAGAGCCGGTGCAGTGAACGGCTCCAGCTCTCCGATGGCTGCGACCAGCCGTGCCTCAGAGTCGGCGATGTGTTGCGGAGTGACCCAAGGACTGGCCAAGGCCGACTGTCCAACCATCAGGGCAACCTGCACGCCCTCCCATGTGCTGGTGGTATACGCCGCCGGGTCCAGCGCTTTGGCGGCCTCGATCTGTGCGGCCAAGCCGGACCGGTCGATCACGGGGTCCGCCATGACGAACTGCAAGTAGTTGAAGTTGAACGCTGACGATTCGTAGGAGACCGCCAGAGCGTGGCGGCCGGCCGGAAGGTATACCACCGTTGGCTCTCCATCGGCGAAGACCTGCCAGCCACCGGTGTTGCCTGCGCGCTCCAAAGTGGCCAACAGCTCACCATCCAGCCACACGCCGATTCGTGCTACCGAGCCGGCAGCGTTGGTGGAGAACCGTGGACCCATTACGTAGTAGCCAGCCGTTGCGACGTCAATCGTGTAGTACGTGCGCTCACCGACGGCCGTCTTGCCAACGTGTGAGCCGGCTACCGTCGGCTCGCCTGCATTGTTGTTGCCGACCTCGGGCACCAAGCCCGGCGTGGCGTAGGTGGCTTGCTCCCATCCCTTGACCATGCTGATGCCGTTGGTATGGATGGTCGCCACGGGCGGGGTGACGGGCTCAAAGTGGACGTAGTCATAGTTGACTGTGAAGGATGGTGCAGTCCCTGGAGAAAGGGCAATCAGCCCGAACCTCGGATTCGCAAACGGCAAGACGAGTTCACCGGTGGGCGTTGGGTTGATATACACCCAGGTCCGGCCGTCATCAATTGAGGCAGCGAAGCGGTATGCGGCACCTTGCTTGATCACCCGGAACAGAGCATAGCCCGGCCCAGTGGGCGGTATGAGGGCTGGCTTGGATACATTTGTCCCGACCCCGTTGTTGGCGCCGGCGATCTCCTGCTTCACTGCGAACCGACATACTGTGGGGTTTGAACCGCACTCAATGAAGAACTGGACAAAGTTGTCTCGATCGTCGTAGACCATGACGCCCGCCTGCTGGGAATTTGTGTACGGTCTGTCGTTCCACTCCACTTTCGTTGTGGCCTGCCAGTCGCCAGGCACGGGCTGGGCAACAACGTTCTTTTGGGTGGTCCTTCCCCTGTACCACTCGCCATCTTCTGTAACGATCTGTACCGAACCTGCTGGGGTGGACAGTTGGGCTGTCTGGTTTTGCACCGTCCAAACCGATGTGTCCAGCGTGGTCGTATCGAAATCGTCACTCACCGGAAGCTGACCAGGCAGGGTGTTCTCGGCAAAGAACCGGATGTAGTCATAGCTGGCTGTGATCGGGATGTTCGAATACGACGCCAGCGACCCAAGGCTTGCCACCAAGGCGATCTTCGGTTCGGTCCAGGCGGTCTGCACAACAGACCCAATCTGCTGCCAGCGGAACAGCACCGAGTTGACATCGGCCCGGGCGGTGTAGAACGTGTACTCGCCGCCGCGCTTATCAACCCGCAGCGCCAGAGGCCCTACTGCTGTCGGTATGGCGCTGGTTGAGTTGGTTTGGGTGTCGGTGCCGTTGGCTTCAACCACCAAACCCCACCGCCGCTCGGTGCCCCACTTCCAGGCCAGGTGAGCGTAGTTGTCCTCATCCTGGAACACCTGCAAACCAACCTGCTGGAACCTTGTGGTGGGCAACACATCCGGCGTCAACTTGACAACGGCCGTCCAGTTGCCCGGCGAATGCTGCCAGACCACATTCTTCATGCCCGTGGCAGTCCGCAGCCAGTCGCCTGGCTCGCCAGTGATATTCAGCACCCCGGCGGTGGCGGCCGAGAGGCTGGATGTCTGGTTGTCAACCGTCCAGAAATCCTTCAGCGTTGTGCCATCAAACTCATCTGAGTGCGGAAACTCGACCTGCGGACCCTCCAAGGCAACGGTGTAGCGCTTCTTTTCGCTGGGCGATTGCACCGTCAACGTCACCAGATTGCCGTCCCGCGTTACGAATACATCGACATTGGGGCCGGCCGTTCCGGTTACATCGGCCGCAGCCGGATCCGCCACGAAGGTCGAATAGTCAAACCGTTCAGGGTTGAACTCCACCATCGGCGTGCCGTTGATCTCGATGGAAGTCAACCGGGCGTTGGTCACCGGCACGCCGGGCAGCGGAATCCCCGATTCAGACGAGAACGCAATCAGGTACCGGCTGGCACTCCCGTCTGGACTACTAACCGTCACATCACCGCGGGGCCGTGCCGCTGAGGGCTGCACAATGGAGGCGCTCACCGTCCCGGGAACACTAGCTGTGATGGTGGGATAGTCGGTGCCGGCCGGCAGATACATCGTGTAATTCAGCACGGCTGGATCGAACCCCCTCATCGCCTGACCATTGAGGTAGATCATCTCCGCAGGCGAGGGCGTCGGCTCGGGTTGATCGACTGCGAAGGCTGGCGTGCCTGGCGTGTAGTCAAACAGCGGCAGGCTATTGACCTGGCGGAAGCGGGATGACTTCAGCGCGAAGTTCAAAACCCTCTCCACGGCCGCTTGAACCTCACCCACATGCAGGGCGCCCGCCCGCACAGCGGCTTCGGGATCGCCTTCGGCTTTCTGGCCACCGGGCTTGAGGACATCGGTTCCAGCCCGTACGCGGTAGGAGTTGGCGGTGATGCCCGGGAAGTCTGGATCGGCCGTCAGAGTCGAGTTCCAGTCCGTCATGACAACGCCGTCGTATCCCCACTGCTCACGCAACACCATGGTGATCAGCTGATAGTTCTCGTGGGCCTGGATGGAGTTGACCAGGTTGTAGGAGGCCATGATGTTCTGAGGTTTGGCGCCCTTGACAACAATCTCGAAGCCCTTCATGTAGATCTCACGCAGGGCACGTTCTGAGACGCGTGAATCATTGGTGCGCCGCGATGTCTCCTGACTGTTGGCAGCAAAGTGCTTCGGCGTGGCCGAGACACCCTGGGATTGCAGACCGCGAACGGCAGCCGAGCCCATCTGGCCGGTCAGTAGTGGATCCTCAGAGAAGTACTCAAAGTTGCGCCCGCCCAGCGGGTCGCGGTGGATGTTCATACCTGGCGCCAGGAGCACCGATGAGCCGTTGATCAGGACTTCCTGACCGATGGACTCGAACAGCTGCGCCACCAGTTTGTCGTTCCAGGTGGCGGCAAGCGCCGTGCCATTCGGGATCTGCGTGGCGGTGGCGGTGATGCGGGCGCCAGCAGGACCATCGCAAGTGGCCATATCGGGCACGCCATAGGTGTTCAGCAGTGTCTGAGTCACGGCGCCGTAGACCGACGTGCCTCCAGATACGCCTGCCATGCCGCATGGCCCGCAACCTGCAGTCATCAGGGACAGCTCGTTCAGCGTCAGTTGCGCCATGAACTGCTCCATGGTGGCGGTGCCGTTGTAGACGTCAACCAGTTTGATTGGGCTGGCGGCCGGTCCGCTCGCAGCATAGGGACGGTCCGGCGGCAAAGAGGCGGTGATGCGGGCGGGAAGATCGAGGGTGCGGGTCGGGGTGACCTGACCGGTCTTGACCAGCTCAACCTCGCCGCTCTGGTTCTCCGCTGCGTGCCAACGCTCGAAAGCGCTGGCAGACGGGTAGACGGCCAGGGTTTCCTCCAACTGTTCAGTAACCCTGGTGGCGGACTCAACGTGGACGCCCTCTTGAACGGCATTGCGGACTGAAGTGCCCACATAGACGGGGTAATCGCCAGCCTCAAGGACCCAGGCGGACTTGGATCCGCCATCGGCGGTGGTGTAGCCGGCGTCATCGTAGGAGGCCATGTCTGTCACATCGAATGTCAAGGTGACAGTCTCTGAGGACCCTGGCATCAGGTTGTTCGTCTTGACGTAGGCGACCAGTGAGCGGGCCGCCTTGCCGAGCTTTCCGGTTGGCGCGCCGTAGTAGACCTGGACAACTTCCTTGCCCGGGGCGGTGCCTGTGTTGGTGACACGCACGCGCACAGCGATCTGCCCCGCGGACTCGGTGACCGATTGGGTCACAACCGAGAAGTCGGTGTAGCTAAGGCCGTAGCCGAAGGGGAACAGCACATTCTGCGGCGCGAACGTCTCGAAGTAGCGGTAGCCAACAAAGATGTCCTCGGCGTAGTTGGTGAACGCTGTGCCTCCAAAGAACTCCCGCGCCGGGTAGTCCTGCAGCGACGTTGCGAACGTGTCCGGCAGCTTGCCCGATGGCGTCACGTCACCAGAAAGGACGTCCGCGGCGGCAGGACCGGACTCTTGGCCGCCTTGCCAGGCGATCACGAGGGAGTCGATGTCATAGTCATTCACCCAGGTCAGGTCGATGACGTTGCCTGTGTTGACCAGGACGGCCACCTTGTCGAAGGCGGCTGTCACCTGGGCCAGCATGGTCCGCTCCGGGGGGCGCAGGGTGTAGTTGGTCGGATTGACATCGTTGTTCTCGCCAGCCGCCCTGCCGATCACCACTAGCGCGGTGTCCGAGCGCGCGGCGGCCTCCTCGGCAAACTGCGCGCTCACGGGCATCTCGGCAAGGAATGCGGGGCTGCCGGTTACCGGGTGCTCCTCGCAGTACTGGGTGTAGACCGCAGCGGTCTCTTCATCGACGGTGATCGATGGGTTGCCCCGCAGACCTGTCAGCAGATCGGTCTTGTAGGGGGCGTTGGGGAGCCGGCCTGAGCCGTAGCCGCCATAGAAGTACTGGAGCTGGACCCGGCCAAACACTGCAACCTTCCGGGAGGCATCGAGGGGTAGGACGGCATCGTCGTTGCGCAACAGGACAATGCCGTCGGCTGAGGCTTGACGGGCAAGGGTGGAGGAGGTGGGGGCGACAACGCCTTGAGCCGGTACCGGTACGGCCAACCCTGCTAGGGCAAGGCTGGCGGTCGCGACCACGGCTGGCGCAAAACGGCGCAACAGGAGGGGCTTGAGGGACATGAATATCGCCTTTCTGAACAAAAACCTGGGACAACGGTAGAAGATGGAAAAGCCGGTAGGTATTCGCAGTTTCAGTGCACTTCGAGGCGTAGGTCTCTTGCCTTCATCGGCACTGATCAGGCACACTACTCCGTCCAGCGCAGCCGCGTACAGTCTTTGGGCGGAGCGGGGTGACCTGGACGGCGGTTACCCTTGAGAACGTGGCTTTTCTTAGACCGAAGCGTCCCGACGCCCCCGAACCTGCTAAGCCCCCAGGCAAGGGGCGTCCCACACCCACCCGCAAAGAGGCGGAGTCGGCCAACAAGCGCCCTCTGGCGCCCACAGATCGGCGCGAAGCCGCCAAGATGACCAGGGAGCAACGCGACCGTGCACGCGAGCGCATGAACCGTGCGCTGCAGACCGGCGAGGAGCGCTATCTGCCTGCTCGCGACAAGGGTCCGGTGCGCCGCTGGACCCGCGATTGGATCGATTCGCGCACTTCAATAGGCGAATTCTTTTTGTTCGCCGCGGTCGCAATGATTGTCGGGGTGTTTGCGCTGAACCGCTCGCCAGTGGCCTCAGCTGTGATGATCCTGGTCATGTATGCCGTCACACTCTCGTTCGCCATCGATGCGGCCGTGCGCGGGGTGAGGCTGCGCCGAGCCCTCAACGCCAAGTTCGGTGCCGAGAACGTGCCGCGCGGCAGCGTGTGGTACGGCATCTCCCGCTCCATCCAGATGCGCCGCACCCGCCTGCCCAAGCCGCAAGTGGAGCGCCGCGCCTACCCCAGCTAGACCTGCGCTGGCGCCGCTGCGCGTGCCAACACTGACCTCCGTGCGCCCGGCCCGCCCGCACGCGCCCGTGCTGCGGGGTGAGTAGGGTGGGCGGCATGGTCAACACAGTCTTTCTTGGACGGTCCGGTCTGCGCATCAGCGACATCATCTTCGGCAACTGGCTAACCCACGCCAATCAGATCGACGATGACGTCGCCATCGCTTCCGTACACGCCGCACTGGATGCAGGTATCAGCACATTCGACACAGCAGACGTCTATGCCAACACCAAGGCAGAGGCGGTACTCGGCCGGGCCCTGACCGGTCAGCGCCGCGAGTCGCTCGAGATTTTCACCAAGGTCTTCTGGCCAACCGGCCCGGGCGGCCCCAACGATTCGGGGTTGTCCCGCAAGCACATCCTCGAATCGATCAACGGTTCCCTCAAGCGCCTCGGCACCGACTATGTGGACCTGTACCAGGCCCACCGCTGGGATGACGCCACCCCGATAGAGGAGACCATGCAGGCGTTCGCGGACGTTGTGCGCCAGGGCAAAGCCCTGTACATCGGCGTCAGCGAGTGGACTGCCGATCAGATCCGCCTGGGCGTGCACTACGCCAGGGAACTCGGCTTCCAGCTGATCTCCAACCAGCCGCAGTATTCGGCCCTGTGGCGGGTGGTCGAGGCCCAGGTCATCCCGACCTCAATGACCCAAGGCGTCAGCCAGATCGTGTGGTCCCCCATGGCTCAGGGCGTCCTGACCGGCAAGTATCTGCCCGGCAAGCCCGTCCCGGCCGATTCGCGCGCGGCACAGCTCAAGCCAAACGAGTCCGGAATCCGCGACTACCTCACCGATGATGTCCTGACCAGGGTCCAGCGCCTGCGCCCCCTGGCCGATGGGCTCGGACTGACCATGGCCCAGTTCGCCATCGCATGGGTACTGACAAATCCAGGGGTGGCGGGCGCCATCGTCGGAGCGTCAAGGCCTGAACAGGTCAAGGAGAACGTCAAGGCGTCCGGCGTCAAGCTGCCTGCCGAGGTAATGCAGCAGGTCAACGACATCCTGGGTGATGTCGCGGTCACCGATCCCGCAAAGACGTCCGAGCGCGCCCCTCACCGTCTCGAGTGGTTCTAGCCGGCTGGCGGGGGGCTCGCCTGACCGCCAACCAGCTCGAGGAAGTTCGCCACAACGGGTCCAGCCACCTCTCCCCCTGACGCTCCCCCCTCGACGATGACGGCCACCGCCAGATCGTTTGACGGATCGGTCGCGATTGTCCAGGCGTGCGTCTCGGGTGGCGTTGCGCTGCCGAACTCTGCTGTGCCGGTTTTGCCGCCCACCTCACCAGGCAGGCCCTCCAGGAAGTCTGCCGTGCCGTTGGTGACTGCTTGGCGCATCATCGCGCGCAGGATTGCGGCCTCCTCGGGGGTCAGTCCGGATGGGGCCTGGGCGTAGTCGCTGCCGGCGTTGGGTGGGTCGGTCACCAGGGTCGGTGTGACGCGAGCGCCGGCCTGGACCGATGCGGCCACCACAGCCATGACCGCCGGGGTGACCAGCACGTGGCCTTGGCCGATCATCTCTGCGGCGTGCTCGGTGCCATCGGCCTCGGCCGGGACATCGCCGGCAAACGCGTCCACGCCAATCGGCATGCCTGCGCCCACGCCCAGATCGGCCGCCGCGTCCCACAGCGCGGCTTGGGGTATGGAGCCGGCGGCGCCCAGGAAGGCGGTGTTGCAGGACAGCGCGAACGCCCGCCCCAAGGTGATCTGCCCGATGCCGGAACGCGGGTAGCCGGAATAGTTGCCGAACTGCCTGCCGTCCACGTCGAGCGAGCCCGGGCAGTTGACTGGGGTGTCGGGGTTCATGCCCTGGCGGATCATCGCCAGAGCTGTGACCACCTTGAACACTGACCCGGGCGGGTACCGGCCGTCCAGCGCGATGTTGACGCCTTCGGTGGCGGTCGAGTTGGCCACGGCCACCAGGGCTCCGGTTGAGGGCCGGACTGCGACCAGTGCGGCGGGGACCTGGCCGGCGGCCACCAGGGCATTGTCTGCGGCGTCCTGGATAGCGGCGTCCAGCGTGATCACAACGTCCCGCCCAGCCCGCGGCGCGATTGAGACCAGCTCGATCTCGGGGTGAGTTGGGGTGGTTTGGTCTGGGGGTTGCTCGCCGGCCTGGTCGGCCCCGGCGGGCGGGTTGGTTCCGGCGGGTGGGTTGGCGTCTGCTGGGTCGGTCTCAGCACCGCCCCCGGCACCGCCCCCGCCGCCTTCACCGCCCTCACCTGCGTCCCCCTCCTCGGGCGGGACTATGCGCAGGGTGGCGCCGGCGGTGCCTCGCAGGAGCTCGTCATAGGTCCGCTGCATGCCCGAGAGCCCAACCACGTCACCTGGCTCGATGGCGCCCTCCGATGCATCGACAATCTCGGCCGTGGCCTCCCCCGCCACGCCCAGAAGCGCTCGTGCAAACTGGCGAGACGGTGCCAGTGGCAGCGTCCCGGCCTGCACCAAGACCGCTTGGCCAAACTCGGTGAAGTCATACGCGCCCGCCTCGCCGTCACGCAGGGTAAGCGCCGGCACAAACGCCTGCGGCCCGGCGGCAGCCACCTTGTCCGCATATGCACCCGGATCGATCTCCAGCACCTCAGCCAGCTGCCTGGCGACATCGCCCGGGTCGGTGCCCTCGGTCACAAGCGGCTTGTTCACTCCGACGTCAACCACGCCTCTGTCCTCGACCAACGCCGTACCATCGGCCGCCATGATCCGGCCGCGGGCGGCCCGCTGGCGCGTCTCGACCAACTCTGCGGCATCATCCACCACGTCCCCCGCCAGCAACACAGTGGACCAAACTGCCCGCCACCCCCCAAAATCTCCGCCCGCCGATGCCGCACCGCCACCCGCCGCAGCACCCTCACCACCCACAGCACCACCGGTGGTCGCGGCACCCTCGGGCGCAGCGCTCCCGCCCTCGCCTTCCGGGTTTTCGGGTGTCTCGACCAGGCGGACCCAGGTGTCGAGGATTGTGCTGCCCTGCTCGTCATCGTGGGCCACACCACGCGGAAAGCAGCGCCATGTCATGGAGTATCTGGCGGTCGCGACGTTCCGGGCCCCGCCGGTGGGGGCACCGTCGGAAGGGGCGGACTCATCGAGACCCTTGAACTCCAGCTCGGCGGTGAACCTGGTCAGCTCGCGGACCATTCCCAGCCAGCGGTCCGCGCTCGCCTTGCCCGCGGGCCAGGGCTGCCCGGTCGGATCGGCCCAGTCAATCGAGTCCCACGCGCCGGCGTTGAAACCGTCCGCGATGGCCTGCCCCAACTCCTCCGCTGGTCCACCACCTGACGCCTGTGGTGCGGCCGGTTCCGCTGCCGTCTGGCCGCCATCTTGCGGCTCGGCCGGCTTGGTGCATCCCGCCGCGCCACCAACCAGTCCAGCCACGCACAAGGCCCCGATCCAGATTCGCCGCCAGCCCCGCCAACCAGATTTGCTCACCTGATCGAGACTACCCGGCCACCCTGGTCGGCACCTGGAGGTTCCGGGGTCAGATCGCGGCGTTGATGCGTCCGGGCCAAGCGGGGCCCTCGTAGATGAAGCCTGTGTACGCCTGTATTACTGTTGCACCCGCCGACAGGTAAGCGCGGGCGGCGTCTACATCGCTGATGCCGCCCACACCGATTATGACCGGGCCATCTCCCATCCGCTGTCGCAACCTGCCCACCACCTCGACGCCGCGACCGCGTAGCGCCGGGCCTGACAGCCCGCCCTCGCCCAGTGGGTGGGCCACGGTGGTGTTGACCGCCACCACGCCGTCCAGCTGGAGTTCCACGGCTAGATCGGCAATCGCGTCAATCTCCTCATCGGTGAGGTCCGGCGCGATTTTCACCAACAGCGGAACTCGCTGCTGACCAGGCAAAACACCAGGCGGAACCTCGGCGGGCCGGTGGGGCGTGACGGCATCGGCGGCATGGCGGACGGCTAGGAGGATCTCGCGGAGGTGGTCGGTTGCCTGAAGATCACGCAGGCCCGGCGTGTTGGGCGAGGACACGTTGACCACCAGGTAATCGGCATACGGTGCGAGGAGGCGGGCGGATGTGGCGTAGTCATACGGCGCGCGCTCCAGCGGCGTCACCTTCGACTTTCCGATGTTCACTCCGACGGTGGCCGCCCTGCCCGCCTTGGTCCGGCGCACGCTGGCGAGGCGGCGGGCAACGCGCGCGGCGCCCTGGTTGTTGAAGCCCATGCGGTTGCGCAATCCGCGCTGGTCTAGGACGCGCCAGAGCCGGGGTTGGGGGTTGCCAGGCTGGGCAAGAGCGGTGACTGTGCCGATCTCGATGTGCGCGAATCCCAGCATCGCCAGTCCGGCAATGCCTTCGCCGTTCTTGGCGAACCCGGCGGCCAGGCCGAGCCGGCCGGGGGCGGTCCGGCCGAACATGCTGACGGGCGGGATGCGGCGCGGCACAAACATCCGGTGGATCAGTGCGCGCAGCGGGGGCACGGCGCCGGCCAGGCGGATCAGCGCGAAGCTCACCCGGTGCGCCAACTCAGGGTCAAGCCGCACAAACACTCGCTCGAACAACACCCGGTACACGACCGGCCACAGTACCCGACACCATGGGGCGCAGGCGCGGGGCGGGTGGGGTTGGCGGCTGGGGCGCGGCGTGACCGGGCAGGCGGGGTTGGCGGCTGGGGCGCGGCGTGGCCGGGCAGGCGGGTCCGGCGGGGCGGCGGGGTCAGGCGAGCGGTGGATCACTGCCGGGCGGAGGCGTGGGCAGCTGACGCCGCTTGGCGTCGAACTCCTCGGGTGTGAGCAGGCCCGCGGCGCGCAGAGCATCGAGCGAGTCAAGGAGGTCGCCCGCATCCGTGCTGCCGGCCCCCGCGGTGCGCTGTGCTGCGGCACGCGTGGCCTCTGGGGCGGTGGTGCCCACGGCGCCCTGCCCACTCGCGCTCTCGTGCCCGGGGCGCCAGGCGGCGCGGGCTGCTTGGGCGGCTGCTGCCGCGGTTGGGTCTAGGAGGCGGCGGCGCGGGGGGACGGGGATGCCGGCTAGTTCCTGGGCGAGTTGACGCAGTGCCAAGGCTGCGTCATGGGCGGCGTCGATTGCCAATACGGCCAGGCCAGCACCGGGACGCAGCCTCAGCTCAACCCTGGAGGTGGCGACGCCTACGCGCCGCCGATCAGCCGATTCGACAGCCGCTGTGGCCAGCTCTCCGCGGGCCGGGCCACCAGGATCCGGACCGCCCAAGCCCAGCCCACGCCCCCTGGCCCTGCCCGATCTCGGCTCCCACTCGAACCTGTCGGCAAACACACGCACGCTCACCGGCTGGCCGCCAATCCACCCCTTGACCCGAAAGATCTCGCCGCCAACACCCGCGCCAACACCCACACCAGGCCCAGCGCGGCGCCCCGCACCAGACCCCGTCCCCGCACCGCCAGGCACTCCGGGCGCACCAGAGCCCTTGGAACCAGAGCCCTCGGGACCGGAACGGCCAGCGGCAGGAGGGGGCGTCATCGTCGGAGAGGTGGAGGTGTCAGGCGGACGTGCCGGTCAGGGCGTCACGCAGGACGTCCAACCCCAGGCTGCCCAGGCGCAAGGCGCGCATGTGGAACTGCTTGATGTCGAACTCCCGGCCAGCTGCCCGGGCGGACTCGGCGGCGGCATCGCGGGCGGCAGTCCACAGACGCTCGCCCAGCTTGTAGGACGGCGCCTGGCCAGCCCAGCCGAGGTAGCGCTCAAACTCGAACCGCAAGAACGCCTCCTCCATGGCGACGTTCTTGCGCAGGAACGCCCAGCCCTTGTCCGGCGTCCATGTCCCGCCACCCCATTCGGCCGGCGCGGGAAGCTCCAGGTGAACGCCGATGTCGAACACAACCCGCGCGCTGCGCAGCCGCTGGGCGTCCAACATGCCGAACCGATCAGATGGCTCTGGCAGGTAGCCGAGCGCGTCCATCAGCCGCTCCGCATACAGCGCCCAACCCTCGCCGTGGCCCGAGACCCACACAAACATCCGGCGCCAACGGTTCAGCTCAGCCTGGTTGGCTGTGGCCAGCGCAACCTGCATGTGGTGACCGGGCACGCCCTCGTGGTACACCGTGGTCCGCTCATGCCAGGTGGCAAAGTCGGTCACGCCTTCAGGCACTGACCACCACATACGCCCCGGGCGGGAGAAGTCCTGCGAGGGCCCGGTGTAGTAGATGATGCCGTCATGGGTGGGGGCGATCATGCACTCCAGGCGCCGCACCTGATCGGTGACATCGAATTGCGAGCCAGCCAGCCCGTCCATCGCGGCCTGCGAGACGTCAGCCATCCACTGGCGCAGCGCGTCGGTTCCGTGAATCTGCCAGCGCGGATCCTTGTCCAGTTGCACGATGGCGTCCTGGACACTCGTACCCGGCCCACCGATCTCCTCCGCAACAGCCTGCTGCTCCGCTGCCACGCGGGCCAGCTCATCCAGACCCCAGGCGTAGGCCTCATCGAGGTCAACAGCCGAGCCAAGGAAGTACCGGGAAGCCAGTTCGTACCGCTCGCGCCCAACCGCGTCGCGGTCGGGTGCGCTTGGGGCGAGGTGGTCGGCCAGGAAGTCGGCTAGATCGCCGTATGCGGCTTTGGCTTGGGCGGCGCCGGTGGCAAGATCGTGCGCCAAAGTGGGTGGGACGGCATCGGCGGCGGCAATCAGGTCATCGAAGAACGAGCCCTCACCGGCCATCCCTTGGGCTTGGCCAATCCCGATCCTGACCTGCCGTAACGCAGGGAGCATGCCACGGCGTTGGCCCTCTGACAGCGCTGCTCGGTAGGAGGCCAAGCTCGCGGGCACAGCGGCCAGGCGGGCAGCGATCACGGCCCAATCGTCAGCCGTCTTGCGGGGCATCAAATCGAACACGCTGCGCACATCTTGGACCGGGCAGGCCACGTTGTTCAGGTTCCGCAGATGCTCGCCGGCCTCGAACAGCTCGGTCTCGATGCCGAGGCGTTCGCGCATGGCCGCGACGGTCACCTGGTCTGTGGCGTCGACGCACTCGGCGGCATCGAGTTGGCGCAAAGCATCCTGGGCCAGGCGGTGGCGAGCGGCGTGCCCGGACGGCGAGAAGTCATCGAGCTGGGAGTTGTAGGTTTCGACGCCCGCCTGGGTCGCCATGATCGGCGACAGCCCGGCAAGCTCATCGGCGTACCGGTTGGCGATTTGATCGACTTGTGTGGCGGGGCGGGTGGGTTCGGTTGGTGTGGCGCTGTTGGCGGCGCTGGATTCGGTCGAAGTCACCGTCCAACGTTAGGGCACGCACGCCCCAGTGCGGCACCCCCGCTCCACAGCCGCTAATCGGTTACGCGCCCTTCGATGAACGCGATCAGTGTGCGAACGGCAAATCCTGTGGCGCCCAGCGGGTTGTAGCCAGCCGCCTTGTCGCTGTTGAACGCCGGTCCGGCAATGTCGAGGTGCGCCCACGGCCGCCCGTCGGTGAACTCGCGCAGAAACATCCCGGCGGTGAGCATGGCCCCGTCGCGGCTTGCATTGTTCACCAAGTCCGCCACCTTTGAATCGATCATGGGTCGCATATCCTGTGGCAACGGCATCGGCCACATCGCTTCACCAGCGGCTTCGCTCGCACGGACAATCTCGGCCCTGACATCATCGTCACCCATGACGCCTGCGGTCAGGTTCCCGAGCGCAACCACCTGTGCTCCGGTCAATGTGGCCACATCGACAACCACGGCCGGCTCCTCCTCGACGGCGCTAGTCAATGCGTCAGCCAGGACCAGGCGGCCTTCCGCATCGGTGTTGGTCACCTCGACGGTGGTGCCGTTCAGCATCCGGATGACATCTCCGGGACGCTGGGCCGAGCCGGACGGCATGTTCTCTGCCAGCGCCAGCCAACCAGTCACATTGATTGGCAGCTTGAGCCTGGCAGCGGCGATGACGGCGGCAGCGACTGCCGCAGCACCGGACATGTCGTACTTCATGGTGGCCATGGAGCTGGCCGGCTTGAGCGAGAGCCCGCCCGAATCGAACGTGATGCCTTTGCCCACCAGCGCTACGTCCAAGGGCCCTTCGCGCCCAAACCACTCCAGTTTGACCAACCGCGGAGGGTGGGTTGAGCCCTGGCCAACGGCCAAAATGCCGCGGTGATTGCACAAGGCTGCCTTGTTTAGCTCGCTCACCTCGACGTAATACGTCTCTGCCTCCTCACGGACGGCGTTGGCCATGGCGTCTGGCGGGAGATCGTTCGGCGCGGTGTTGATCAGATCGCGTGTCGTGTTTACTGCGTGGGCCACGATGCTGGCTCGCTCGATGACCGCCTTCAACGCTTTGGCACGGCCATCGGAGTGGGCAACGATGATCTGCTCGGGCGGCTCTGCGGCCGGACGGTCCCGGTAGCGGTCAAACATGTATGCCCCGATCAGGGCACCTTCGCCGATGGCGCCGACACTTGGAACGTTAGGCGCCTCAAATGCGATGCCCACGCGCTTGGTTCCGCCGAGTTGGCGCACTGCGGCACCGGCTGCCCTGCGCAGCGCTTCAGGTGTCCACTGCCCGGCAGGCTCTTCCCCCATGCCGACCACCGCGACCACCGGCGCTTTCACAAACCCGGCGCTTGGCAG
Source organism: Bifidobacteriaceae bacterium (assembly GCA_031255835.1). Lineage (GTDB taxonomy): Bacteria > Actinomycetota > Actinomycetes > Actinomycetales > WQXJ01 > JAIRRT01. The sequence goes on along the minus strand of JAIRRT010000024.1, from coordinate 13,577 downwards.
CCGGATCACCGTGTCCGCGTTACCGCTGAACCCCAGGTCAGACAGCAGTTTTCTGATGTGATCCACTGCGAGCGGGGGTAGCTGCGGGGGCAGCGCCAGCTGCACCTTGCCTCCGGCCTTACACCCAGCCAGAACCAGCACGTCAACATCGAGTTTGGCGACAGAAGCCGCCTTGAGCGTCAAGGAAGGCACCCGCCGGAGTATAGGCGACCAAGTAGCACGCTATGTTTCGCCCGCGCGTCACTCAGGCTACTTGCTGGCCCCTTGGTGGACGAGTGCGGCATCTGGCTGGCTGGTGGACTCGTAGTGCCAGATTGCTTGGCGCAGCGCCATTGGCGCTACCCCGAGCCGCAAAGCGACCTCATCCAGCAGCTCACCGGCTTGTGATGTACGCGAGCCGGGTGCGGCATCGGCGATGTAGTGAACAAGCCAGGGGGAGGGTGGCAGGTCATAGGCACCGGTCACAAGGCCCAACCGGCGCCAGGTCAGGCCCGAAGCCTCGCCGGGAATTGACCGCCAGGCCGATTCGACCCTGCGCAAAGCCGCACCGCCGCCGGCTACCAGCCGGTCCAGGTCCTCTGGGGTCTCGATCCCACCGTCCACCAGGACGGCAGCGGCGCGGCGGACAGCCTCAGCTTTGGGCGGCGCCTCAACCGAGGCGTATGTCCGCTGATGGTTGCCTATCCGCTCCGTCCATCCCTCAACTCCGAGCACATCGAATGTGTGCAGCAAGTCCGAGGACGTGTCTGTGTCCGGATCAGCTCCCTGGTCGCGCCGGTACGCGGCGTAGCGCGCCACAATCTGGATCGTCTCGCCAGCGCGCACCCGCACTGACCAGATCGCATCGACGGTGCCCAGCGCCAGCGAATATGGATAGAACCGGACGTAATCCCAGGTCGAGGAATCGCCAAGATCCCGTTTGACTGCTTGAAGCAGTCGGTTGACAGATTCGAGCCGCCGTACGGCATCCATCTCACCCATCGCTCCACCCCAGCCCTCCAACCCAGCCCCCAGCCAAAACCCTCCACCCCATCTCACAATGCGGACCTCACAGGGACATGCCGTCGGCATGAGGGCGACGGGCAGGGAGTGGGGCGGACGAGTTGGCTTGTACGCCGGATTCTGTACCGCGCTGCGGTTGCCCGCTCTTGCGCGGCGGCGGCCATCCATCTAGGGCGCACGTTGCCGTGCGCCTCGTGCGGCCTACCCGGAAGCTCGGGCGAGCAACCCTCAAACGCTTCCTGTCTGGCCTTGCACCGGGCGGGGTTTACCTGGCCGCCCCCGTCACCGGGGGCGCCGGTGGTCTCTTACACCACCGTTTCACCCTTACCGTCTACCCCAGGTGGGGAAGGCGGCGGTCTGTTCTCTGTGGCACTGTCCCGCGGGTCGCCCCGGGTGGGCGTTACCCACCGCCCTGCTCTGTGGAGTCCGGACGTTCCTCGCCGGGCCAAAGCCCGCCGCGACCGCCCAGCCAACTCGTCCGCGCCGCCCAGCCTACCCGTGCCCAACCCCTGGGCTAGAGCGGCGGCACTGCGTTCAGCAACGTCCAGTTGTGGGCTAGCACCTCGGTCTCTCCTGCTGGCCAGAAATGCAGGGCCGTCATCGAACCGGGGGCGATGCGGAAGCGCATCCAGGCTTGGGCAGGTGCACCCAGCGCCACCCCGAGCGCCGCGCGCATCGCGATGGCGTGGGAGACGATGACGATGGTGCTGACCGGATAGGTCTCAACCACCCTGGTCAGGCCTCGCTTCAGCCGGGTGTAGATGTCGTTCTGGGACTCTCCTCCGCCATCTGGGCGGTAGTCCGGGTCCCCGAACCAGCGCCTGGCGGACCGCGGCCAGCGTTCCTCGACTTCCTCGACGCTCAACCCGTCCCAGTCGCCAAAGTTCGCCTCGATGAACGAATAGTCAGGCACAGCGTCCAGACCTATGGTCTGACCAACCACAGCGGCTGTCTGCCGGGCCCGCAAGGTGGGCGATGTCAGCAGCGCAATCGGCGGATCGACGTCCGGCCACAGCCCGCGCAGCGCCACCCTGTCTATCAGCGCCGCCAGGCCTTCAGCATGCAGCGCCCCGCTGGGTGATAGCGGCGGTCCGGGCACCACAGCCCCGGAGAACACAGTGGTGGCAAGGTCCGTCATCGTCGAGGCACCGTGGCGGGCCAGAAGGACCGTGGTGGGCCGGGACCGGGTGAAGGAGCGGTAGCGCCCTGAGGCGATGCGGTGTGACCCTGCCACCGCCTGCCCGAGGCTCAGCTCCCCTGCCTCGCCGCTCGCCCCCACCAAACCTGGTTCCCCACCTGCACCGCCGCCAGCGTCCGATGCCGGCCACTCGCCATCCCCCGCGCCGCCACCTTGGCCGCCAGCACCGGTATCCGGGCCGGCGCCGACATCGGGCGTGGGTGGGGCGGGCTCCTCCTCAGGTGGCGGCAACTCGAAGTCCCGCTTTATGGGTTTGCGGTTGTCGATTGCCTCGTTGACCAGCAGATCCGCTTCGGTGTTGCGGCCGCGCGGCACCCAGGTGAATGTGGCCGACGCACCGGTCAGCAGGCTGCGGGCCTTGGTGGCCAACCGGCGCATGTCGGCGTGCTTGATCTTCCAGTGACCCAACATCTGCTGGACCACCAGGCGCGAGTCCATCCGAATATCCAGGAATGCTGTGGGGTTGATCTGCAGCGCCGTTTCGATGCCGGCCACCAGACCGGAGTACTCGGCAACGTTGTTTGTTGCCTCACCGATGAATTCGCCCCGCTCTGCGATGACTGCCCCGCTCTTTGCGTCACGCACCACCACGCCATAGGCGGCTGGGCCGGGGTTTCCGCGTGATCCGCCATCGGCCTCGACTATCAGGCGGGATGGACCTTTTGTTTGGCTCACGCTGCACCATCTTCCGGACGGACCAGGATGCGGCCGCATTCTTCGCAGCGCAGCACCTCATCGGGTGAGGCTGCCCGGATGTGTTCCATATCGGCTGGGGTCAATTCGAGCCGGCACCCTTCGCAACGTTTGCCACGCAGGGCCGCAGCGCCCACCCCGCCGCGCGATGCGCGCAGCCGCTCATACAGCGCCATGAGGCCGGCATCCAGTCCGGCTGTGGTCTGGTCCCGTTCGCTGCGAAGCCCAGCAATCTCCTCATCGATCTGCGCATATTCGCTGGTCAGGCCTGCTTCAACCTCGGCCATGCGCTCGGCTAGGCGTTCCACCACCGCTTGGGCTGCGTCCACCAACCGCTGCTTTTCCTCCACCCGCTCCATGATGTCGAGTTCGGTGTCCTCCAGGGAGGTCAGCCGCCGGTTCAGCACATCCACCTCGTGTTGCAATGCCACAAGATCCTTGGCTTGGCCGCTGCCCTCATCCAGGCGGGCCTGGTCGCGTTCGCGCCGGGATTTGGCCTTTTCCACGTCCTGTTCAACTCTGGCCAGTTCGCGTTGGACATCACCCAACTCGGCCCGAACTTGGGCGGACGCCTCACCAGCTCGCTCAGCCTGCTCTTTCATCTCAGCCAACTGGGCGGCTGCCGGCAGGTTTTCGCGACGGTGTACTGCTTGATCGATCCGCGTGTCGAGTGCCTGGACATCGAGCAGCCGCTGCTGGTCCTGTTGAGGTGCTTTGCTCACGTCTCTCCTCCCCGATCTGGCGGAGTATCACCGAACCGGGCGTCCCAGGGATCGGCAACCACCCGGCTAACAGTGGTGACAACCCTAGCGCCGAGGTCTGACACTGCCTGTTCCAACCTGACTGCCGCTCCGGCCAGCCACGGCCATTCCGAAGCCGAATGCGACACGTCCACAAGGTACGGGCGCCCGCCGCCATCAAACTCAGCCCGCTCGCGGGCTTCGGATGCGGGGTGATGGCGCAGGTCAGCTGTGACATAGCAATCGACGTCAGCGCTGCGCACAGCATCGAACAGGGAATCCCCCGCACCTGCCACCACCGCGACCCTGCCCACGTCCCCTTCCAAATCGCCAGCCACACGGACGCCGTGGCGGGTGGGCGGCAACGCTGAGGCGACGCGTTGGGCAAACTGGGCAAGCGGCATCGTCGGGGATATGAGACCTACCCTGCCGAGCCCCTCCCCTGGCTGACCTTGCGGTGCGGGGACCAGGGGGTGCAGGTCTTCCAGTCCGATGGCGTTGCTCAGGCCGTCAGCCACCCCACCTTGTGCGGAGTCGGCGTTGGTGTGTGCGGTGTACAGCGCGCAGCCAGCCTGGATGAGTCTGTGGATGATGGCCCCTTTGAACGTGGTGGCGGCAACCGAGTGGACGGGCCGCAGCAGCAGCGGATGGTGCACAACCAGCAGGTCAGCCTGCCATGCGATGGCCTCCTCGATGGCGCTGCGCACAGGGTCAACTGCCAGCGCCACCCGTTTGACCTGGGCAGATGGGTCGCCAACAACAAGTCCTACCGCGTCCCACGCCTCGGCCAGACCCGGTGGGTAGAGCGAATCGAGGATCGCGACAATCTGCGCCAGCGTCGGGTGGGCGGGTTTCGACACAGGCCAACCGTACCGGGCTGCAGGCCCGGGGCCGGTTCGCACTCAATCGCCTGCCGGTCTGGTGGCCCAAAATGCAACCGCAGCCGCAGCGGCCACATTGAGCGAATCAACCCCTGCCAACATCGGAATGCGGACGATGGCGTCAGCCTGGCCAACCGAGCGGGCGGACAACCCTGCCCCTTCAGTTCCCAGAAGAATGGCCAGTTTGGGCGGTAGGCCGCCGGCCACATAGTTGTCCAGATCGATGGCGTCAGCGTCCAGTGCCATGGCTGCGACCGTGTAGCCGGCTTGGCGCAGCATGTCCATTCCCGCAGGCCAGGGAGCTATCCGGGCCCACGGGATCTGGAAGACGGTGCCCATGGCCACTCGGACGGCCCTGCGGTACAGCGGGTCGGCGCACCGCGGCGTCACCAGGACGCCTCCAACGCCGAGCCCAGCGGCTGCCCGGATTATGGCCCCGACGTTCGTGTGGTCGACTATGTCCTCCAGCACGGCGACACGTCGGATCGCAGGCCTGTCCGCTGGCGTCGATCCGACCGCCGCGAGCACCTGTTCAACGGTGCGTGGCTCGGGGCGGTTCATCGCCGCCAGCACGCCGCGGTGGACGTGGAAACCGGTGATCTCCCGCAGCAGCTCATATGTGCCCACATACACCGGCACGCCGGGGTCCAGGCGGGAGGTGAGGGGCGCCATCGTCGGCAGGGTTGGGGCGGCTAGGAGTAGGGAGCGGGGCGTTATCCCTGCGTCCAGCGCGCGCGTGATGACGTGTGCTGACTCGGCCATGAATAGGCCTTGTTCAGGTTCGGCGCGCCGGCGCAGGGCAACGTCTTTCAGGCCGAAGTATTCGACCAGCCGCGGATCATAACGGTCCTCGACCTCGACAAACACTCCGGCATCCCCTCCGTTCAGCCTTCTGCTGCCGCTCCGGCGAATTGCGAGTTGTACAGCCTCGCGTAGGCACCCTCAGCTGCCATGAGCGTCTCGTGATTTCCTTGTTCGACGATGGCGCCATCCTCCATCACCAAAATCGTGTCGGCATCGCGGATGGTGGACAGGCGGTGGGCGATGACAAAGCTTGTCCGCCCAACCCTCAGTTTGCCCATTGCCCGTTGGACCAACACTTCGGTTCTGGTGTCCACAGAGCTTGTGGCTTCATCCAGGATCAAGATGGCCGGATCAGCCAAGAATGCTCGGGCGATGGTCAATAGCTGCTTCTCACCGGCGGAAATGCCTGAGCCTTCCTCATCAACCACGGTGTCATAGCCGTCCGGCAGGTGTTTGACAAACCGGTCCACATAGGTGGCCTCTGCGGCGGAGAGGACCTCCTCGCGGGTGGCGTCGAGCCGGCCGTAGTGGATGTTGTCGAAGATGGTTCCTTGGAACAGCCATGTGTCTTGCAGGACCATTCCGATGTGGTGGCGCAAACCGCCGCGTTCCATGGCTCTGACATCCACACCGTCGAGTCGAATTGCCCCGCCGCGCAGCTCATAGAACCGTTCCAGCAGGTTCACCAAAGTGGTCTTCCCGGCTCCTGTCGGTCCGACGATGGCGATGGTTTGGCCTGGCACAGCGTGGAGGTCCAGGCGTTCGATCAGTTTCACATCTGGGTCATAGGAGAAGTCCACGGCGTCAAAGTCGACTTGGCCGCGCACATCGGTCAACCGGACTGGGTCTATGGGATCGGGGCTTTGCTCTTGCTCGTCCAACAGCTCGAATACCCGCTCGGCGCTGGCAACACCGGATTGCAGCAGGTTCATCATCGAGGCGATCTGGGAGATCGGCTGGGTGAACTGACGCGAATACTGGATGAATGCTTGGACGTCTCCCAGGGACATGGTGCCTGAGGCGACTCGCAGCCCACCCACAACGGCAATCACCACATACCCCAGGTTCATCACGAACATCATCGACGGCTGGATGGTGCCGGAGATGAACTGGGATTTGAAGCTTGAGGTGTACAGCTCGCCGTTGCGTTCGCGGAATGTGTCAGCCGCTTGGGCTTGACGTCCGAACACTTTGACCAGTTCATGCCCGGTGTACATCTCTTCGATGTGGGCGTTCAGATCACCGGTGGCCTGCCATTGGCGGATGAACTGTGGCTGGGAGCGGCGGGCAATGAGCATCGTGATCACTCCCGCAACCGGCACAGTCGCCACAGCGACCAGTGTCAGCAACGGGGAAATGGTCAGCATCATCACCAACACGCCCAGCACAGTGAATACCGCGTTGAGCAGCTGAGACAGGGTCTGTTGCAGTGTTTGAGCGATGTTGTCGATGTCGTTTGTGACCCGCGAGAGGATCTCACCACGCGGTTGATGGTCGAAGTAGCTCAACGGCAGGTAGCCCAGTTTGGTTTCCACGTCGCGGCGCATCCGGAAAACGGAGCGTTGAACCACGCCGGTCAGCAACATGCCTTGGGCGTAGCCAAACAGCGCGGAGGCAACATAGATGGTCAACACCGCGACCAAAATGAGCCCAACAGCGCCGAAATCGACGCCTTCACCTGGGACAACATCCATCCCTGCCAGCATGTCTGCGAATTGGTCCTGGCCCCTAGCTTGCAGCGAGGCAACCACCTCGGCTTTGGAAACACCGGCGGGCAGGCGCGAGCCGATGAACCCGTTGAACACCTCGTTTGTGGCGTTGCCCAACATCTTGGGTCCCAGCACACCCAACGCGACAGACACGATGGCCAAGGCGAGCACGGCGATCATCCGCAGCCGTTCAGGGCTCAGCGTGCGCAGCAGCCGGGCTGAGGATGCTTTGAAGTTGAGTGACTTGGCTGCTGGCATTCCCATGCTCATGGGTCCGCCACCAGGTCCGTGGCCACCTTGCCTGCGCGGAGGCGTGGTGGAGCCTGACTTGTTTCTTGCCTTGGCGTTCACGCTGCCTCCTTCGCGCTCATCTGTGAATAGACGATCTCCTTGTAGGTCTCACAGTCCTTCAGCAGCTGTGAGTGGGTTCCCTGCCCAACAATCCGTCCGGAGTCCAGTACCAATATCTGGTCCGCCTCACGGATGGTGGAGACCCTCTGGCCCACAATGACCACCGTCGCACCTTGTGTCACGTTCTTCAGGGCGGCTCGCAGATGCGAATCGGTCGCATAGTCCAGCGCCGAGAATGAGTCATCGAACAGATAGATCGAGGGACGCCGAACGATGGCCCGCGCTATAGCCAGGCGTTGGCGTTGACCTCCGGAGAAGTTCGTTCCCCCTTGGGCCACTTCGGCTTCCAGCCCGCCTTCCAGCGCCTGGACAAAGTCACGAGCTTGGGCCACGTCCAGGGCTGCCCACAACTCCTCCTCGGTGGCGTCTGACTTTCCGTAGCGCAGGTTGGATGCGATGGTCCCGGAGAACAGGTAGGACTTCTGCGGCACCAAACCGATCGAAGCCCAAACGGTCTGCAAAGCCGCATCCTTCACGTCCACTCCGCCCACTTGTACCGATCCGCCTGTGGCATCGAACAGCCGCGGGATCAAACTGAGCAGCGTTGTCTTGCCTGAACCTGTCGAGCCTATGATCGCCAGAGTCTGGCCGGGATGAGCCTGGAACGTGATGTCGTTCAACACTGGATTCTCGGCCCCCGGATAGCGGAACGATGCCGCATCCATGGCCACTTCGCCTGGCCGGGGAAGGTGAGTGACGGCATCGTCGGCTTGGACCACTGTGGAATTGGTCTTCAGGACCTGTTGGAGGCGCTCGGCGCACACTTGGGCTCTGGGGACGAAGAAGAACATCATCGATGCCATCAGCAGGCTCATCAGGATGTACATCAGGTAGGTGATGAACGCTGTCAGGGCGCCGGTCTCCATGGCGCCTTCTGCCACGCGGTGCCCACCAAACCAGATGACCAGGATTGAGCAGATGTTTGTCAACAGCATCACAAACGGGAACATGAGCGAGAACAGCCGTCCAACCTTGATTTGCAGCCGGGTCAAAGCAGAATTCGCTTCACCGAACCTGTCACGCTCATAATCATCGTGAACAAACGCGCGGATCACCCGCACACCACCGATCTGTTCTCGCAGAATCCGGTTTATCCTGTCTATTCCGGATTGGACTCCGCGGAACAGTGGGGCCATGGCCCGCAACAACAATGCGGCAAACACAGCCATGATTGGGACAACAAACAACAGAATCGCTGAAAGCTCGACATCCTGGCCTAGAGCCAGGATCACCCCGCCAATCATCATGACCGGTGCTGAGATCAGCATGATCAGTGTCATCAGCACCAACATCTGGACCTGCTGGACATCGTTGGTTGTCCTGGTGATGAGGGACGGTGCGCCGAACTTGGCCACCTCACGGGCGGAGAACGTCTCCACCTTGTCAAACAGCGCTTGGCGGACGTCGCGGCCAAACGCTGTGGCTGTGCGTGCACCGAAGTACACCGCCACAATCGCGCAGATTACTTGTCCGGCGGTAGCAGCGAGCATGATCCCACCGGTGGAGATGATATATCCTGTATCGCCTTTGGCGACGCCGTTATCGATTATGTCAGCGTTTAGCGTGGGTAAGTAGAGGTTGGCCATCGCCTGTATGGTCTGCATAACCAAGACAAGTGCGATGTTCCAGCCATAAGGACGTAGATAGGTACGTAGCAGTCGGCTCAGCATGTTGTCGCTTCGGGGCTTTCTGTGTGTAGGCCGGTCAGTATCAGGTCAATCCCACCGATGGCTCGGCGGGCAGAGAAGTAGAGGGTAGCTTACAGACTCCGGGTGGTTCCTTGCGCCCCACGCGATGTGGGGCGCAAGGAACTGTCCACCCCCGGCTCATCCCCACCCGACGGACTTCGGGTGCCAGAAGGACCGGCTGAGGGCCGCTGCCGGGCCTGACAGCGGGATGCACGGCACCGCCGCCAAGCCATCGGGCTCGCGTCCCCTGATGCGCCGGACCAACCCGCGACGCGACGCTTGCATCGATGGAGGCCCGTCAGGACTGGGACCTAAGTACTATAGCGCATGGGGCGCGAGCACGGTAGTGCCAACCTAGGGCGGATCCTCAACTTTTTGAGATTTCTTGAACGAACCGGGAAGAAGCTGCGTGGGACGTTCGTCCATCCATTGGCTGCCTGATCGAGGTCGTGTCACTTTGGGGGCGAAGGGGGCACGATCTCGATCAGGCGCCGTCCAAGGGGTGGTCCCGTCACCACCTATGCCTGCGGGTGGGCCCGTCACCACCCGCACATGCCCACCGTCCCGCCGTTGCAACGTACGCTTCGGCTGTCTCTCCATCTGCAGCGCCGCCGTGGCGCTACGGTAAGGGGCGTGCAATGCAACGGCGGGCGGCGGGGTAGGCCCCACGTGATGAATTATCGTGAGCCTGCTGTCAGGTTGCGCCAGCTTGACGTCATACGCGGCAAGCAGCACGTGCTGCACGGCCTGAACCTTGACATCCCACCTGGCCAGATTGTGGGGCTCCTTGGACCATCCGGAAGCGGAAAGACCACGTTGATGCGCGTCATCGTCGGGGTTCAGATTGTTCAATGCGGGGAGGCAACCGTCCTTGGGCAGCCGGCAGGTAGCCCTGAACTGCGCAAACGCGTCGGGTATCTCACGCAGGCGCCGTCGGTTTACCCCGATCTGACCGTCCGGGAGAACCTGACGTACTTTGCGCGGATAGCCGACGCTCCCCGCGGTGCCGTGGACGCGGCAATCGAGTCAGTGGACATGACCAAACATGCCGACGATGCCGTCCATCGCCTTTCCGGCGGAGAGGTTTCGCGTGTTTCTCTGGCCGCCACACTGATCGGTAACCCGGATCTGCTCGTTTTGGATGAGCCGACTGTGGGCCTGGACCCGGTGTTGCGGCGCGACCTGTGGAATCTGTTTGCCGATTTGGCGGCGCAACAGGGCAAGACGTTGCTGGTCTCCAGCCATGTGATGGATGAGGCCACCCATTGCGACCGGCTCATCTTGATGCGAGACGGCCGGGTGATAGCCGATGACACCCTGCCTCACCTGCTGCAATCCACCGAGACCGCCAGCGCCGAGGAGGCGTTCTTGGCGATAGTCGAAAAGCAGGGCGCAGCATGAGCGCCCGGCACACATGGGCAACGGCCGTTCGGGTGCTGACGCAGCTGCGCCATGACCGGCGGACCATCGGCATTCTGGTTGTGGTGCCGTGTTTGCTGCTTGGGCTGATCGCGTGGATGTTTGCTGATTCTCCGGTACCGGTGATCGACACAATTGGTCCGCTGCTGCTTGGGGTGTTCCCAGCGGTTGTGATGTTCCTGGTCACGTCAGTGGCGACGCTGCGTGAGCGCACTTCGGGGACGTTGGAGCGGCTGATGACCACGCAGATCGGCAAAGCCGACTTCCTGCTGGGCTACGCGCTCGCCTTCGCGGTGGCCGCCACCATTCAGGCTGCTGTGCTGACTGGGTTCGCCATCTGGGTGTGCGGGCTGGACGTGGCCGGGTCCGCCTGGCTGATGCTTGTGGTGGCTGTGGTCGAGGCGATTCTGGGATGCGCGCTGGGGTTGGCCGCCTCCGCGCTGGCCCGCACCGAGTTCCAGGCCGTCCAACTCATGCCGGCTTTGATGCTGCCGCAGCTGGCGGTGTGCGGGCTGGTCATGCCACGCGATCAGATGCCTGACGTGCTCGAATGGCTCTCCAACGTTGTGCCGTTCAGTTACGCCATCGAGGCGATGCAGGGCATCTCCACGGCCGCACCGGTGGGTGAGGTGTGGACCAACATCGGCCTGGTTGGCGTGTTCGTTGTCATCTCGCTGGCCGCCGGGATAGCCACCCTGCGCCGCCGCACACCGTGACATAGGGGCGCGCCGCACGGTTTGTGCTCCCGTGGTGTGTGTCACTTGCCGCGGGTTGGCGCCCGCACCGGCCCAAATCACCCCTAGGATGCCGCCGTGAACCTTGTGCGCCCAACCCCTCCTGACCCCTACTCCCTGCTTCCCGAAGTCCCGGCATTCACCCTGGAAAGCTCCGACATCGCCGATGGCACGCCGCTCAGCTTCCGCCACGCCGCCGAGGGCGAGAACCGCTCCCCTGCCCTGAGCTGGTCCGGTTTTCCGGCATCGACGGCCAGCTTCATGGTGACCTGCTTTGACCCTGACGCGCCAACTCCATCCGGCTGGTGGCACTGGGTGGTGGTCAACCTGCCGCCCAGCGTGACCAGCCTGCCGCGTGACGCAGGCCGCCCGTGGGCACCTGGCGTGACCGATTCCGCCTTGCCGCCCGGAGCCATCCAGCTGCGGCACGATGGCGGCGGAGTCGGCTACTACGGGGCCGCACCACCCCGCGGGGACCGCCCGCACCGCTACTACTTCGCGGTCCACGCCCTCGACGTCCCACAGTTGGGAATAGCAGAGGCTGCGACCCCTGCTCTGGCCAGCTTCCAGGCGGTGTTCCACACGTTGGCAAGGGCCGTCATAGTCGCCACCTTCCAGAGGTAACCTCCCTGGTCAGCAGCCGGATCCCGACGATGTCGGACCTCACCGATACCCTCATCGGGTGATTTCGGAACGGTTGGGTAGGTCCAGTGGCGCCACGCCACTCGACGTGCTGCGGGAGGTGTTTGGGTACGCCGCGTTCCGGGGGCACCAGGCTGAGGCGATAGACCACGTGACCGGCGGTGGGGACGCCATTGTGCTCATGCCAACAGGTGGCGGGAAGTCGCTGTGCTACCAGATTCCGGCCCTGTTGCGGCCCGGCACAGGTGTGGTGGTCTCCCCGCTCATTGCACTGATGGAGGACCAGGTCACAGCTGTGCGGGAGCTGGGGATCCGGGCGGCATATCTGAACTCCTCGCTCGATGTTGAGGCGCAGCGGCTGGTTGAGCAGGAGTTCTTGTCGGGGCAACTGGACCTGCTGTATGTGGCGCCGGAGCGGCTGTTGACGCCGGGCACGTTAGCGCTGATGGAGCGCGGGACGGTTGGGCTGTTCGCCATAGATGAAGCGCACTGCGTGTCCCAATGGGGGCATGACTTCCGGCCGGACTACCTGGGGTTGAGTGTTCTGGCTGATCGGTGGCCTGATGTGCCGCGGATCGCGCTGACAGCAACCGCCACTGCGGCAACGCAAACCGAGATTGCTGAGCGGCTCGAGTTGCGGGAGGCGCGGCGTTTTGTCTCCTCGTTTGATAGGCCCAACATCCAGTACCGGATTGAGCCGAAGGCCGGCGTCAAGGATCAGCTTGTCCGGTTCATACGCTCTGAGCATCCTGGCGAGGCTGGGATTGTCTACGCCCTGGCCCGCGCCACAACGGAGGATCTGGCAGCCCACCTGCGGACCAATGGCATCGACGCTTTGGCCTACCACGCCGGCCTGGACGCCGCCACCCGCCGCAAAGTCCAACGTCGTTTCCTCGACGATGACGGCCCCATAGTGGTTGCGACCATCGCGTTTGGGATGGGGATAGACAAGCCTGACGTCCGGTTTGTTGCCCACGTCGATTTGCCGAAGTCCGTTGAGGGCTACTACCAGGAGACCGGACGTGCAGGCCGTGATGGGGCTCCGGCCACAGCCTGGATGGCCTACGGATTGTCCGATGCGATTCAGCTGCGCCGGTTCATTGCTGAATCGAACGGTGAACCGGAGTATCAGCGGGCCGCCACCGCTCGGTTGGACTCAATGTTGGCTTTGTGCGAGACGGCTGAATGCCGCCGGGCCGCGATGCTGGCCTACTTTGGCGAGCAAATCGAGCCGTGCGGCAACTGCGACACGTGTCTTGCGCCTCCGGGCACCTGGGACGGGACGCAGGCTGCCCAGAAGCTGCTCTCGACAGTGGTGCGGTTGGACCGGGAGCGCAGGCAACGCTACGGCGCTGGGCAACTGATCGACATCCTGCGCGCCAAACGGACCCCGCGTGTGGTCCAGCAGCACCACGACACGTTGTCCACCTGGGGCATAGGCCAGGACCTATCCGATGCCGAATGGCGGGCCGTAGTGCGTCAGCTGCTGGCCAGGGGCGATTTGGCGATTGAACCCGGCGGTCATGGGGTGTTGACATCCACCGCTGCGTCCTGGCAAGTGTTGCGCGGTGAGCGTTCAGTTGCGTTGCGCCACGAGGTGGCCAAGCCGGTTGCCCGCGCTGCACGGGCCGCAGGTGGCGGTAAGGGCGCGGACGG
>JAIRRT010000186.1 GCA_031255835.1 Bifidobacteriaceae bacterium | reverse complement strand
ATCTCGGGTATGTGCCGGTGGGTGCCGGCCACGGCGTAGGGGCTGGCGCCGCCCATGATCTCGGCGGCCAGAAGGTGCGGCTTGGGGGTCTTGCCGGCGCCGGACACGCCGTTGGCCAGTACCGCAACCAGGTCGGTTGGGTCGATCAGTCCAGAGGCTACGGCCGGTGCGAGCGCCAGTGTCACCGCGGTGACGTTGCAGCCTGGCACCGCGATCCGGCGGGCGCCGGCGATTTGCTCGCGCTGCTTGGGCAGGGGGCCGTCATCTGGCCAGCCGCGCACCAGCTCCGGGAGCCCATAGGTCCAGGTGCCGGGGTGGGTGCCGCCGTAGTAGCGCTCCCAGTCCTGCGGCCGCTCCAGCCGGTGGTCGGCTCCGCAGTCAAGCACCAAGGTGGCTGGATCGAGTGTTGCTGCCAGCGGGCCGGACGTGCCGTGGGGCAGGGCAAGCACAACAACGTCATGTCCGCGCAGGGCTTCAGTGGTGGTTGGCAGGAGCGTGCGGTCAGCCAACGGCGTCAGGTGCGGTTGGACTTCGCCAAGGGTCTTGCCGGCGCTGGAGCCTGCGGTTAGGGCTCCCACCTCGATGTTTGGGTGCCCAAGCAGCAGCCGCAACACCTCGCCGCCGGCATACCCACTCGCGCCAGCAACAGCCACCGTAAACACCATGCGCATAACCATACACCACAATGCGATTCCATACACTCAGGTTTGGGCGCGGGCGAGTTTGGGTGGGGTGCGTGTGCTTGGGGAGCGGGGTGGGCGTGGGTGGATGCGGTTGGCGGCTTGCGGGGCCAGGTGGGTTAGGGTTCCCAGACTCCTCGGTTGGTGGTCGCTACGCCGGATGCGCCTGCGGCCAAGGCGGCCCGCACGTCCTCGCGGTCAACAATGAGCCCGCCGGCGATGATCGGAAGCCTGACCTCCTCGCGCAACCATTTGATGACTCGCGGGATACACCCAGGCAGAACCTCGATGAAGTCCGCACCAGACAGTGCGGTTTGCGGCTCGACCCTCCGGTAGGCGCGCGAATCGACCAAGAAGAAACGATGCCCACCCATCAATCCGTGATCGCGCGCCGCCTTGACCATCTGCGTCTTGGCCGAGAGAACGCCATCGGCGGATGTGTCGCCTGCCAGGTACTCGATAACCACCGGACGCCCTGCAAACCCTTCCAGCAGGTCAACGTCCACAAAACAAATCCTGCCCGCCGCTTTGACGCGCTCAATGGTGGCGTCGAGGTCAAGCAGCGAGCCGTACAGCAGGAAGATCACTCTGGCGGAGGTTTCCAGGGCCGCGTCGAGGCCGGCCTCGTCCTTTACCGAACTGATGACTCGCGAACGAGCGTTCGCCTGGATGAACTGTTCCATTGTTGCCCGCGTGGGCGGCGATGACGCCTGCGCGGGTGTACTTGAGGATGGAAGCTCGGCATCACCCGAGCCTGCCGGCGTACTCGCCGAGCCTTCGACACGCATTACTTAACGATAGCCCCGTCCGATGCCGCCACTCACCACCGCATCACCCCTCACCCCCAAGGACCGGTGAGGCCGGTGAAGTTGGGTGGGTTGGAGGGGGTGCGGGTAGAGTGGACGGCCGTGCGCCTGGGCCCGCCAGGTGGGTTCGCGCCAGCACCGGTATCGGTGCAAGATCGTTCGGCCAAGACCTTGAGGAGATCGCCTGTCATGGCGTACCCGTTGCATCGCCACACCCCTGGGGTGACCAATTCGCCTGATTTGCCTGCGCTGGAGCGTGAGACGTTGGCCTATTGGCGGGCTGACGGCACTTTCCGGACCTCCGTTGAGGACCGGCCGGCCGGTGAGCGGGGAGCCAACGAGTTCGTCTTCTACGATGGCCCGCCGTTCGCCAATGGGTTGCCGCACTACGGCCATCTGCTGACCGGATACGTCAAGGATGTTGTGCCGCGCTACCGGACCATGCAGGGCCGGCGGGTGGAACGGCGGTTTGGTTGGGATTGCCACGGGCTCCCGGCGGAGCTTGAGGCTGAACGCGAATTGGGGATCAAAGACAAACTGGAAATCGACGCTCTCGGCGTCGAAGCCTTCAACGCCGCGTGCCGCAGCTCCGTCCTGAAATACACTGACGCCTGGGAGGAATACGTCACCCGGCAAGCTCGGTGGGTTGACTTTGAGCATGACTACAAGACGCTTGACCTCGACTATATGGAGTCGGTGATTTGGGCATTCAAGACGCTTTGGGAAAAGGGTCTGGTGTATGAGGGCCATCGTGTCTTGTGGTATTGCTTCCGTTGCGGAACACCACTCTCGGCATCTGAGACCCGTCTGGATGATGTCTACCGCCAGAGGCAGGATCCAGCGGTCACGGTTGCGTTCAAGCTAGAGACTGGCGAGGAAGCTCTGGCCTGGACAACCACGCCATGGACCTTGCCAAGCAACCTTGCCCTGGCGGTGCATCCTGAAGTCGACTACGTCTCAGTCGAGGTTGGCTCGGACGGGGATCGCGTTGTGATTGCCGAGGCTCGGCTGGGCGCATACGCACGTGAGCTTGGTGAACAGCCCACAATCGTGAGGCGAATGAAAGGCTCTGAACTGGTCGGGTTGAAATACACCCCGCTGCTCGATTTCTTCGCTGACCGTACCGACGCGTTCCGCGTCCTTGGGGCTGACTATGTAACCACAGAGGACGGCACCGGAATCGTCCATATTGCGCCGGCCTTTGGTGAGGAAGACAAAGCGGTCACCGACGAGGCGGGAATCCAACTGGTCAACCCGGTTGGACCCGACGGTCGGTTCACCGACGAGGTTCCCCTGCTTGCGGGCCTGACCGTGTTCGCAGCCAACAAACCGGTGATAGCGGAGCTCAAGCGGACCGGGCGGCTGTTGCGGCAAGAAACCTATGACCACCCGTACCCACACTGCTGGCGGTGCGACACTCCGCTCATCCAACGGGCCGTGTCATCATGGTTCATTGAGGTCAGCGCTATGCGCGATCGAATGGTTGAGCTGGGTGAGCAGATCCGCTGGGTGCCCGAGCACATCAAGGACGGGCAGTTCGGCAAGTGGCTGGCTGGAGCGCGTGACTGGTCAATCTCACGGAACCGGTACTGGGGTTCGCCAATCCCGGTGTGGAAATCAGATGATCCGGCCTATCCGCGGGTGGACGTCTACGGTTCGCTGGATGAGATTGAGCGTGATTTCGGTGTGAGGCCAACTGACCTGCACCGGCCCTTCGTCGATGATTTGACCAGGCCCAACCCGGATGATCCGACAGGCGCATCGACCATGCGCCGCGTGCCGGAGGTTCTCGACTGCTGGTTCGACTCAGGGTCGATGCCGTTTGCCCAAGTGCATTTCCCGTTCGAAAACCGTCAATGGTTTGAGGACCACTATCCTGGCGATTTCATCGTGGAATACATCGGCCAAACTCGCGGCTGGTTCTACACCCTTCACGTCCTGGCGACAGCGCTATTCGACCGCCCGGCCTTTTCATGCTGTGTGGCTCACGGTATTGTGCTCGGTTCTGACGGTACAAAGATGTCCAAGTCCCGGCGCAACTATCCAGACGTCAGCGAGGTCTTTGAACGTGACGGTTCAGATGCGATGCGCTGGTTCCTAATGTCCTCATCCATCCTGCGCGGCGGCAACCTGATTGTCACCGAGGAAGGTATTCGCGACGCTGTTCGGCACGTTCTGCTGCCGCTGTGGAACACCTGGTCATTCTTCGCGCTGTACGCCAACGCAGCTGCTGGCGGTGCAGGAATCACCGTCAAGGGCGCTCCAGGCGCACAGATTGAAGGCGCAACAGAGCTGGATCGATATATCCTGGCCAGAACCCGCGACCTCGTAATCCATGTTACTGAAGCGATGGATGCGGTGGACATTCCAGGGGCGTGCGAGGCTGTTCGTGACCACCTGGACGTTCTGACAAACTGGTATGTCCGCCGGTCGCGTGATCGTTTTTGGGAAGAGGATTCGGCAGCGTTCCAAACGCTTTACACCGCTCTTGAAGTGTTGGCGCGAGTCATCGCTCCACTCGCCCCTCTGACAGCAGAGGAAATGTGGCGCGGCCTGACTGGCGGACGCTCTGTCCACCTGACCTCCTGGCCCGAGGTGACCGGGGACGGGCCGGATCGGCTGCCCGAGGCCCCTGAGTTGGTGGCGACCATGGACCAAGTTCGCGACATCTGCTCCGCCGCGCTTTCGCAGCGCAAAGCGCGCAGCCTGCGGGTGCGTCAGCCACTGCGGTCACTGACCGCCTTGGTAGCCGACCCGGCAGCTCTCGAGCCGTTCGCCAGTCTGATTGCTGACGAGGTCAACGTCCGCACCGTTGACCTTTCGCCCATCACGGACGATGCCGCATCCGACCTTGGTATTGAGGCACGCCTGGAGGTGAATGCCAGAGCTGCAGGTCCCCGGCTCGGTCGGGGTGTTCAGGCCGTCATCAAGGCGGCCAAGGCGGGCGATTGGCGCGAAGAGGATGGGAACGTCATCGTCGGCACCACTGATGGGGATGTTGTGTTGCTTGAAGGTGAGTACAAGACAACAACTGCGATTGCCGGCGCGGGCGATCGAGCGGTCGCGGTGCTGGCCGGCGGCGGGTTCGTCGTGCTTGATACCGCGCTGGACGAGGATCTCATCGCCGAGGGCTACGCACGCGACACCATCCGCTTGGTGCAGGACGCCCGCAAGGCGGCGGATTTGGCAGTGAGCGACAGAATCGCCCTTGACCTGACCGTTCCCGCCCGCTGGCTTGCCGCCGTCGAGGCCCACACCGACCTCATCGCAGCCGAGACCCTAGCCCTGCGCCTAGAAGTCCACCCCTCCCAATCCCAAGACCCCCAAATCCACCTAACCCGCATTACCGAAGCTGACAGCTAGTTGGAACATGACCGGACGAAAGAGGTGATCTGCCCGTGAAGTCGTCCGATGATTCCGGTCCGCGCGCCAAAGGCGGCCCGGATAGGCGGGATGAGTTGGAGGAGTTGGAGGTTGGTCGGATTGTTGGGGAGTTGGGGGGGCGGCCGCCGGAGGATGGCTTTGATCCTACGATTGATCGGGTTGTCAAAGCTGCTGCGTATTTAGGCGATCCGCAGGGTGCCTATCGCACTGTGCATGTGGCTGGAACCAATGGAAAGACATCCACTGCGCGCATAGCTGAAGCACTGATCAGAGGGCACGGTCTGCGCACTGGACTGCTCACTTCTCCTCCTTTGATTTCGCCGCTGGAACGCATATCGATTGATGGCGAGCCTATCTCTCCTCGGGCTTTCATCGAAGCCTGGGAGCAGGTCGGCCCAGTGATCGACTTAATAGATTCAATGGACGATGACGGCCCTCGCGTCTCCACGTTTGAAGCCTATACACTGATCGCCTTAGTAGCCTTTGCAGACGCCCCTGTCGATGTCGCTGTAATCGAGGTGGGAATGGGCGGCACATGGGATGCCACCAACGTAATCGAGTCCGATGTTCAGGCCATAACGCCAATATCACTGGACCACCAAGAATGGCTCGGCCATGACATAGCCAACATAGCGGCAGAAAAGGCCGGAATCATGGGGGGTAGGGCCGTCATCGGACGCCAAAAACTGGCGGTGATGGAGGTGCTGCGTGAGGAGGCTGCGCAGCGCGGCACAGCCTTGTGGTGCCAGGGGCAGGATTTCGCGGTGCTGGACCGCGAACTCGGCGTTGGCGGCCAACTCCTGACGCTGCAAGGCCTGGGGACCACCTACCGCGACGTCTGGCTGCCGCTCCATGGCGCCCACCAGGCCGATAACGCTGCATTAGCGCTGGCCAGCGTCGAGATGCTGATGGGCGGCGGACCTGTTGGCGGGCCGGTCACTGGACTTGACCCGGACACGGTGCGGGCATCGCTGGCCGAGGTCAGCTCGCCTGGCCGCCTGCAAGTGGTAAGGACATCGCCGCTGGTGGTGGTGGACGCGGCCCACAACCCCGCCGGTGCCGAGGCGCTGGCAACGAGCCTGCGTGAGGTCTTTCCGCCAGGCATGGTTGGGCTGGTTGGCGTGCTCGGAGACAAGGACGCTGCGGGGATACTTGGCGAGCTTGAGCCCGTGCTGGATCGGGTTGTCCTCACCAAATCCCTCTCGCCGCGGGCGCTCGACGTGGCCGCGCTAACCGACATCGCAGCCGAGGTCTTCGGCCCAGACCGCGTGGAGGGCATCGAACGTCTAGATGACGCCCTTGCCCGTGCCATGGAGCTGGCCGATTCATCCGATGCCCCAGGAGCCATCGCACCCGGCGTGATCGCGACCGGCTCTGTCACGGTGGCCGGTGAAGTCACCCTCCTGCTGGACGCATCCCCCCGCCGATGACGTCCCCCACCAACCCCGACGCCCCTTTCCTGACCGAGTGGCTGGCCGCCCGCCGAGCCACCGGCCCGCCGCCCCCACCCGGCGCCTCACCTCCGCACCGCGGCTCGCGCCGCCGCGCAGCGCTAGTGGTGCCAAGCCTCGGCCTGGACCGACCAGACCTGGCCCAGCGGACCGTCGGAGTGGTGGGCTCTAAGGGCAAGGGCACTGCGGTGCTCTACACCGCCGCCACTCTCGCTGCCGCCGGGCTGCGAGCCGGCAGCGTGACCGGCCCCGGCCTGCGCTCGGGGCGAGACCGGATCCGGATCAACGGCACCGCCCTGAGCCCCGCCGCCTACCGGCAGTTGGGCGAGCTGGTCACCAAGACCCTCGCCAGACTGCCGCCGCCAGCCGATCCGGCCGAGTACATCTCCCCCTCG
>JAIRRT010000175.1 GCA_031255835.1 Bifidobacteriaceae bacterium | reverse complement strand
GCCGGATCCGACAAGCAGTCGCATCCACCGGACCACCACCAAACCCACCGACACCATGAAACACCTGACCACACGCATCATCCCCAGAAGACTTCGGTGACCGCCTTCAAAAGGCATGCCGCCAGCGGCATCTATCCCCTATCCAACGCTCGCACCACAAGGCGAACACCCGACGCTTGAACGCCATCGGCGGGAGGGTTGCTGCGACGACCGGAACTGCTCACAACGGGACGACAAACCGCAGGTGAACACGCGTTTTGGGCACTTGGGGTCGTCATCGGCGCGGTGCCCTGGGCGGATTCGTGCTCAGCGCGCGGATGCCGGTGGGGGCGGGACGACCGGAAGTGCTCAAAACGGGTTCTAGAACCGCAGACGAGGTGCTGGTTTGAGCAGTTGGGGTCGGCACCGGGGGTGGTTGGTTGGGGTGGCCGGTGGCCCGAGCGGGGTTGACCGTGAGACGAGTTTCGCATACGATACTCTGGTGTTGGAGGTGCACGCGACGTCGGCGCTCAAGCACGGTGTGTCAGCCGAGTCGATCCACGAGGTGTTCGCCTCGGCGTTCGAGACAGACTCTGCGATGATCGAGGACGACGACCCACCACGGTGGATCATGGTCGGCTTCGACCACGCCGGGCGGCGGCTCGAGGTCGGTGTGATGCTCCGCTCTGACGGCACCTATCTAGCCATCCACGCGATGCGGGCCAGACGCTCCACCGTCAGCGCGATCACTAGGGCGAGGAGGGGACAGTGAGTGAGACACATGGGTACACGCCTGATGGGCGCGAGATTGATGACGCCCTTGTGGCGCGGCTGGCTGCCGAGATGGAAGCGGGGGTCGATCCCGCCAAGCTGGTAAGACGGCCTCCAGGCCGACCGCGCGCCATCGGGGACACGCCTGGTGTGACGGTGCCCGTGCGGCTGGATGAGTTCCGGCTGGCCAAGCTTGACGAGCTCGCCGCCGCGGAGGGAAAGACCCGCTCGCAAGTCATGCGAGAAGCCCTAGACGGCCGAATCGCCGCTGTCTGAAACATGGGGGAGGTGGAAGGCTAATTGTTTCCTGGAAGCGACCTGGTTTTGAGTTCTTGGCGGGCTAGTTCGCTTTGGCGGCCGGGGGAGGACATGGCGTCCAGGATGGCCCATTCGCGGGTGGTCATTGGTACTGGGGTGTCGTAGCGTGCCCAGCGGCGCACGTTGTCTGTGGTGGGTAGTAGCAGCATTACCTGATGGGCGAGGGGGCCGGCTGGCTCGAAGCCTTGGGCTTTGAGGGGATCATCCACATACACGATGGGGATGAAGGATCGCGTGGGTTCGAGTTGTTCTGCGACGGCTTCCATGCCAGACACCACAGGGTTGAGGCCTTGGGCATGAAGGCTCGCCACGGCTCTTGTCACGCTTTGGGGGACTGCTACTCGCCTGGCGCCTTGCCGGCGTGCAGCAGGCGCCGCTGATGCCACTGATGCCAAGCGATCAAACGCCCGCACCTTGTCAACTTCTCCTGCCTCCTCCAAGGTGGTCAGGGCATCGGCCAGGGGCTGGTCGCTACCGGCCTCGTCCAAGGTTGCCGTGATCCGATATCCCGCGGCGCTTGCGAGGCGCTGAAGCATTGCCGCAGTTGGGCGGATCTTGCCAGATTCGATGCGACTGACCGTCGACGTTGGCACGCCAGCCAGGTCGGCCAGCGAGGCCATAGTCAACTGACGTGACGCGCGCACCTGCCTCAACAGGTCAGCACTCGAGGACAACACAGGCCCAAGCATAGTCGAAGATTGCGTATACGCAACGGCCACGGTCCTGGCGGCACCGGCCTGCCACCCAAACCACCTGCCCTGATCAAAGTGACCACTTCTACAGTTCCAAGACCGGCTCCCCGAAGACGTGGTCACTTTCGGCTGACCCCAGTTCACGGCTGAGCACAGCCGGGCCGACGCGAGGGGCGAGAAGGTGATGGAAGTGACCACTTTTGCGGCGGTGGGGCCGACTCCCAGGAAAGATGGTCAGTTCCGGCTACGCCGGACCCGACAAGCAGTCGGAAACACCGGACCACCACCAAACCCGCCGACACTATGAACCCCCTGACCACACGCATCATCCTCAGATAGTTCGGTGGCCGCCTTCGAAAGGCATGCCGCCAGCGGCATCGGACCCCTATCCAACGCTCGCACCACAAGGCGAACACACGACGCTTGAACGCCATCGGCGGTGGGGTCACTGCGGCGACCGCAACTGCTCAAAACGGGACGACAAACCGCAGGCGAATGGACGTTTTGGGCAGTTGGGGTTGCGGGGTGATGGGGGGGTGAGGGCGGATTCGTGCTCAGCGGGCGGGTGCAGGTGGGGGCGGGGCCGACCGGAAGTGCTCAAAACGGGTTCTAGAACCGCAGATGAGGTGCTGGTTTGAGCAGTTGAGGTCGGCATCGGACGGTCGCCATCGTCCGACGGGTGAGATGGTGTCGCTGGCGCTACAGGCTTGATTCATAGTGAATCAACAGGTAGTGTTCGCGAGGGAGGTTTGCTGTGTCTGCTGGTGTTGTTGAAGTCCGCGAGTCCGATCTCGCATTGTCCTATGCGCGCTCCCGGCTGGCTGACCTGGACAGGATGCGCCAAGTGCTGCAGGCCGCGCAAGCAGGAATGGCGCAACGCGACATCGCCCGGGCGGCGCACCTGTCACAGCCAACCGTCCACCGGATGATCGGGCGAGCCCGTGTGTTGGGCTTGGACAACGAGACCGTTGAAGAGATCGTGTTGAGGCGGTTCGTCGGAGAACTCACCGACAGCGAAATGCTGCACCAACTACAGGCTTTCTCCCGCTGGATCCCCTCGATCACCGACCCGATAGACGGACGGCTGCCAGAGGACTCCGAAGCAGAACTAGAAGCCCTGGTCACCGAAGGGTTCTTGTCCGATGGCGAACTCACCCGAGTAGTCGCCGCCCATGCCTGACCTACGCACCCCAACCCACGCGGCAGCGCTATCCGCAGTCAGGTCAGCCGTTCCCCTGGACGCACTTGTCCCCCGCCCCCACCGCCGCCGCCTGGTGCGCGATGCGACCGAGTGGTATTTCGCTGAGCACGCAGGCGGTGTGGCCCGGGGCGGCACTTGCGTGGTGGTAACAGCTGGTCCGCCAGGTGCCGGCAAGTCGACCATCATGTCAAGTGCGATACCAGACCTCGCTTCGCGCCTGGTGGTCGACCCCGACATCGCCAAAGCCTTCTTGGCCAGGTGGTGCGTCGAACATGGCATCTACTCCGACATCCTTGGCTCGATGCTGCCCGACGGACAGAGAATGATGCCTCTGGAGTTGTCGCCGCTGCTGCACACAGTGTCAACCGAAGTTGCAAACGCGGTGCGGCGAGAAGCATTCTCTGCCCATATGAACGTGGTGGCCGCAGCCACAATCGCCTCTCCAGGATACGGACAACGGCTGCTGCTCTCCCTAGCCAAGGCCGCCTACACTGCACTAGTCATCGTGTCAGTCGAGACCGACAAGACCACCGCCCAAACACGAGCCATCCAGCGATGGTGGACTGGACGCACCGATGGCAGCTACTTAGGTGGGCGCCTAGTCGACCCCGATGTCATCGATGCGGCATACCCAGCGGACGGCAGCCCCAGCCTGTGCCGCACCAACGCCAAGGCCCTAGCCGACCACATCAAAGCCGGGGAAACCTGGATAGACACTGTCCACTTCGTCGAATACAACCTGTAGGGCCAGCCTCAACAACCTGCACTCGTGCTTAGTTGGGCGCCGGAGGAACCCAACCCACCGCCGGAAGTGCTCAGGACAGAGCCGGAGCTCAATTGGTCAGTTAAGCACCTCTGACTAGGCCAACCGCCGCCGTCTTCGTGCTCAGCTCCAGATCTGGCCAGTGCGCAACTGACCAAATCGCAGCCGGCGGAGGACACCGGCGGAGGTCAATTGGTCAGTTAAGCACCCCCGACTAGGCCGTTTGCACACTGGGAGGTGAGGTGGCGAGAGGCACACCCGCACACCTCCCAGTCCGCATCCAGGTCTCGGATCCCAACCACTCGACGTCAAGGAACCGGACCACCGCCAGACCCGCCGACACTATGAAACCCCTGACCACACGCATCATCCCCAGAAGACTTCGGTGACCGTCTTTGAAAGGCATGCCGCCAGCGGCATCGAACCCCTATCCAACGCCCGCACCACTACGCGAACACTCGACGCTTGAACGTCATCGGTGGGGTGGCCTCGGTGGCTAGTCGGCGAAGGTTGCTGCTAGGGGGGGTTGGTGGTGGGTTTTGGCCTCGGGCAGGGGGATGTCGAACTGGCCGCGGATGGTCAGGGCTTGGGCCGGGTTGGAGGTGCCGGTTTGGCCTATGCGGAGGTGGGGGACTGCGTGCTTGGTGCATAGGGCGGTTAGGTGGGCTGCTGGGTCGCCGTCGGCGACGGCTACCAGGGCTCGGGCTTGGGTCTCGGAGAACAGTGCCTCGAACATGGTCAGGTGATCGCGGGCCAGGAACTCATCCAGATCCACCTCCGCGCCTATGCCGTTGCGCAGGCAGGCCTCCAGCAGGGCCTGGATCAGGCCGCCCTCGGATAGGTCATGGGCTGCGGCGAGGATGCCGGCGTCCGCGCCTGCTATGAGCACCTTGGCTAGCGCGCGCTCGGCGTCGAGGTCCACGGCTGGCGGCAGGCCGCCGAGGTGTGCGTGGGCCACATCCGCCCAGGCTGAGCCGCCGAGTTCCGCCCGTGTCTCGCCGAGCAGGTAGATGGCCAACCCTGCGGACGGCCAGCCGGAGCGGACCACGCGGGAGACGTCACTGTGCACGCCGAGCACGCCCACCACCGGGGTTGGGTGGATGGCCGAATCGATCAGTCCGCTTTGGCCGGTCTCGTTGTAGAGCGAGACGTTTCCGCCGGTCACGGGCACGCCGAGGGTGCGGCAGGCGTCCGCCAGGCCGGTCATGGCCTGCACCAGCTGCCACATTGAGCCCGGGGATTCGGGCGAGCCGAAGTTCAGGCAGTCCGTCACGGCCAGCGGCACGGCGCCCGAGCAGGCGACGTTTCGGTAGGCCTCAGCCAGGGCGAGTTGGCCGCCGGCGTACGGGTCGAGCTTGGTGTACCGGCCCGATCCGTCCGTGGCTATTGCCACGCCCAGGCCTGTCTGCTCATCCACCCGGATCACGCCGGCATCATCCGGCATAGCGGCGGCTGTATTGCCTTGCACAAACCGGTCATATTGGTCGGTTATCCACGCCCGCGAGCACAGGTTGGCCGAGCCCAACAGTTCCAGTGCGGCGGCGCGCAATTCTGCTGGGGTGCTGGGCCTGGGCAGCTGGTCTGGCGTATTTGCCTGCAATGCGTCTTGCCAATCTGGACGGGCATATGGGCGGTCATAAACTGGGCTATCCTTGGCCACCGTCTTTGGGTCCACATCAACCACGCGCTGGCCGCGCCAATCGATTAGCAGCCGGTCGCCTTCTATCACCTCACCTAGCACGGCGAATTCGACATCGTGGCGTTGGGCGATTTCTGTGAATCGGTGTAGTGCGTCTGGGCGGACCACTGCCATCATTCGCTCTTGGGATTCTGACATCAGGATTTCTTCTGGGGTTAGCGTTGGATCGCGGAGAAGAACCTTGTCCAGATCCACAAACATTCCGCCATCGCCGCTGGCTGCCAATTCTGATGTTGCGCAGGAGAGCCCTGCCGCACCGAAGTCGCTGATCCCCTCCACCACTCCGGCGGCAAACAATTCGAGGCAGCACTCGATTAGCACCTTCTCAGTGAATGGGTCACCCACCTGGACCGACGGGCGTTTGGACGGCCCGCCCTCCTCAAACGTCTCGCTGGCCAACACACTCGCCCCACCTATTCCGTCCCCGCCGGTCCGTGCGCCAAACATCACCACCTGATTGCCGATCCCACTTGCCGCCGCCAAATGCAGATCCTCATGCCGCATAACACCGATGCACCCGGCATTCACCAACGGATTACCCTGATAAGACGAATCGAAAACCGTTTCCCCGCCCACATTAGGCAGTCCCAAACAATTCCCATACCCGCCGATGCCGGCCACCACCCCGGTCACAACCCTGGCGGTATCCGGGTGGTCCAGGGTGCCGAACCTGAGTTGGTCCATCACCGCAACCGGCCTTGCGCCCATGGCCACGATGTCTCGGACAATCCCGCCGATCCCGGTTGCCGCGCCCTGGTAGGGCTCAACGAAGCTCGGGTGGTTGTGTGATTCGATCTTGAACGTCACGGCCCACCCGCCGCCTATGTCCACCACTCCAGCGTTCTCGCCGATGCCGGCCAGCAAGTGGCGCCGCATCTCCGGCGTGGTCTTTGCGCCGAACTGCTCCGATAGATGCTTCTTTGAGGACTTGTAGGAGCAGTGCTCGGACCACATCACCGAGTACATTGCCAGCTCACACCCGGTGGGACGCCGGCCCAGGATCTCGCGGATCCGGGCGTATTCATCCTGCTTGAGCCCAAGCTCACGCCACGGTTGGGCGGTATCTGGGGTCGCCTTGGCGCGTGCGACGGTGTCGCATTGCGGGGTTCGGGTTGGCGTTGGGGTGCTGCCGTTGGCCTGGGTTGGAGTGGTCATGGGTTCCTTCACTGCTGGGCGTGTGGGGTTGGCGCGGCGGGTGAGGTAGGTGGGGTTGGAGAGGTTGGCGTGCCTGCCGGGACAGTGCTGCTCAGGGAACCCGAAGAACCCGGAGAACCCGCGCTCCCGACCCTCCCCAGCCAGGCGACAACCGATGTAAAGAACGTCAAACCGTCCAATCCGCTGCGCGGACCAGCCGGGGTGTCCGGGCCAAAACCTGCCTCGACCGCGTGTTCCGGATGCGGCATCAGGCCAACCACATTTCCGGCCGCATTTGTGATTCCGGCTATGTCCCGGCGCGATCCATTCGGGTTCCAGCCAGCATAACGGAACACAACTCGTCCTGAGTCCTCAAGTTCATCCAATGTGCGTTCATCCGCCACAAACTGGCCGTCCTGATTCTTCAGCGGGATCACAATCCGCTCATTCGCGCCAAATCCGTTAGACCAAGCCGTCTTGGTTGATTCCACCACCAATTCTTGATCCCGGCAGATGAACGTCCGGTGATCATTCTTGATCATCGCCCCAGGCAGCAGGTGGGATTCAGTCAACAGCTGGAATCCGTTGCATATCCCCAAGACCGGCATACCACCGCGTGCCGCGTCAACTATGGACCCCATGACGGGCGCAAACCGAGCAATTGCGCCAGCCCGCAAATAGTCGCCATAGGAGAATCCGCCCGGCAGCACCACAGCATCAACACCACGCAAATCAGCCTCGGCGTGCCACAATGGCACTCCTTCAGCGCCAGCCAACCGGACTGCCCGCAATGCATCACGGTCATCAAGTGTGCCGGGAAATGTCACCACTCCGATGCGGATCATTCAGTCCCATCCTCGACGCGGATCGCCACAACATCCTCGATCACAGGGTTGGACAACAGGGTAATCGCAGCCTGTGTAATCAACTCCAGATCGGCATCGGCGGGGGGGTGATCTAGGGTTAGCTCGAAACGCTTTCCTTGACGGACGTCATCAATTCCTGTGTAACCCAGGCGGATTAGCGCCGCCTTGACGGCCTTTCCTTGCGGGTCGAGAATCTCCGGTTTGGGACTCACCTCGACAATCACCTTTGGCATATATTCGCACTCCTTGCGGGACGGTGGGGCGGCCGGCGCGGCCAAGCACATAGCCTACCTGCCGGCGCTGAGCCGCCCGCCAAAGGCGTGCCGAGGTGGTGGTTCCGCCGCCGCGCGCAACCGGCGCTCAGCCCGCCGCCCCGGGGCTCCCAGGATTGTGTTTGCGCAGGTCACGGGTCACGGCGGCAGCAATATCGCTGCGGAAGTGCGATCCAGCCAGCCGGACCCGAGCCACGCCAAGGTAGGCGGTCGATTGCGCCGCCTCCAGGCTCGGCCCCAGCCCCACAACCGACAAAACGCGCCCGCCGGCCGAGACCAGCCGCCCGCCTTTGTCCAGGTCAGTGCCGGCTTGCAGCACGTACCCACCCGGCACCTCCGAGGCCCGCCGCACCCCCTCAATCGCCGTGCCCGTGACGGGACGCGCAGGATAGTTCTCCGCCGCAATGACCACAACCACCGCTGCGTCATCGGACCACTCCAACGGCGGGAAATCGGCAAGCTCACCGCGCGCAGCCGCAAGCAGAAGCTCCGCCAGCGGCGAGCGCAGCCGCGCCAGCACAACTTGGGTCTCCGGATCGCCAAACCGCACGTTGAACTCGACAACCCGCACCCCGCGCGAGGTGAGCGCCAGCCCGCAATACAGCACACCCTGGAATGGCGTTCCGCGCCGCGCCATCTCGGCAATCACCGGCCGCGCTACGTGCTCAAGGACGTCATCGACCAACCCCGGAGGGGACCATGGCAACGGCGAATACGCGCCCATTCCGCCAGTGTTTGGCCCGGTATCCCCCTCGCCGAGCCGCTTGAAATCCTGCGCAGGCGCGAGCGGCACCACGGTGGTCCCGTCGGTAATGCAGAACAGCGAAACCTCAGGTCCGTCCAGGAATTCTTCAACAACAACCTTCCCCCCGCCGCCGATGACGCTCTCGCCGTGCGCTAATGCCACGCCTTTGTCATCAGTCACCACGACGCCTTTGCCTGCGGCCAACCCATCATTCTTGACCACGTAGGGCGGGCCAAACTGGTCCAACGCGGCTGGGAGGGCGGCGACATCATCCACCGTGACCGAGCCGGCCGTGGGGACGTTGGCGGCGGACATGATCTGCTTGGCGAAGGACTTGGATCCCTCGAGCTTGGCGGCGTTGATGGATGGGCCAAAGCACGGGATGCCGGCGTCGCGGACGGCGTCTGCCACACCTATAACCAGCGGGGCCTCGGGGCCTATAACCACCAGGTCAACGCCCAATTCAACGGCGCGGGCGGCCACGGCGTTTGGGTCGAGGATGTCGAGTCTGGACCGCTCGGCAAAGTCGCCGATGCCGGGATTGCCAGGGGCGGCGAACAACACGTTGCCGGTCGGTTCGCCAGACGGGGTCAGGGCCAGGGCGCGGACAATGGCGTGCTCGCGCGCGCCAGATCCGATAACAAGAATTCTCACGCCCCCACCCTACCGGCGCCAAGCTGCTAAGGCGCCCCGAGTTGAGCGATGGCGGCCCGAGGATCCTCTTGGAAGGGTCGGGCCGCCATCGACAGGCGCCATCGGCGGGGTTGGGTTGGGGTCTACTGGGCGAACTTGGCGTTCTGTAGGCGCTCGCGCAGTGCCTGGACTTGGATGGAGAGCTCCGGCGGGAGGCGATCTCCGAATTGCGAGAAGTACTCCTGGGCGCCTTCGGTCTCGGCGAGCCAGCCGTTCACCGGAATTGAGAATAGCTCGGTGAGTTGGTCGCTGGTCAGGCTGAGCCCGTCCACATTCAGATCGCCCGGCAGCGGGAGTTGGCCGATTGGCGTTTGGGTGGCGCCGAGTTGACCAGAAACGCGGCCAACGGCCCACGCCAAAACGCGTGAATTGTCGCCAAATCCCGGCCAGATGAACTTGCCCTTGGAATCCTTGCGGAACCAGTTGACCTGGAAGATCTTGGGCGCCTTGTCGCCAAGTGCCTCTCCCATTCGCAGCCAGTGTGCCCAGTAGTCAGCCATGTTGTAGCCGCAGAACGGCAGCATGGCAAACGGGTCGCGGCGCAGGGCTCCAACAGTGCCCTCAGCTGCGGCGGTCTGCTCGGAGGAGACCGTGGCGCCAACAAACACGCCGTGTTCCCAATCGAGCGACTGGTTGACAACCGGCACATTCGATGCCCGCCGGCCGCCAAAGAGAATGATGTCAACCGGGACGCCCTTCGGGTCCTCAAACTCCGGGGCAATGATTGGGCATTGCGATGCCGGGCAGGTGAACCGGGAATTCGGGTGCGAGGAGGGCTGAGGTGAATCCGGTGTCCAATCGTTGCCCTGCCAATCGATTAGGTGAGCGGGCGGAGTGTCGGTCATTCCTTCCCACCAGACGTCGCCATCGTCGGTAAGGGCAACATTGGTGAAGATCGAGTTCTCCGTCATGGAAAGCATGGCGTTCTTGTTGGTCTTCATCGAGGTGCCAGGAGCAACGCCAAAGAATCCATTCTCCGGGTTGATGGCGTAGAGGCGGCCGTCTTCTCCGGGGCGCATCCAGGCGATGTCGTCGCCAACCGTCTCGACCTTCCAGCCGGGCAGGGTTGGGACCAGCATGGCGAGGTTGGTCTTGCCGGTGGCGGAGGGGAATGCGCCGGTCACCACGTAGGTCTTGCCGTCTGGCGCGGTGAGCTTGAGGATGAGCATGTGCTCGGCCATCCAGCCCTGGGCGCGTGCCATGACCGAGGCGATGCGCAGGGCGTAGCACTTCTTGCCGAGCAGAGCGTTGCCGCCGTAGCCCGAGCCGTATGACCAAATCTCGCGTGTCTCGGGGAAATGGGTGATGTACTTGTCGTCGCTGCATGGCCACGGGATGTCGGGGCGCTCCACGCCGGCCGCATCGATCAGCGGGTAGCCGACGGAATGAACGGCGGGGACCCACTCGGTTCCGGGTGTGATCAGGTCAAGCGCCGGCTGGCCCATCCTTGTCATGATCCGCATCGACACAACTACGTACGGCGAATCGGTGATCTCGATGCCGAGCTTGGAAATGTTGCCGCCAAGGGGGCCCATTGAGAATGGCACCACATACATGGTGCGGCCGCGCATGGCGCCCTCGAACACGCCGGCCAAGGTACGGCGCATTTCGGCTGGATCTGCCCAGTTGTTGGTGGGGCCGGCGTCGATTTCCTTCTCCGAGCAGATGAAGGTGCGGGCCTCGACGCGAGCCACATCGCTGGGTTGGGAGCGGGCCAGGAATGAGTTGGGGCGCTTTTCCGGGTTCAGGCGGATGAACGTTCCTGACGCGACCATCTCATCGGTCAGGCGGGTCCATTCCTCGTCAGAGCCGTCGCACCAAACGATCTGCTTGGGCTGGGTCTTGGTCGCCACTGCGGCAACCCACCTGATGAGTTCGGCGTTAGTGGTCGGAGCGGCCGCCGCAACCGCGGCGACGGACGTATCTGCAACTGTCATATCGTGTCGTGGCCTTCCATCTCGAAATACTGTCTGGTTCTGTGTGGTGTGCTGGTCGGTTCTGGCCGCGCCGCACCGCACTGGGCGCGACGATCAGGTGTTGCCCCGCGGCTTGGCGCCCGCATCATCCCACAGCCTAGCCCTCCCCAGCGAGCCCAACCCAGGACCGCCCACTCCCCGAGCCCATCCGAGGGCGGTGGTCGGTTAGGGGGCTAGGCGGTGGCGGACTACTATTGCGTCGCGGCCTGGGCCTACGCCGATCACCGAGACTCTTTGCCCGGACAGCTCTTGGACCCTCTCCACATAGCGCTGTGCGGCTGGCGGCAAATCGCCGAATTTCCTGGCACTGGTAATGTCTTCCGACCATCCTTGCACATACTCGAAAATCGGCTTGGCGCGGTGGATATCGGATTGCGAGACCGGCAGCGTATCATGCCGCACCCCATCTACATCGTATGCGACGCAGACCGGGATTTTCTCCCATCCGGTGAGCACATCCAGTTTTGTCAGAACAATGTCTGTAACACCATTTATCAGTGTTGCGTAGCGTGCCACCGGAGCGTCGAACCAACCACAGCGCCGAGCCCGCCCAGTGGTGACCCCATATTCACCGCCAGCTTCCCGGAGGCGGTGACCGGCGTCATCGTGCAACTCCGTGGGGAAAGGACCGGCGCCAACGCGGGTGGAATAGGCTTTCAAAACCGCCACTACCCGGTCAATTCGCGTAGGTCCCACACCAGATCCAATAGCCGCCCCCCCAGCACAAGCCGACGATGACGTAACAAACGGATACGTACCATGGTCCACATCCAGCATGGTCGCCTGACCACCCTCGAAAAGCACAGTCTCGCCGCGATCAAGGGCTTGATTCAGCATTAGCGCGGTGTCAGCAACCATAGGTGCGAGGCGGTCGGTAAAGCTCTCCAACTCTGCCACAACAACGTCGGGATCAATCGCTCGGCGGTTATACACTTTGACGAGCAGATGGTTCTTTCCGGATAGGGCGCCTTCCACTTTGAGGCGGAGAATTTCGGGGTCAAACAGGTCCTGGATCCGAATACCAACTCGGGTCATTTTGTCGGCGTACGTAGGTCCAATTCCGCGCCCGGTTGTGCCAATCTGGCGCTTTCCTAGGAAGCGCTCGGTGACCCGGTCGATTGTCCTGTTGTATGACGGGATAACATGCGCATTGGCCGATACCCGCAAGCGCGAGGTGTCAACTCCGCGGGCCGCCAGCGCGTCGATCTCGCCAAACAGAACCTCCAGATCAACCACCACCCCATTGCCAATCACCGGCGTAACCCCAGGCGTCAAGATCCCAGACGGCAACAAGTGCAAGGCATACGTTTCATCGCCAATGACCACGGTATGGCCGGCATTATTCCCGCCGTTGTACTTGACAACATAGTCAACGTCAGCGCCGAGCAAGTCAGTAGCTTTGCCCTTCCCCTCATCGCCCCACTGTGCGCCAACAACCACGATTCC
>JAIRRT010000181.1 GCA_031255835.1 Bifidobacteriaceae bacterium | reverse complement strand
TCGGCAAGCTCGCCCAGATCCCATCCAGGCTCATGCTGAGCCGAAAGCACCACAGTCTCCAACCCCACCGGCCGCCCGCCTTCATACCGGACACTCGCCTGGGTCTTCCCGTCAGGCCTGAGCCCCTGCACGATGCCGTCCCGCCGCACCTGCTCCAACCGTTCAGCCATCCTGTGGGCTGCATGAATCGGCAGCGGCATCAGCTCGGCGGTCTCGTCGCAGGCGAACCCGAACACGGTCCCCTGGTCCCCCGCGCCTTGGGCATCGAGCCGCTCATGCTGCCCGCTGCGCCACTCAACAGACCGGTTGACGCCGGCCGCAATATCGGGCGATTGATCCTCGATGGACACGCTCACCCCACACGAGCCGCCGTCAATCCCAGACTCGGCCGAGGTGTAGCCGGTGTCGATCAGAACATCGCGCACAACGCCGGCCACGTCGCAGTAGTCGGTGGTAGAAATCTCGCCGGCCACATGGACCTGCCCGCGCGTGACCAGCAGTTCCACCGCGACCCGCGCGGCTGGATCGGCTCGCAAGATGTTGTCAAGCACCGTGTCTGCAATGCGGTCGCACAGCTTGTCAGGGTGCCCGGCCGTTACCGATTCAGAGGTGAAGGTTCTGTTGCTCAGATTCGCCGCGCTCACGGGCCGGGAGTCTAGCGCTGAGTGCCTGCACAATGGCGTCAGCCACCTGCCGCTTGGACCCGGCACAGGCCGCGACTTGCTGCCCATCACGGTCCAGAATCCAGACCGCGTTGTCCGGCTGGCCAAATCCCCGCCCGGCCGATACATCGTTGACCACCGTCAGATCAGCACCCTTGGCTCGGGCTTTGGCCTTGCCTCTGGCCAGACTGTCCGCCTCGGTTGGGCCAGTCTCAGCGGCGAACCCGACCACCAGTTGCCCCTCGGCCCGCCGGGCCAGCAGATCGCCCAAAATGTCGGGCGTCGCCACAAGACGCAGCGTCAGATCCTCGCGCCCGCCGCGCGGGATTTTCGCTTCAGAAGGGCTGGCAGGCGTGAAGTCAGCAACAGCCGCCGCCATGACGACGATGTCGGCACCCCCAGCCGCCTGCAACGTCGCCTTGTGCAACTCAGCGGCTGTCTCAACGTCAACGCGCTCAGCACCAGCCGGCGCTTCAAGCTCGACATTGGCTGCAATCACAAGCACCTCGGCCCCGGCTGCCAGTGCGGCCTGCGCTATCGCGATCCCCTGCCGGCCTGATGACCGGTTGGCCAGGTAGCGCACCGGATCGATTGGCTCGCGGGTTCCTCCGGCCGTCACCACGACCCGTCGCCCACCAAGCGCACCGGCAGCCGTCTGGGAGTACGCAACACCCCGCCCAAGCCCCCCAACGCCTTCAGCGCCTTCGCCGATACTGCCCGCTTCACCCCGGCCACCCGGCGCGCCCAGCGCATCCAACTCACCCAGCACAATGCGGCTGATCTCATCGGGCTCAACCATCCGGCCAGGACCGCTGTCGCGGCCCGCCAGCCGGCCTACGCCCGGCTCATGCACCTGCACCCCGCGCGAACGCAGGGTCGCAACATTGGCCTGGGTTGCTGGGGCCCGCCACATCTGGGTGTGCATGGCAGGGAACAGCAGCAACGGCGCGGAGCACGCGAGCACGGTGGCACTGAGCAGATCATCAGCCATTCCCGCAGCTAAGCGGGCCATCAAATTGGCTGTGGCCGGTGCAATCACCACAAGGTCAGCGCCGCGGGCAAGCTCAATATGGCCTGGCCCAGCGTCGAACACGCCACTAGCGACAGCCTCGCCGCCCAGCGCGTTCCAAACAGCAGCGCCAACAAACTCAAGCGATGCCTGGGTTGGGATCACCGAAACCTGATGGCCAGCGGACTGTAGTGCCCGCAAAACGCCAGGCACCTTGTATGCGGCTATCCCGCCGCCCACCCCGAGAACGATTCGGGCCACCGGGCGCCTAGCCCTCGGTGGACTCGATAGTCAGCAGGCCTTGGTTGATCTCGCGCATCGCTACGGACAACGGCTTCTCTTGGGCGCCGGCCTCCACAAGGGGCCCGACGTATTCGAGCAAGCCCTCGTTGAGTTGGGCGTAATAGCCGTTGATCTGCCGCGCCCGTTTGGCGGCATAGATCACCAACGCATACTTCGAATCGCTGACCTCAAGCAGATCATCGATCGGCGGGTCGGTGATGCCCTCGGGCGCTGCGACGGTTCCAGACAAAGACAAGCTCCAAGCGATAGACGTAAAGGCCTCAAGGCGCCGCCATGAGGCGCACGCCGCGCCATCGTACCGCATCGCGGTAGCGATCAGCCTGAGGTCTCCACGCCGCGACGCCGTCCGGGATGGCAGACCGGTGGTGTGTTACCGGCCGCCCCAGCCATCCCAGACAGCGGACGGCGTCTTCAGCCGAAGCGGGCTATGAGTTGTTCGGCTTGATGTGGGCCGAGACCGCGGATCCGCCTGGAATCGGAGATGCCGATTTCAGACATGATTGCCGCCGCCTTGACCTTTCCGACTCCTGGCAGGGACTCAAGCAAGGCCGAGACTTTGATCTTGCCGATCACGTCGTCGCTCTGTCCGAGGTCTATCACCTCGGACAGTGTGCTCTCGTGGTACTTCAGCTTGTTCTTGACTTCGGCGCGCGCCTGCCGAGCAGCCGCTGCCTTTTCCAAGGCCGCGGCACGCTGTTCGGGAGTCAACGGTGGGAGCGTCACTAGGTCACCTCTGGTGTGAGATAGAAGATTGGTCAGGACGCGACCAACCTAGCGATATGCGCCCGGCCAGGCAATTAGCAACGCCTCACTTTTCATGGCGTGTCGGGCGAGATGGTTGTCCCAACCAACCCTTCGGCATCGGAGGCCATCACACGAATGTGACATGTCTAACCTGGTCAAGTTGCCAATTGTTCGCGCATATCGACGATGGCGTCAGTCAAGTTCGCGACTTTGGGACCAGTTCGCAGGATGTCTCGCGAGGAAGTGACAACTGTGTGATCGATAGCACCAGCGAACACACGATGCACCTCTGCGACGCCAGCACCTTGGGCTCCAAAACCGGGTGCGAGGATCGGTCCACCGAATCCGATCAGGTCAACATCGGCCTGCTTGGCGCCGTCTCCAACGGTTGCTCCGACCACCAAACCGACATCGCCGATGGGCTGGACGCCACGGTTGCGCTCTGCCGCACCCTGAGCGATGGCGCTGGCCACGCTGCGTCCTGTGACGTCGCGTGCGTGCTGAACTGCTGGGCCGGACGGGTTGGAGGTGAGCGCGAGCACAAAAACGCCCCTGCCTGTGGCCTCTGCCAGGTCGAGCGCCGGGGCCAGGGAGGCGAACCCCAGGTAGGGCGAGAGCGTCACTGCATCGGCCGCCAGATCGGCGTCATCGGACAGGTATGCCTGGGCATAGGCGGCCATGGTTGAGCCGATGTCCCCCCGCTTCACATCGAGGATCGTGAGCAATCCGGCTTGTTTCGCGGAACGTAAAACTCCAGCTAGAGCGGCAATTCCGGCGATCCCTCGACGCTCAAACAGTGCGGCTTGTGGTTTGACTGCAGCTGCGTTTCCAGCAGCAGCTTCAATGACCGTTCGCCCAAAACGTTCCAAACCGGGTCCGTCATCTTCGAATCCCCATGCCTCAAGCAGACTTGGATGGGGATCGATACCCACACATACCGGCCCAAATTGGGTGATTGCCCTGGTCAAGCGGGCGCCAAACCTAATGGCGGGGGGCGTCATCGTGCGGCTCCTAGGTCCTGTAACGGCATGACGCGATAGCCGCGGCGCCGGGCTTCAATTCCTTGGACTGCTGCGGCGAGTTGTTGGACCGTGGTGACGATCGGCTTATCGCCTCCCGTGGTGGCAACCCGAATCTCGTATCCGTCAGCTCTGGCGCCTTGCCCAGATGGGGTATTGATCACCATGTCAACCTGTCCGTCGCGGATCAGTTCGAC
Source organism: Bifidobacteriaceae bacterium (assembly GCA_031255835.1). Lineage (GTDB taxonomy): Bacteria > Actinomycetota > Actinomycetes > Actinomycetales > WQXJ01 > JAIRRT01. The sequence continues at coordinate 1,893 of JAIRRT010000181.1, read as the reverse complement.
GATGTTCGGTGATCCGTCACTCGAACGCTCGGAATACTTGCGCACCACCTGGCAGGCGATTCCGTTGCGGCGCAAAACACTGGCTGTTCCGTCGGTCGCCAAGATCGAAAAACCTAGTTCTACCAGCCGCTTTACTGGGAAGACAATGGAGCGTTTGTCGCGGTCTGCCACCGAGATGAACACGGTGCCGCCGCTGGGCAGTCCGCCGTAGGCCGCGTCTTGGGACTTGGCGAAGGCTGTTGGGAAGTCGGTGTCCAGCCCCATCACCTCGCCGGTTGAGCGCATCTCCGGGCCGAGGATGGCATCGACAAGCGCGCCATCGGCCGTCCGGAACCGTTTGAAGGGCAGCACAGCCTCCTTGACGGCGATGTAGGGGGAATCACTCTGGGCGGCGCTGGCAGGCGCCCAGGAGGCGTCTGAGGCCCTCTGGCTGGCGGGCTGGCCGGCGGCATCGGAGGCGGGGAGCATCCCTGAGGCACGCAAGTCCGCGATGCTCGAGCCAGCCATGATGCGGCAGGCCGCTTTGGCCAGCGGCACGCCGGTTGCCTTGGAGACAAACGGCACAGTCCGGCTTGCCCGCGGGTTGGCCTCCAGCACGTACAGCACGTCGCTCACAAGGGCGTACTGGATGTTGATCAACCCGCGCACGCCGACTCCCCGCGCAATCGCCTCGGTGGAGGAGCGTATGCGCGCAATCTCCGCGCCGGACAAAGTGACAGGCGGCAGGGTGCAGGCCGAGTCACCCGAGTGGATGCCGGCCTCCTCGATGTGCTCCATGACCCCGCCCAGGAACAGCTCGGTCCCATCGAACAGGGCGTCCACATCGATCTCGATGGCATCATCCAAGAACCGGTCTATGAGCAGCGGCGCTGAGGCGTGAGCAGCACCTGCGGCTGGCAGCGCCCGGGTGGCGTATTCGGCCAGCTGCTCTGGCCCGTACACGATCTCCATCCCGCGCCCACCCAGCACGTAGCTGGGCCGTACCAACACCGGGTAGCCGATCCGCTCGGCCACTTCCTGGGCTTGGGCCGCCGAGGTTGCCGTCCCGTAGGCCGGCGCAGGCAGCCCGGCCTCCCCCAACACCCGCCCAAACGCGCCTCTGTCCTCAGCCGCGTCGATGGCGGCCGGCGGAGTCCCCCAGATCGGCACCCCAGCCGCCGCCAGGTCAGCTGCCAGCGACAGTGGAGTTTGCCCCCCCAGTTGCACGATGACGCCAGCCACCGGTCCAGCTGCCAGTTCAGCCTCGTAGACCTCCATGACGTCCTCAAACGTCAGTGGCTCGAAGTAGAGGCGATCGGAGATGTCGTAGTCGGTCGAGACTGTCTCAGGGTTGCAGTTGACCATGACGGTCACGTAGTCCTCGCGCAGCGCCAAGGCAGCATGGACGCAGGAGTAGTCGAACTCGATCCCTTGGCCTATCCGGTTAGGGCCTGAGCCCAAAATGATCACCGCTGGGCGTTCACGCGGCTCAATTTCGGTTTCCAAATCGTAGGAGGAATACATGTATGGGGTTTGGGCAGCGAATTCCCCAGCACACGTATCAACCATTTTGTAGACCGGCTTCAGACCGAAGGCATGGCGCACCTCGCGGACAGCTTGAGGCGAAATTTTTTGCAGCCGGCCAATCTGCTTGTCTGACAGCCCGTTGCGCTTGGCTTGCCGCATCAAGTCACGCGATAGTGAGGGTGCCTGCTCGACAGCTTGAGCGGTCTGGCAAACCTGTTCAATCTGATCCAAGAACCACGGGTCGATCCCGGTGGCCTCGGCGATCGCGTCGATTGTCGTCTCCCCTGTGCCAACAGCCCGCAGTGCCTGGCAGACCTGCTGCAGCCGGTGCTCAGTGGGCCGTGCGATCTCGCTCAACAGCTCGGTTAGCGCATCGCCACTGGGCGG
>JAIRRT010000170.1 GCA_031255835.1 Bifidobacteriaceae bacterium | reverse complement strand
TGGCCCGCTGTGACGGACCGTCGCCACGTCGATTCCACGCTCCTTCGCCAACGCCCTGACCGGCGGCTTCGCCAAAACCGGCGGCGGAACCGGTGAGGTGGCCGGTTGGGCGGGGGTGGTTGGGGCCGCTACTGCGGAAGGGTCGGGGGCGGCCGGTTGTTCGGGGGTGTCGTTGGGGGTTTCTATGTCCACGAGGGTGCTTCCCACGGGGACTGTTTCGCCATCGGCGGCGGCCAGCTGGACCACACGGCCACTCCAGGGGGAGGGCAGCTCGACCAACGATTTGGCTGTCTCCACCTCGACCAGAATCTGGTTGACGGTCACCATTTGGCCTGGTGAGACGCGCCATCGGACAATTGTCGCCTCGGTGAGGCCTTCACCTGGATCGGGCAGGGCAAACGAACGAACGCTCACGTCTAGTACTCCAAAACTTGATCGATGGCTTGGCCGATTCGCTCCGGCCCCGGCAGGAATGCGCGCTCGACTTTGGCCGGCGGATACGGCATGTGCCAACCGCCAACGCGCACGGGCGGCGCCTCCAGACGGTAGAAGCAGCGCTGCGTCACCAGGGCGGCCAGTTCCCCACCAATCCCACCGAACACCGGTGCCTCATGCACGATGACGAGCCTCCCCGTCCGCTCCACCGAGCCCGCCACGGTCTCGACATCCAGGGGGGACAGGCTGCGGAGGTCAATCACCTCGACGTCACGGCCCTGAGCTGCGGCCGCCTCTGCAGCCGCGAGCGATGGCGCCAGCGCCGGGCCGTACGTGGCCACGGTCACCAAGCCCCCCGGGCGCACAATCCGTGCCCGGTTCAGCTCCGTCCACGCTGCGCCGGCCTCTGGGGGTGGGGGTGAGCCTGGCTCGGCGGGGGCGGCGAGTGAGGGGGCGGACGCCTGGTGAACTGGGGTGGCGAAGGGGGCAGTCGGGGCGGCGAAGGGGGCGGTGTCCCAGTAGCGGGCCTTGGGTTCCAGGAAGATCACTGGATCGGGGCAGGCTATGGCTTGGCGCAACATCGTGTAGGCGTCAGCCACAGTGGCCGGTGTCACCACGCGCAGCCCTGCGACGTGCGCAAACAGCGCCTCGGGCGATTCGGAGTGATGCTCAATGGCCCCGATCCCGCCGCCATATGGAATCCGGACCGTGACCGGCACAGTCAACCGCCCCGCCGAGCGCGAATGGATCTTGGCGAGCTGGCTGACCAGCTGGTCAAACGCCGGGTACACGAAGCCGTCAAACTGGATCTCGACCACCGGCCGGAAGCCCCTCAGCGCCAGGCCGATGGCGGTGCCAACAATGCCGGACTCGGCAAGGGGCGTATCGAGCACCCGTTGCGGGCCGAACTCGGCCAGCAGATGGTCAGTCACCCTGAAGACGCCGCCCAGCCGGCCAACGTCCTCGCCCATCACCAGCACTTTCGGGTCGGTCCGCATCGCATCGCCCAGCGCCGCCCGCAACGCCCCCACCATGCTGACCGCAGGTGGGGCGGCAGGCCGAGCCGCCGGGGTGGAGGAGTGGGTTTCGTGCCGATCCGCCGCGGGCGAGCCTGCGGTGGGGGGCACCGCGACAGGTTGTGTGGGGGCTTGGGTGGGGGGCGACATCGTGCACCTACTGGGGGGCGGTGGGCGGACCAGAGCGCTGCGTCCGCTGCGACTTGGGCGTGCTCCGTGGCGTAGACGCGGCTGAAGAGCCCATCCACGCTCGGCGGGCCAAGCGCCAGGCAGGCGGCCCGGGCGTGGGCGGCCGCCGCGTCGCCTTGGGCGTCGATTGCTGCCTTTGCGACATCGTCGAGCGCACCAATCTGGCGCAAGTGGCGCTCCAGGCGAATGATCGGGTCACGCGCGGCCCACGCCTGCTCCTGCGATGCCGGGCGGTAGCGGCTTGGGTCATCGGCCGTGGTGTGCGGGGCCATGCGGTAAGTGACCGCCTCGACGATGCCGGGTCCCCTCCCAGACCGGGCCGCGTCCAGTGCCGCGGAGGTCGCCGCAAAGCAGGCCAGGGCGTCGTTGCCGTCAACGCGCCGGCCAGGGATGCCGTAGCCCTCGCCGCGCCGGGCCAGCGGCACGCGGACATGAGCTTCGGTCGGGGTCGAGATTGCCCAGCCGTTGTTCTGGACAAAGAACACAACCGGCGCCTGGTAGGACGCCGCGAACACGAGCGATTCTGCAACGTCACCTTGAGCCATGGCGCCATCGCCGAGGTAGACGATGACGGCGCCGCCGTGCGGACCGTCAGGTTGGCCGGCCAGCGCCTCACCCATGGCGTAGCCGACGGCGTGCAGCACGTGGCCGCCCACCACCAGCGTGTATGTGTGGCAGCGGTGGGCCTCGGTGTCCCAACCGCCGTGGTCAACGCCGCGGAACATGGCGAAGATGTTGGCCGGGTCGATGCCGCACGCGGCCACCACACCGTGCTCGCGGTAGGCCGGAAAGGCGTAGTCCTGCGGGGACAGCGCGTGGGCCGAGCCGATCTGGGCGCCTTCTTGGCCCAGCGATGAGACCCACAACCCCAGCTCACCGCGCCGCTGCAAAGCTGTTGCTTCGCGGTCAAACGCTCGGATGATCACCATGTCGCGATACATCGCCACCATGCGTTGCGGCGTCAAAGCTGCCAGGTACGCTGCCTCGGCTGGCTCGGCGCTGGCATCGTTCCGCTGGCCATCAGGCGCCAAGACCTGGAGCACAGGTACCGAGGGGCCAGTCGGCACGGCCGGTTCTCCTTCAAGCAGCGGCGAGGGTCGCAGGCGCAACCTACGTCAGGGTAACCTACGGTCCCGTAGCCACCTCAGGTGCCATCTGACAAGCCTGAACGCCCCAGTTTGTGGAACCCAAACGACACGCCCCCGCGAACCCCGGGCCGTACCGGGTCAGGGCTAGGCCCAGGATTGGGCCACTTCCAGGAAGGCTTTGATTCCCTCTGGCTCGCCGGCACTGACGCGGACACCGTCACCATCAAACGCTCGGACCAGGACACCGGCAGCCTCGGCGGCGCGGGCTAGGGGGACGGCATCGGCGGCGGCTGGGAGCCAAACGAAGTTGCCTTGGGCGTCGGGAACTGCCCACCCGGCTTGGCGCAGGGCGGCGGCGAACTCATCGCGTGCCGCCACCACTTGGGCCACGCGTTGGCGCATCGCGGCGGACAGATCGAGCGAGACGGTGGCGGCCAGTTGGGCAATGGCGTTCACGCCGAACGGGGTGGCGGCGCGGCGCACGGCGCTGATCAGGCGGGGGCGTCCCATGGCGTAGCCGACCCGCAGGCCCGCCAGACCCCAGGCCTTGGAGAAGGTGCGCAGCGTGATGACGTTGGGGTGCGCCTCTGCCACATCGGCATACGTGCCGGCATCCGGGTCGGTGATGTACTCGATGTAGGCCTCGTCCAGCACAACCAGGACGTCAGGCGGAACGGCATCGCAGAACTCGATCAGCTCGCCCGCGCGGACTGCTGGACCGGTTGGGTTGTTCGGGGAGCACACCATCACCACTCGGGTCCGCTGCGTGACGGCGCTGGCCAGGGCCTTTAGGTCGATTCGCCCGGCATCGCCCAGATCAACCTGGACGGACTTGGCGCCTGTCAAGGCGACCAGGATCGGGTAGGCCTCAAATGACCGCCATGGGTAGACAACCTCATCTCCCGGCCCAGCGAACGCTGACAGGACATGGCCCAGCACGGCCACTGAGCCATTGCCGGTCACCAGGCGGTTCGGCTCGACATCGTGGTGGGCAGCCAACGCGTTGACCAGCCCGCTTGCCACCATATCGGGGTATCGGTTGAGGTCGGCGGCGGCATCGGCAACGGCAGCCAGCACGCCTGGCAGCGGCGGGAGCGGCATCTCGTTGGAGGACAGCTTGTAGGCCCGCCGGCCAACTGGCGGGCGTTCACCGGGGACGTATTCCGGCACCTCGGCCAGATTGGGGCGGATCGGCACCTTTTGGCTCATGAGGGTCCACCTTGCCACGAAAACTGGCCCGAACCTGCCCGACGCGCTCCATCTGGACATCCACGCGCCGCTGGCCCGTGGGAGGCTTGAGCGATGGGAGCCTTCTTTTCACGTGTGGTGGTGACAGCCGTTGCGTTGTGGATTGTCGATGCGTTGTGGAACTCGATCTGGGTGACACCCCAAGGCGAGGGGGCAGTGGGCATGATCGCCGTCTACCTGGTGGTTGGCCTGCTGTTGGTGCTGGTCAACTCCATTGTCAAACCGGTGATCAAAGTGTTGGCGCTGCCGCTGTACCTGCTGACCTTGGGACTGTTTGCGCTGGTGGTCAACGCCGGAATGCTTGAGTTGGTCTCCTGGCTGACCAGCGGCACCCCGCTCGGCCTGCACATCGCCGATTTCGCCTCAGCCGTCGGTGCTGCGCTCGTCTTGGCGATCCTGACCGCCCTGATCTCCATACCCTTCAAGGCCGCCCGCGTCGCCTAGTGGTGCCCGCGGACCACCTCGTATTGGACCGTGGTGGTCACAGCGCCGCCACGCATGATGGGGGCAATGGCATCCTTGAAGTCCCGGATGGATGGATCGTTCGATTGATCGATGAGGCGCAAGGTCTCTTCATAGTAGGGACGGCCGTGTGATGCTGCGCCTATCGGATCGGTAGCGGCTGCGCGCTCAGCTGGGTTGGCCGAGTCAGCCAGCGTCCGGCCAACAGTGGTCATGTTGGGTGTATTGGGATTGCCTGGCCCGCCTATTGCGACGAATATGTCCTCAGTATGCTCCACAGCCAAGACCGGGGATTTCGGCGAAATGTTGATAGTGGCGATGGGCGAACCAAGGGTAATGATGGCCGGTGGCGAGAAATACTTCAGGAACTCGGGTGACGCTGCTGCTGATGCGGCAGTCAATCCGCCGAGCGAATGACCTGTCAGGAGGATTTTGTCGCCCTTCTTGGCGCCCGAGGCCAGGAGCGCTTTGATGAGGCCATCGATGACGTCATTGGTCCCATGGCCGACAGATTCAAAATCAGACACGACATCGAATGGGCTTTTCTTGCCAAAATGGTCGCTGGTAGGCGGAAGCGAAACAACCCAAGTCTTGGCGCCTCCATTTCCAGGCTTGTGCACCTGGGTGACCAGGATGCTGGGCACGCCCTTCAGGACCTCCTTGTTGGCAAAGTCGATGCCTTTGACCAAGTCCGCCAAGCTGGCGGACATCACCCCTGTGCTCGCCCCCACCCAGCGGATCTCGGTGTTGCCTCCGGCGAAATAGGGGAAGTTCAGGATTCGCGCTCCAACTGCCAGTAGGCGGGCCAAAGGCGCTGTCTCAGTTGTACCGGGTTTCGGCAACGGCTCGATGAGTTGCTCCAGGGTCTCACGGATCACCGGGTGATACCGCCGGACTATCTCTGCCAGCGACAAGCCCTCCCTCCTGCCGTTGGCGACAGCCAGAGTCAGCCAGGCCGCCAGCGCTGGCAAGGTCGCCACTCGTGACACAGCGCCGCCTACGTCCAGACCCAACTGATAGGCCTTCTCCAGCAAGTTGAGGCTGTACTCGTTCTCTTGCTCGGCTTGTTCGTATTCATCT
>JAIRRT010000027.1 GCA_031255835.1 Bifidobacteriaceae bacterium | reverse complement strand
ACACCGCTGCGCTAGTCGAGGCCGACTACACCGCAGCCACCTGGGGCCCCTTCGACACCGCCCTGGACACTGCCCGCGCCATAATCGCGGCGGGCGCCGATGCCACCAACACGGCTGCCATCGACGCGGCCGCGACCGCGTTGACCACTACGTTCGCCGCCCTGGAGCTGGAACCGGTGGTGAACCCGCCGGCAATCCAGACGGCCGCTCTGGAAGCCGCCGTTGACGCCGCGGGTTCCGTCCCGTCCGCTCCGTTCACGCCAGCCAGTTACGCAGATCTGACCGCCGCACTCACGGCTGCCGCAGCAGTGTTGGCGGCACCAGCCAACCAGACGGACGTTGACGCCGCCCGGGCATCGGTGAACAGCGCCATCGCCGGGCTTGCACCGGTTGTTCAGCGCGGCGGGTTGGACGCGGCGGTCGCCACCGCGAACGCTCTGGCTCCGAACGCCTCCCTCTGGACGGCTGCCAGCTGGAATGCTGTCACTGCGGCCGTTACCGCTGCCCAGGCTGTGCCGGCAACGGCAAACCAGGCGGATGTTGACGCTGCAGCTGTGGCTGTGACCAGTGCTGTTGGCGGGCTGACCGAGCTCGTTGTGGTTCAGGTTGAGACCGGCCAGCTGGCCGGCTTCCTAGCAGCGATTGCGGCGGCCGGCCCGGCTGCGGCTGACTACACCGCCGATTCCTGGGTGGCGTTCAGCGCCGCCCGCACGGCCGCCCAAGGTGCGCTGGGCAACTCGAACGCCACACAGGGCGAAATCGATGGCGCGTTGGCCACCTTGCGGACTGCCTACAGCGGGCTGGTCCGGGAGGTTGCGGTCTTCACAGACGCTCTGCAAGCCGCCATTTCCGCAGCTGAGGCTGTTGTTGTCCACTCCGATGCCTACTCCGATGCCAGCATCGGGGCCGTGAACTCGGCTCTGACGGCAGCTCGGGCAGCCACCGGTGGCGACCAGGCCGCCGTCAATGCCGCCACGTCCGCGCTGTTGAGTGCGCTGGGCGGATTGGCTCGGCCTGTTGAGCTGGGCCCGCTGGAGGGGATGCTCAATGCGTCTGACGCCCTCAGCCTGGTTCAGTCCGAGTACACCCCCGCTAGCTGGTCTGCCCTGGCGGCAGCTCGCTCAAGTGCCGCTGGCATCCTGTCCGGCGGAGCGAACTCGACAACCCAAGCAGCTGTCAGCGCCGCACAGTCCGCCCTCATGGCGGCGCTGGGCGGTCTGGTCAAGGTGCAGCCGGCCACGCCCATCAACACCGGCATGCTGTCCGGCGTGCTGACGGCGGCCGATGCTCTGACCGCTGCGGACTACACCACTGACAGCTGGGCAGCGCTCGAATCTGCCCGCACGGCCGGCCGTGCGGCGCTATCCTCCCCAGCCAGCCAAGCGGCTGTTGACGCGGCCGCGGCTGCGGTTGGGAGCGCCATCGGCGGCCTGGTTGTCAAGCCTGCCGAGACGCCAGGTGGCGGCGGCGGAAACGGTGGAGATGACCAGGGCGGCGGCGATGACCAGGGTGGCGGCGGATCTGGTGGAGATGACCAGGGTGGCGGCGGATCTGGCGATCAGCCTGCCGAGCCCGATCCAGCACCACGCCTGGCCGAGCTTGTCTCGATCATCGCTGGCGTTGACGCGCTGCAGCCCGGTGCCTACACCGAGGCTAGCTGGGCCGCCCTTGTGACGGTTGTACAGGAAGTGCGCGCACTGACCACGGCAACCCCGCCGGCCACGGCAGCGCAACTCGCTGCGGCATCTGCCCGGTTGGCAACGGCGATGGCGGGCCTCAAGCCGCTCACCTCAGGCGGCGTGACTGATCTGACCTCACCGGTAACGGTGGTGGCCGTCAAGGCGCAGCAGAGCAAGCTGACGCTGGTCAGGGGACGCTCCGTCACCCTGCTGGCGCTTGGCCACCTGTCCAACGGCGGCACCTCCAAGGTGACGTGGAAGTCGTCCAACAAGAAGGTGGCGACTGTCTCGGCCAAGGGCAAGATCAAGGCCAAGAAGGCTGGCAAGGCCACCATCACCGTCACGGCTGGTGGCAAGTCCGCCAAGATCGCGGTCCGGGTGCTGCGAGCCAAGCCGGCTCGTGCGGCCGTCTCGCGGGTCACCGCCAAGGGCGTGGCCAAGACGATGAAGGTAGGCGCAGCGCGCAACGTCACCGGCAGGTGGACGCCAAGCACGGCCACCTCGGTCAAGGTGACATACACGTCGTCCAGGCCGTCCATTGCCTCGATCGATGAGACCGGCCGCCTGGTAGCCAAGGCCCCAGGCACCGCCGTGATCACCGTCAAAGCAGGCGCCAAGACAAAGAACTACAAGGTAAAGGTGAAATAACCCACCCGGCCGCAGTGCGGCTGCCCGGTCCCGAGCAGCCGCACTGGGTCCAGGAAAGCCCCACCAAAGCCTAGGTAACTGATCCGCGCATATTCTGGAGTCCGCCGAGAAGCGCGATCAGAAACCTCTCCCCGGCCGGTGCCGTCCCTTTCAGCGCGAGGACGGCACCGGCCAACACCCCCACCGCGCTGTCCCCCCACCCCCGGCCCGCACCTGTCTCACCATCTCGTGGTGAAGGACTGTCATGGGCAGTTGGGGTCGGCGTTGGCGGCGGGTGGGGTGGTCGGGGTGGGTGGTTGGGGGTAAGGTCGGGGTGGATGGGCGCGGGGACTCCGACTCAGTTGCCGGATGTGCTAGCGCTCGCCTCCTGGTGTGACCACCCTTAATTAATGGAGGGGCAACGATGCACGTTCCTGACCACTTCCTCAACGACCCGACTTCCATCGCGACCGCGGTAGTCGCCAGCGCCGGCGTGGTGACCGCGGCCCTGGCCACCCGACGCACCGCCCCCTGGCCGCGCTTCGGTTCCCTCGCGCGCACTGACCCCGCCCCGCGCTCGCGCGCTTCAGCGCTCATTGGCGCCGGCGGGTTGGGGGTGGTTCGGCCGGGGCCTGTGGCTTTGGCGGCTACTACGGCTTTGGTGTTTGGGCTGCAGATGGTCAACTATCCGGTGGCGGCGGGGACGTCCGGGCACCTGCTGGGCGGGGCGCTGGCGGCTGCGCTGCTGGGGCCTGCTTGGGGGGTCCTCTCGCTGACGGCGGTCCTGACGGTCCAAGCCGTCCTGTTCGCCGATGGCGGCCTGACCGCCCTTGGCACCAACGTCCTCCTGATGGCATTGCTGGGCACCGCCATCGGCTGGCTGATCCAAAGCGGCCTGGTCCGCCGCCTGACCCGCCCGCCCAACCGCGCGGACCTCGCGCACAACGGCACCCACCCCCTCCCGCACGATGCCGCACCCAACCTCTCCCGCACCGGCGCAACCCCCCGGCGCCACGCCACCAACCCACTCCTGCCCGATGCCGCACCCACCCACTCCCGGTGGGGTTTCGCTGTTGGCGCAGCCGGGGTTGGCGGGTTCGCATCTGTGGTGGTGGCGGCTGCCGCGTTTGCCGTGCTGTTCGGCATCGGCGGCAATGCTGAGGTTGGGTTTGGCGCGCTGGCTGGGCACATGATTGGCGTGCACTGCCTGGTGGGCCTGGGCGAGGGGCTGATCACGGCGCTCGTGGTTGCCGTGGTCGCGGCGGTCGCGCCGGGATGGTGCGCCATCGATCCGCGCGAGGCGCCGGTTGGCGAGTACCGAACACTCCAATGGCGCGCATCTGGCCTGGTGGGAGGCCTGGCGGTGGTGTCCGCCGCGGTGTTGGCGCCGTTCGCGTCCGCTGCTCCGGACGGGCTCGAGGCGACGGCCGAGGCGGTCGGCTTTGCCGGCGCCGCCCGGGATCACGCGCTGGCCGGGTTCCCGCTGGCCGATTACGGCGAGGCGACCGGGATGTCCGTGCAGGTGGTCGGCCTGATTGGGCTGGCGGTCTGCGTAGGCGTGGCGCTAGCGCTAGGCAAGGTTCTCCAACTCCGCCGCCACCTCGCTCCTTCCCCCGCCTGACCTGGTGCGTGCGGGGTCTTCACGGAAATTTTTCAAGGTTGCCGTGATCGGAACGTGACATTCCCCCCAAACGTCCGTTAGGCTCGTCGGTGCCTCGCTGGTGTCCATGAGTGAGGTCGCCGTGCAGTACGCCGAGTCCTGCCGCTGCTTCGGTGCCCAGATCCAGGCAGGAACGGAGGACCCAATTCCGGCCTCACCGGGCACAATCCCGGAGGGGTCTTGGGGTGAAGTCCCAGGTTGACGGCGTAGCCAGCATGGGACCGGGCAAGTCTCCTCGCCCGAACCCGACAGCTCACTTCGCAGGCGTATTAGGAGAGAACGTTGCCCCAGCGTCCTTCCAGAGCACGGCACCGTGCTGATGGCCGGGCCTCGACCCCCCTCGACCCGGTTTTCGCATGCGCGCAAGGCTTTGGCCGCAAGACAGCAGTAGTTGTCGCGTCATCGTCCCTTGCCGCGGTTGGTGCTGCCCCCGCACTCGCCGCCGATGTCGGAACCGCCAACCCCTCGGCCGCCACCACCCGCGCACGCGCAGTGGTCAGGGCTCAGTCCCTAGCGTCCGTCCCCAAGCAGGCCTCATGGGCCCTGGACGTGCCGACCATCACGGTTGACGCCCCCGCCGATGACGATTCCGACGCCCCCTCGACTTCCGATGACGCCGAGGCCAAGACCGATGCCGACGGTGGCGATTCCAAGCCAGACAAGCCGGCATCGTCCGATAAGTCTGATGGCCAGTCCAAGGCGGACAGCTCCGACAAGGCCGAGAAGCCTGACAAGGCTGACAAGGCCGACAAGCCGGCTAAGCCTGACAAGGCCGACAAGGCTGACAAGCCGGCTAAGGCTGACAAGCCCGCCAAGAAGAAGGCCTCTCCGGACAAGCTGGACACCAAGAGCGATTCGAGCAAGAAGGCCGCCAAGGCCAGCGAGTTCGGCAGCTCGGTGCTTGAGGTGGCGTCTCGGTACATCGGCGTGCCTTATGTATATGGAGGCAACACGCCGCGCGGGTTCGATTGCTCAGGCTTCACCCAGTACGTGTTTGGCCAGCTCGGCATCAGCCTGCCGCACCAGTCGGAGCGGCAGCGCAACTACGGTCGCGTTGTCTCGCGGGACAAGGCGCGTCCAGGGGATCTGATCTGGGTTCCCGGGCACGTGTCGATCTACGCCGGTGGCAACAAGATGATCGACGCCTCCAGGGCTGGGACAACAATCAAGTTCCGGCGGATGTGGCAGTCGAACCCGACGTTCATCCGCCTGTCTGACTGACTGTTTTTGGGGGCTGACCAGGGGTTTGACCCTGGCGGGCGCGCCGAGTTGCGCGAAGTGCCCCAAGTGGTCTAGACTGTAAGGTCTGTGCCCAAACGATCACAACCGCTCCAGTAGCGCTGTGCTCGGTGGGGTTTGTTGCTTGTTATCTCGATAGTGTGCCATTTTGAGTTTTTGATGCCAATTTCTTTGGTGGTGCCTGCCTGTTGGTTGGGTGGGTGCTTGTCAGGGTTTTCTTTTTGTTTTT
>JAIRRT010000021.1 GCA_031255835.1 Bifidobacteriaceae bacterium | reverse complement strand
GGGCCGGCCGGCGGCCGGGGGGCCGGCGGGGGCCCCCCCCGGCCCGGGGGGCCTGCGAAACCCCCTGGTGGGGGGCGGGGCGCCGCGGGGGGTGGTGCGATTTGGCACGATGCCGGAGTGGATTCGCCCACAGTCTCTCGACCTTATTGAGGTACTCATGACCCTCAGCGCACATGCCCGCCCGCAGCCATCCGATATCCGCGCGCTCCCGGATTCGCGCGCAGAAGCCCTGATCAGGCTCATGATCGCCGACCTCGGTCTCCCCGAACCGGAGGTCAACCTGCAAGTCGCCGCCGATGGCGCAACCCACCTCCTCGCGCTTGCCTGGCCCCAGTGGTTGATAGACATCGAGTTCCGCAGCGATCAGGAGTTCCCCACGGGCGAGCAGATCCGCAAGCACCGCCGCCGCCATGCCCTGAAGTCACGCGGATGGAGAATCATCGAGTTCGCCGATGACGAGCTGCACAACCCCAAGCTGGTAGAAGCCCGCCTATCAGCCGCCATAGTCGCCGCCACCACCACCTGACCCCACCCCGCCGATGGCGGCACCACCCTCGCTGCGGACGGTCGCCCGATGGCGACCGCCGTGCCGCCCCAACACCCCCCGCATGCCAGCTCATCTCAGCCGATGGCGGCTGGCGTCCGTTTCGATAGATCCGCCTGTACCGGTTGGCTGGATTTCTTCCCGGCATACAAAGGCCGCAGGGCCGCGACCACGCCCGTCGCGACCCTGCGGAGTTGTTGGGTGATGGGTTGGAACTACTTGACAGTCACCGTGTAACGCTTGGTGACTTTGCCGGCCTTGACCGTGATCCTGGCCGTTCCCGCTGCCTTCGCCTGAAGGCGTCCCACGCGGTCAATCGCAGCCACAGATGGCTTCGATGACGAGTAGGTCACCTTGATGGCAGTGGGCGATGCGGGGCTGTACTTGCCAGTGACCCATGCGACCTGGCCGATGGCGAGTGACTTCGGCACTGACGCAGAGACCTTCTTCGGCTTGGCCTTGGGCTTCTTCGAGACGACCCTGACCGAGATCCGGGTCGACTTGGAACCGGCCTTGGCGGTGATCGTGGCTTTGCCAGCACGCTTAGCCGTGATCTTGCCAGCGGACGAGACCTTGGCAACCTTGGCGTTGGAAGACGACCAACTGACCTTGACCTTGGTGCCGTCGGTCAGGTACGCGAAGGCCGGGACCGTGGCGGACTTGCCCTTGACCAGCCGAATGGCAGTCTGAGGCGCCTTCACCCTCGCGACTGCAGCGCCAGCGCCGCCAGTCGGGTTGGTCAAAGCAGCCATCGCAGACATCAAGGCCTGCTGGGCCGCAGCCACGCTCGCCGCCGGCGAACCAGCGTTGCCCGCAACCGCCCGGGCGTTGGTCAGCGCGACCTGCAGCGCTGCCCATGCCTCAGCCGTGTAGTCGGACTGGTTCAGACCAGACAGAGCGGTGATCAGGGCGTTCAGTTCAGTCAGCGCCTGGCTTTCCGACGTCGATCCACTCGACGCAACAGGTTTGAGTAGACCAGCGGCCAGAGCCAACCGCGACTCAGCTGCTTGCACCGCTGCCACTGTTGCGGACGAATCCGCAGCAAGGCTTCGGGCGTTGGCCAGTGCCGAAGCGAATACCTGCCAGGAAGCTGGCGTGTACTCGCCCTGAACCAACCCGGCTACCGCTGCGATGGTCGAAGCCAAGCTGATTCTGGCATCGGCCGCCGTGATAGCCGGCTGGCCCGGCTCGCCGGGTTGGCCAGGCTGACCCGGCTGCCCGGGCTGCCCTGGTGAACCAGGTTGGCCAGGCTGACCAGGTTGACCTGTGGCTGGCGCGCCCTCCAACGCTGCGAGTGCTGCTTGCAAGCTGGCCTGCCGAGCGCGAACGTCGGCCACCGGTGCGGTGGCATCGGACAGAACGGCCTGTGCAGCTCCCAGAGCGGTCTGGAAGTTCGCCCAACTCGCTGAGGTGTAGTCAGACTGAGCCAGACCGGCAACACCTGCCACGACTGCAGCAAGAACGGTGCGCTCCTCGATGCCAGTATCAACCGGCGGAAGAACCCTTGGCGTCTCCTTGCCCAATTCCTCAATGGCGTTTCCGACCACGATCCACTTGGCGGCCGTGTCGATGACGTACTCAGACTCAAACCACATCATGCCGAAGCCAGTCTTGGCCTCGGGCAGATCGGGCATCATCGGGACGTAACCTGGCACAACGCCACCGGCAACGTAGGTGTCGTCTGCTCGGTTGTTGCCATATGCGTGTTCGATCGACTCGGTGCCAACACCGGACACCCACGATGCGGAGTTGTCGGCGTGGGTACCGAGGATGTAGTTGGCAGCCCGCAGCGTGTAATCGGCTGAGAACACGTCGGGATACAGCTTGTGCATGAAGTACATGGTTTCGCCCATGTCCACCACGTCAGTGCTGCCGCCCCACATTCCCACGGTGTCTGGAACACCGAACGGGTTGTTGGCCACAGAAGCGTCATAGGCGGTCTTGTATGCAATTGCTGCGTCCTTGTAAGCAGCTTTGAAGGCGTCATCCATGTAATCGAGCACGAACGCAGCCTTCCAGCCACCTGAGGCGAAAGAAGGACCGAAGCCCATCGGAGCGCTGACAATCGGGAAGAGAGCCTCGACGGCGTCCACATAGCGCTGGTCACCGCCGGTCGCCAAAGTCAGCTCCACGGCTGTGTTGAACTCCGCCGAGATCTGACCAAGCGCGCCGAAGATGCACATGAAGTCACCTGGCGGGCACTCTGGCACCTCCAACAACACCTCTTCGGTGTCCCAAACGCCCTCTGCGTAGCGCAGCGCCTTGGCAGCCAGGTCGTTGTCGTAGCCCTGTAGGACCGTTGCGGCAGCGGCCATCGCATAAGCACCGTGATACTGCAGTGCCGGATCCTTCTCACCGACCATGGCGAGACGGTCATCCTGCTTGCCAGACCTCAGGCCATCGACTTCGTCATCGGCCAAAGCTGGATCGAAGATCAGATTGTCTGTCTCAGCCGAGCCGTCGCCAAGATGGGTGTACTGGCGCAGGGTTGGCACTTCGACAACCTTGAAGTTGTAGCCAATAGCGTCGAAGCGGGCGATGACGTTCAACACGCCATGACGCACCTGCTGGACAATGTCCGGCACGCCGTCGCCGCGGTGCAACTCGACCATGCCGCCCGTGTCCTCAGCCCAATCGACATCCATGGTGTCGTAGGTGGGGTTGAACTCGCGGTAGGCGATGGCCAGATCCTGGATCACGCCAGCTTGGCGGGTCGCTTCCAGGTCATAGTCACCGGCGTCGAACCAACCGCCCTTGGCCAAACCTGGGATGTGCTCCAACGAATTGAAGCTGTTGTTGGTGCGGCTGGTTGGGCAGAAGTCCTGACCATCGAACCAAGAACCATCGAACGAGGCCTCGCCACGGAACGGCTCGCCGCACAGCGGCCACATGATCGCATCATCCATGTGGGAAGCCGCATGGTTGATCTTGTAAGCGTCACGCACCCAGATGTGGTCCATTTCCTTGGCCAAGAAGCCAGACAGAGTCTGTTGCCACGACTTGGAGTAGACACCCTCGTCGATCGGGAAGACATCAGACGTCTCCCCGGCATAGCGAATGACATACAGACCAGGCTCGGTGACCTTGGAGAAGTCGAATGTCCGGTAGTCATAGCGCAGCCAACGCTTCGCGTCGGCCACCTTGCCGGCATATACCGTGGTGTATGAGCCATTGGCGTTGACGCGCTGAATAGTCGCCGATGACGGCTGCACCCCAGCAGGATCGAGTTCCATGACAGCTTGCTTGGTCTGGGTGGGCGTGTAGCCAGCCTGAGAGTGTGCGATGTTAACAGGCCTGGTCCAACCAGGTTCCACATCAGCTGCAATATGCCAAGTGAGTGAAGTCGAGCCGGTGTCGAACAAGGACCGCAACACGAACCAGCCGTTCTGCGAGCGGTTCCGACCATCAAGCAGGTCGATGACGCCATCGTCCGACGTCACGCGAAGACGATTCTCGGTCTCTGGAGCCACCGTGATGGTATTGGCGGAGGTCAATGGGACTGGCTGATAGTCGCCACGGTCCCGGTTCCATTCCCTGACGTACCACTTCTGATCGTCAGTCCTTGCCCGTTCCTTCTCTTCCATGTCATCGAACGCGGCCAGAGGGATCGTGCCGAAGTCGTCGTAGACGCCATCGCCATTGGTGTCCGCCTGGAAGCTCTTCTCCTTGTACATATCAGGGATCAGTTCGATGTTGAAGCCAGCCTTGCCCGCCAAATCTGGTGGCAGCGGACGGTCTAGTTCAACAGTCAACTTGAACCCACCTGGTTCAGGAGTTGCCTTCATCGTGTACTCCACAGGCACCTTCGTCCCGTCTTCCGTACCAGGCAAGGTCAGTGTGGCCGATACCTCGTTGGT
>JAIRRT010000013.1 GCA_031255835.1 Bifidobacteriaceae bacterium | reverse complement strand
TCCAACGACGGTCCCGTACCGGCAAGCGCTCCCCCAATGGTCCACAAATAGGACTCCGAAGCCGAAGGGGTGTAGTCCCCACTAAGCACTGTGATGGTGTCACCAACAGCAGGAGTTGGATCAGAAAGCGTCGGCAAGATCACCGGCACAACCATCACAGGTGGTTCAGCTGGCCGTCCAACAACCCTGCTAGTAGTGAACGTCCCAGACCATGAGGTGAACCCAGCCCTCGAAGCTGTCACCGTCACCTGCAACGCCTGACCAACATCATCAGCCACCGGAGTGTAAACAGCCTGGTCTACTGGGCTACCAGCACCAGACCATGCATAGGTCAACTCGACACCGGACGTGTTCCAGTCACCTGGCACCACCTCAATCTCCTCACCCTCCTGGGCAGCAAGAACCGAAAGAGCTGGCGCAACCAACGGCTCAACCACCGGAACCGCAGGGGTCGGGGCCGAGGCCACTGGTGCTGTCGTATACACCGCGGTCCACGGAGTGAACCCCGGTTTAGTGATAGTCACCATCACCGTTAGACGCTGACCGGCATCACCAGCCACAGGCGTATAGACAGCCTGATCGGTTGGGCTACCGGCACCGGACCATGCGTAGGTGATGGTTGTTCCATCCGTGGCCACATAACCAGGCAACACTTCAAGGTCACCGTCAACAGCTGGGGTCAGTGTGGACAGTTGTGGTGGGATCACCACATTGACCTCAGGAACCAGGATCGCCAACGTGTCCACAAGCGCTTGAACTGCCCGGTCAACCTCGGCTTGAGAAGCGTTCGGGTTACCGGCCACAGCCCTAGCAGCAGCCGTACCAGAAACAATCAACGCCCACGCCGCCGGAGCATAGTCATCCCGATCCAAACCCTCAGCCTGTGTGATGACGGTCAACAACTCGGCCGTATCAGCACGCGGGTGGTCTTGCAGCTCGGTGATCGCTGCTGCCAACGCAGCAGTCACCTGTGCGATGTCAGCATCCGAATACAACGTCGGATCCATCGCAATCTCCTGGGCGGGTGCCAGGGTGCCTGAGCTGACAAACTCTGCCCACGCTTGCGGCGTGTAATCGGCCTCGTCAAGGGCTTCTGCTTGTTCAACCGCGGTGATCAACCCGCCAACAACGGGGGTGTCTGGCAGCGTGCGGCGTAGTGCGACCGCTGCAATCGAGATGTTCCCGATGTGATCTGTGGCTGACTGAGTTGGTACAGCCATAAGCGTCACCGTAGTAGCGGAGTTGACGGTCAAACTGATGGTCGCTTTGCCGTATGCGCTCTGACTGTCCGATGGTGATGGCATCGATGTGGTGCCAATAACCCCACCATTTTGGTCCAGCAGCATGAAGCTGCCTACGGCTCCCCAAACCGAGGAGTAGACATCGAGTTGCCATTCGCCGGCCGGAAGGTCCAGCGGCAACTGCAAACCCTCAAACGAGAACGCGAACCTCGTGTTGTTGGATGATTCGGCGGTTGGTGTGCCATCAGACCAGGAGAACTCGGTACCAAAATCATTCGCCGAATTCGACGACGCCGAGGGATACGGAGGTTCGGTGATGGTACCGATGGCGTTGACCCGCGGGTTGTTCATCCGGTCATGACCAGAAGTGGCCACCGCGCCAAAATGGGCCCAATCAAGGTTGCGTTGCCCGGACAGGTTCACCGTGGCAGGCGCCTCGGCCAACCCAATAGATGCGCTGACATCGGCCTGAGGCAGATCGGTCACTGCATAGGCTGCCAAAGATGCGTTCCCACCACCTGAAACGGTGTGGACCTTCACGTTGACCATCTGGGTCCGTCCGGCCTTATAGAAGAACGTGGTCTTCTGGTTGACCGCGGTCCCACCCGCCTCCAAGCGCCGCACCGTGGTGTTGCCGTCAGCGTCAGTGAACTCGATCCGGCATTGGGACCTCCAACAACCCCAATACACATCCAACTTCCGCCATTCTGTGGTCGCTTGAGCCGAGAACGTGTAAGCCGATCCATGATTACCGTTCGGGGTGTGCCGCAACGTTCTCCTACCAGTCGCAGACGCGGTCGGTGTCCCACCATTCCAGGACATCGCGCCAAGATAGTCACTAGCCGAACCAGGCGTACCGGTACCCACATATTGGGGGTCAGACAACGGTGGATCGGCCCGGTCCTTGCGGTTCACAGGCAGGGATTGGGATCCCATATGGACCCAGTCATTAGAATCAGACAAGTTGATCTGGGTTGTCTGGTTCAAACCTGATGGCCAAACCGCCCGCTCTACGGTCCCTTCCCCAGCAGGCGGCGTCCACGGATGGGACTGTAGTTCCAGGATGGCAGCATTCAATGCGTCTGCCGCACCCAACACGTCACCGGCGGTGGCAGCAGCGTTGTCCCACACAGCTTGAGCATTGACGACGATCCCTGAGGACTCGAACGCCTCCCAAGCCGTCTCAGCGTAGTCGGCCTCAACCAACGCTGCGGCCCTATCCAACGCGGCACGCAGCGCCGGACGCGGATCAGAGGTGGAACGCACAGCGATGGCAGGCATTGAGATATTGCCGACATGGCCGTTTGTTCCTAGCCCTGGGGCGTAGTACAGGGTCAGCGTCTGTGGACTGGCGGCGACGACATCGAACGACATCTTGCGGTAAATGTTCTCACCCACGCCGCCTGGCGGCACATGGGCCGACGCCACAACATCGCCTGCGGCGTCCAACAAGGTGTAGTAGCCATCGGAGCCCCAAGTAGAGGTGTAGGCCTCAAGAGTCCAGGAGCCTGTCGGGATGTCGAAGGGCGCAGATATGCCGTTCCAGGCATAGACGAATAGGCCGGTGCCGGACACGGCCGCGCTGGGAGTGCCATCAGACCAAGAGACTGGCGGCCTAAAGTCATCCCCTTGCTCCCAGCGGGTGTCCGCTCCCGGAGCGTAAGAGATATCATCTATGACCTGCTGAGCAGGGGCGGCCTTGTGGTTGAAACCACCAGAAGTCGTCCCAGTGAAGTGAGCCCAATCCACATACGTCGGATCGGACAGATTCAACGCCGCAGGGATGTCCAAAGCAGAAACTGTCGCTTGAACCGCTCCTGATCCCAGGGTGGTGACCGCATAGGCAGCCAGTGAGACGTTGCCGTTACCGGAGAACCTGGAGACCTTCACGTCCAATGAGGACGCAGCAGGCCCGCGATAGAAGATGGACGTCTTCTCGTTGACCGCTGGATCACCAGGATTGGCAACAATTCGCCTGGTGGTCACGGGACCTATTCCGTCATCTATTTCGATACGGCACTCAGCGCTGAAGCAACCCCAATACACATCCAGGCGTCGCCACTGGTTGTCCGCATCCGCACTGAAGGCGAACCCTGCACCTGGTGGCTCGGCAGGATCGGAATGCATCAGTGTTCCTACATCCGTGCCCGATGCCGTTGGTGCGCCACCGGTCCAAGACATCTTGCCGCGATAGTCGTCGCCTGCCCATCCCGTAGTCCCGGTGCCGGTGTACGTGGGAGTGGACAGCAGTGGGCTGGCAGTGCTCTTGCGGTTCACGGTGCTGGTGGTCGGATGGCCGAGCTGTACCCAATCGTTAGTCCCGGACAAATCCACCGGGGTTGCTGCGGTCAGGCCGGTTGGCCAGATGGTTCGTTCGATTGATTGGTCTCCGGACTGGGTGGGTGGCTCGGCCTGGGGGCTGGTGAACGTGGCACGCAACTCTGATGCCTGGTTGACCGGCGCGGTCCAGGTCACCTCATACACGTTGGTGTCCCGTGAAGCCCCGTCGATAGCGAACGGCAAACCATCGGTCGCATCAAGCGGAATCGGTGTGATGGTGGCGGGCGTACCGTTGACGGTTGCGCTGGTCACAGCACCCCAACCGGTTGGGGAGTGCAGCCTGGCTTTCCAGGTCCGGTTGGTGAATGCGTCAGACCCGTCAAACGTGCCTTGGCTTGCACCAACGGACACAACAACCTCGCTGGTCCCCGAATCGAACGCTGTGGACAACTCTGTGGTGCGTCCCGCACCGGTCTTGTAGTCCACCGAGGCACCGTCGTCTTCATACAACTCGAACGATCCTGCACGGGTGGTGGAGGGATACACATCCAAGCCGATGGTGCTCCATGGTTGGGCACCGATGTAGTCAACGTTCTGGGCCAGAGGGATGATCGAACCTTGGCGCACAAAGATCGGTGAGGTATCAATCGGATGGGTGACATCAACGTTGGCCGGACCGTCATAGGTTTGCCCGGTCCACACATCCATCCACCGGCCGTCTGGGATGAACACTGAACGCGAATCATCCCCCACAGTTGGGGCGGCAACCAGTTGGGCCCTTGCGTTACCGGACCCCTCGTAGTACTCGAACACAATGTCATGGGTTGTGCCGGCCTGAAGATCAGGGCCCCAATAGGTGACCGAGTCATTGCCCTGCCAACTGTTGATGACCTGCTGGCCATCAACCCATAGGCGCCCACCGTCATCGATCCTCACTCCGATGCGTGCGTCTTCCTGGCCGATTGTCACCTGGCCGGTCCAACGGGCTGAGAAGTTGTCCGAGTTGATCCCATGACCAGGACTGTTCCCGCTCCACCAATGATCAACGGTGGCATCCACACCAGTGGCCACTGGGTTCCCGGTTAGGCCCGTGTTGTTGAAAAACTCGACAACCAGTCCAGGCACCTGTGTGCCGGTTCCGTTATCGTGGGACAACCACGAGCCCGCTATTGGGGTCGGGTTGGAGCGGCGGGCCTCCCAGATCGGGGCAACCAAGACACCATCGCCCAACAGGTACTGGGTGTCCGAGGCAGCACCCTGGTACTGGGGGTAGTCGAAGTCCAGCCGCTTGGCGATCGGAATACCGGTCTTGTAGTTCTGCGCCGACAGCCCATACAGCAACGGCAGCAGCCGGTAGCGCATCTCGATGTAGTCCTTCGCTGCCTGCTCGGCCTGGGCGCCGAACCGCCACGGCTCACGGAACAAGGACTGGGACTTGGTGGTGTGGTACCGGAAGATCGGTGACAGGGCAGCGAACTGGCTCCAACGGATGAAATCATCGGCCGATGGCTGGCCAGTGTGCCCACCAATGTCAGCAGAGACGTAGGGGGTTGAAGTCAACGCTCCAGAACGCACCAGGTTGACAACTTCTTGACGCAGAGCAGTCGAGGTTGAGGCGATGTCTCCAGTCCACTGCAACGTTGAACGGTGCGAGGACAGGTCCGGGGCCCGGTTGAACGCACCGTTGTCGATGCCGTCCACGTTGCCCATGATCATGGGCCTGGCGTCGGGGCGCAGGCTCTGGGTGATTGCCTGATACAGGTACATACCGAAGCTTTCCTTCGGCACGCCAGAGAACGGGCTGACAATGCTCACGGACCAGTTGCGGTCATACCACCAAGCATCCAGCCCCATGTTGAGCAGGTTCCGCAGGTTTTGGTTGCGGTAGGCCACCTCAGCTGCGCTCAAGGCATGGGTGGTGCCGGCCACCGGCTCTGGATGGTCGTTGAAGATCGACAACACATGGTGGGTGTCACGCAGATTGGTCAGGAACTGGCCCATGTCAGGGAACAGGTTCGTGTTGATGGTGTAGCCAGCTCCCACTGTGGCACCAGCAGCACGCCAGTCGGTATCGACCACAAAGTTGTCCAACGGGAAACCTCTGGTCCGATACTGGCTGATCAGGTCATATACATCCTGCTCGGAGTACTCCCAGTACCGTGAATGCCACAGCCCTAACGCCTTGAGCGGGATCAGCTCTGAGGGACCAAACAAGGTGGTGAAGTCTGCCCGCAACTGGCCAGCATCACCTTCAGGCAAGAACACGTACACGTCCGGAGCGTTGTTGGTGGTGTCCCAGCCGTTGAAGTCAGGGAAGTCTGTGGCCCCGGACGGCATCGGGTCATAACCCCACGCAGGTGGGGCAACACGCGGACTGTCTGACACAGTCCACACGTCAGGTGTCGCACCCGGAGCGGGCAAATACGGTTGGGAGTTGGGCAACCCCGAATAGGACCACAACGACCGGCCAGCCAGGTCAGTCACGCGCACTCCAGACAGGCTCGTGGCGCCAGTCGGCACCCACACCTGGTAGTTGGCGGTGGTCACTCTTGTTGTGATGCCGTTGTTGGTGACAGTGGCTGGCGCTCCAGCGAAGTCATCACGACCAACAACGTGATAGGTCGAGCGGTCCTCAAACCCGCCCGGACCCCTAAGCTCTACGCGAACCAGCGACTCTGACAGTGGTTGCACCCTGACGTTGCCTATCTCAACGTCCTGGACGGCGGCCGTTGCCGGGGTCACCCCCAGTGCCGTCAGGCAACCTGATACAACCAATCCAAACGCGACCAAGCTCGCCCCCGTACGGCGAAGCATTGACTTGTCAGCCATGACAGTCCTTTCCCAGATGACGGGCCATGTTTGCGTGACGACCTCGCCCGCTCACACGCCTCAGAACACGACAGACCCCGAACCATGCCAAGTAGGGTCCAAAAGGACCCTGACGCTGGTCTTGTTGCGGGATCTTCCAAACACCATAAGCCCAAACTTGCAGGCCTGCAACCAGTAATTCAGCCAACAATTACCCGATAACCTATGCAAGCGCTAGCACAAGCCGCAAAATCTCAAATGCTGGACATCAGGGTGCCGGGGGGTGGTGCCGGGTGGGGGGACGAAGACGGGGGGCGTGAGGTTGTCCTCACGCCCCCCGTGTGGGTCATGTGGCCCTAGGAAGGGCTACACGGTTGTTGCTACTTGACGGCCTTGGTTGCCTTGGAGGTCTTGGAGACCTTGTTGTAGCCCGCGAGCTTGCCGGTCACCCGAACGGTGATCTTCTTGCCCTTTTGTGCGGCCTTCAACTTCAGGCTGGCCTTGGTTGCGCCCTTGATCGCCTTGCCGTTGGCGTACCAGCGGTAGGTGAAGCTAGCGCCCTTGGTCCACGTGCCCTTGGTGATCTTCAGGGTCTTGCCAACCTTGACAGTGCCCTTGATCTTCGGGGTAGCGGAGGAAAGGGCACCAACCGGAGGCTGGGCATTGGGGCCAGCTTCGACCTTCTCGATCACCAGACCGGCCAGAGCCGCATTCAAAGCGGCCTGAGCGGCGGAGACCTCAGCGGCCGTGACGGTGTCAGCCTTTGCTGGAGCAGCCAGTGCCTCAGCAGCAGCCAGTGCCGCGTTCAAAGCGGCAACCGAAGCAGCCGAATAGCCAGCAGGCTTGACAGCCTTTGCGGCATCGATAGAGGCCACCAGGCCACTGGTCGAGGCCCTGGCGGTCAGACCGTTGACTGCGGCTTGCAGTGCGTTGCGTGCGGCAGTGGCAGCCGGGGTGTCGCCAGATCCAGCGGCGCGCGCCTGAGCCAGCGCAGTCTGGTAAGCGGCCCATGATGCTGCCGTGTACTGATCAGCAGATGGCAGGGCTGAGGTAACAGCCTCGACCAAACTGGCCAGCGCCGCGCCAGCACCAGCGTTCGCGTTCGGCTGATTGCCGCCCGGATCGTTACCACCCGGACCGCCCGCAGGAGGCTCAACCGGGGCCAGCTCCAGACCACCCAATGCCGCATTGATCGCAGCAATGGCGGACTGGATGGCGGCCGCAGTCGGCTCGCCCTGAGACACAACACTGCCGGCAGCAGCAATCGCGCCGGACAGCTGCGCTACCGAAGCCGGGGTGTAACCGGACGTGCTGACGGCCCGAGCCACATCGATGACAGCTACCAGCGGTGCAGTCGAGGGACGCACAGCCAGACCGGCGATGGCGGCCTCAAGGTTCGCCTTGGCCGTTGCCAACGCGCCAGCCCCAGCGGCCGGAGATCCGACCAGCGAGTTGGCGGCAGTCAAAGCGGCCTGATAGGTGGCCCAAGTGGCCGAGGTGTACAGCGATCCCGCCGGGAAGACGGTCGATGCAGCAGAGATCAACGCCTCGACCTCTGCCTTGGCAGCGGCGGTGCCGTTGTCAACAGCAGGAGCCAACGCGTCCAGAGCACCGGAGATCGCAGCAATGGCCGCTGAGACATCATCTGCACTCGTGTTGGGATCAGCAGCGGCAATCATCGCCACACCGCGGGTGACAGCCGCCGAGACGGCCGCCCACGTTTCGGGTGTGTATGAATCAGCCATCTCCGCCAATACCTGAGCAGCAGCAACGGCTGGCGCGATCAGCGTGACATCACCACGCGGCGTCGCCAAAGTGGCAACAGCCTCGGCCACGGCAACAGCAGCAGCGTCAATCTGCGCCTGAGTCGCGCCAGGGGCGGTCAACGTCGCCTGAGCAGCGTCGATGGCTTCCTGGATGGCCTCAAGCGAAGCCGGCGTGAAGTCATTCGGGTCCAAAGCGGCCAAAGCATCCTCGGCATCAGCAATCGCCTCAACCAACTGGACGGCCTCAGTCTCTGGATCGCCAGCGCCCGCCGCGACCGTGACAGTCGCGGTGTGCGAATAGAAGCCAGTCGAGTCACTCGCGAGAGCGGTCACCCGAACAACACCAGCCTTCGTGGCACGCAGCACGCCGTCGATGCCGACAGTGGCGTCTGCCGTGTTGGCCTCGCCCCTGGCTGCATAGAACTTGACGTCGGCATCAGCCGCACCAACCAGAGTTGCGTTGAGCTGAGCGCCGGCCCTGGCCTGGGACAGAGGCACAGACGCATCGCCGAAGTCGAGCGAGCGCTGGAACAGCCTTTCGCCGTTGCCTGCGTGGACGCCCTCGTACACGGCCACCGCGAAGGAGGTCGAGACGGTGTCGCCATCAGCCGTGGCAGCAGCGGTGATCGTGGCAACGCCTGCACCGGCGGGCAGAACCGTGCCGTTGGCATCGACCGTGGCCACAGCTGGATCAGACGAGCTGTAGACAACCGTGGCCTCGCCAGCGGCCAGATCGTAGAACGACTGGTCGTTGCGACTGACCGAAAGGTTGGCATGGATGGCCGAGTTCGGAGCAGCGGTGTTGAGCACCAAGCCGTCCGGCACGGCGACAACATTCTCGATGGCCGGATTAAGAGCTCCGGTCATGGTGAAGTTGACATCCTGCAGATCGGCAGCAGCGGCCGAGGAACCAGCCTTCAGCGTCCATTCGCCCAAGTCATATGTCTTGCGATCAGCGGCCGAATCCCAGAACCACAGGTCCTTGGCCTTGATATCAATTGAGACTGTTTCGGTGTCGTTTGGACCCAGCTCCGCGGTCTTGGCGAAGCCTTTGAGCTGCTGATCAGGACGCAGCGCCTCACCGGCACGCGGCGAGGAGGCGTACACCTGAACAACGGTCTTTCCTGGGAAGGTGGCCGACGTGTTGGTCACAGGCACTGCGACCGTCAGCGTGTCATTCGGTGTGACATCTGCCAGCGAACCACTCGAGCTGGTGACTGTCGGTGCGCCGTAGGTGAAGGACGCGTAGGACAGGCCGAAGCCGAACGGATAGTCCACCGGACCGGTGAAGTACTGGTACGTCCGGCCGTTGTGGCTGGCATCTGGGGTCATCTGATAGTCCTTGGCGTCGCCAAGGTCCTTGATGTCCTCATACCAGGTGAACGGCAGCTTGCCCGATGGCACGTGGACGATGGCGGGATCGCGCGTCGCCAACGGATCGACCTTGGCACCCTCAATTGTCGGGGGATCCTCAGGATCCGGGCCGTAGACCAGAGTGGGGTCCGTGTAGCGCAGATCGGTGTCCCGGCCAAACACGGTGTAAGGCACGTTCAAGCCCTGGAATTCACCGTTATAGCTGGTCCAGATGATCGCGTCCGCGGAATCCTCGAACTTGGACACATCGACCTGGGAGACGGACTGGATCCA
This sequence comes from Bifidobacteriaceae bacterium, assembly GCA_031255835.1. Lineage (GTDB taxonomy): Bacteria > Actinomycetota > Actinomycetes > Actinomycetales > WQXJ01 > JAIRRT01. The sequence goes on along the minus strand of JAIRRT010000013.1, from coordinate 19,792 downwards.
AGCAATCGTGCGCGGATTGAGCTGGGCCACGGCGTCGATCAGGTCATCCTGAGCCCTGGGCAGGTCAATGCTCGAGCGGTCCTCATCCTCCGAGGAATCGTATGCGACGTTTCCGGTGCCGCCGGAGCCGGTGCCGGCGCCGCAGTTGGCCGACGGATCGGTCGGGTTGGTCAGACACACAGACTGCATCGAGGTGGTGCCGGTGTAGACGATGACGGCATCGGCGTTGGCAATTTCGTCACTGTCTGGGATGTTGTTTTCGTTGTAGTCACCAGACAGATCGGCCTGGAAGTAGTCCGACTCCCACTCGAACACAAGCCGCGTAGTCGTTCCAGCCAGCGCGGCCAGACGGCCCGGCACTGCCTCGATCAGCTGGGCGGTCATGTCGGTGGGGAAGTTTGGAGCGGGGCTGGTGGCGGAGCAGATCTGAGTCGGCGCCGCAATGGTGACGGTGCCGAGCAGCGGCCCGTCGCGGTCACCCAGATGGACGTTGAGGCGTCCAGGAATGTTGGCAGAGGTGCGGCAGTAGGACGTGATATTGCCTTGCGTGTCAGTGACGTTGTAGGTCGACCCGTTCGTGACGGCATAGTCAACATTCATAGTGACGCTGTCGGCCGGGATTTCGGTGGTCACGGCAAAGTAGCCGCCCCACGCGCCATAGGACTGCAACGTGGTGTAGCCCTGAGACGGGTTGGTCTTCGAGCCGCTCCAAGGAGCAACGCCGCGCCAGCCGTCATAGTCCATCGACTTGATGATGGTCTCGGCGTTGACGCGGACAGTCTCATTGGCGAAGACGCGGGAGTTCGATCTGAAGAACCGCACAACGGAGTTGGAGCCGTCCTGGTTGCGGCCGAAGTTCGGCTTCTTGCGGCCAAGCTGGAGCTCGTCGCGGTTCATTCCCCAGATGTACTCCACCGAGGCGCCTGGATCGACATCGGCCACATAGTCCTTGACGGCCTGCTGGGCCGAGAGGAGCTGGTTGTACGTAACGGCCGGTGAGTAGTCGCCGTGGACGGGAATGAGTCCCATGTGGCCAACAACAACGTACTTCTTGCCTGGGGCAGGTGCGTCCAGCGGCAGGACTCCGTCATTCTTCAGCAGAACGGTGGCTTCCTTTGCGCCACGCTTGGCAGCATCGCGCGAATCCCAGTTGTCCACGTCACGGTTGGCGGGATCGGAACCATACTGCGGCGACAGCGCCAGGTTTCCCCAAGGCGTGTCAGCGTAGAAGTTGTCGAACTCACCGAACAAGAAGCGCTCACGGAACGCGCGGAACACGGCAACATCGACATCGGCTTCGGTGAGGTTGCCGTCCTTGAGGGACGGAACCAGACCGTTGACAGCGTCGGAATAGTCGCCGTCCATGCAGTCCAGGTCGGTGCCAGCCTTCAGTGTGTAGGCCACGCCGGTGCGCTGGGTCAGCGCGATGCCATCGGGCTGCCACAGATTGCCGTTGCCACCTGGCCACCACGAATCGCGGATGGCATCGCAGTCAGAGATGACAACGCCGTCGAATCCCCAGGTCCGCCGTGCGAACGTCTCGAGGTATTCACGCGAGCCGGACATCGGCACGCCGTTGACGTGGTTGTAGGCCGTCATCACGGAGCGGGACTTGGCGCCATCGGAGGGCACCGAGCCGGTCAGCGCTGCGAAAGCCGGCGTGTAGTACTCGCGGATCTCGGCCTCGGTCAACTCGGCAGATCCGTTGTGACGGTTGGTCTCAGAGTTGTTGGCCAGATAGTGCTTGGGCGTGGTGCCGGTCTTGTAGTAATCGCCGTACTGGCGGTTCGGGCCGGTTGCTCCCTGCATACCCCAGACGAATTCTTTGCCGATCTCGCCAGTCAGGAAGGGATCTTCACCGTAGGTCTCCTCAGCCCGGCCCCAGCGGGGATCGCGGTGCATGTTGATGGTCGGTGACCAGTAGCTCAGGCCCTTGTGCTTCACCACGGAGGCGCCTGCGCTGTAGAAGTTGGCGAAGGCTCGCGCTTCATCCGAGACGATGGTTTCCATCTCGAAGACCAGATCGCGGTTCCAGGTTGAGGCCATTGAAAGGCCGGTGGGCAACTCGGTTGCACGCCCGCCGTTGTTGGTGTTGCCGCCGGAGCGGGCAACACCGTGCAGAGCTTCGCTCCACCAGGCGTAGGCGCCAACGCCAAGCCGGTCTATAGGCGGAGCAACACCAGCACCACCACCGAGCGGGTTGGGCAGGTTGGAAGTCTGGGTCTGGGCGTTGAGCTGGAGGACCTTCTCATCAAGCGTCAGGCGGGATACCAGATCGGCAGCTCGCTCATCCGCAGAAAGATTGGTGTCGAGATATGCCGGTGTGTCCGCGGATGCGGCCGGCAAATTGAGGGCGGTAACGCCGGTGGCAACAAGCCCGACGCTCAGGGCGAGCGTCAAACCTGCTCGACCACCGCGTGCCAGACCCAGGCGACGCCGGGTCGTCGATTCAGACATTCAAGTCTCCTTCGTATCGAATCATCACTGATCCAGGGGCAGAACAGCTGCGTCTCCCCTGGCAGCCGCCCCATGTGGGACCGTGGGGCGGATGGGGTGCCCGGACAAAACCGGGCTTGCGCCGCCCAACGTCCCGGTGCGTTTCACGGCTGTGCCCCGGGGCGGCGGTCGGCACAAAACGACGGGTGGACCCACCCACCCGGGTCCATTCGTGTCACCACCGTCGATGACTCAAAAAGGGCCGAGGGGCGCGGCCTCCTACGCCGTAAGCGAAACTAGTCTAGCCGACGAACGATTGCGGGTGGTATAGCGCGTTTTCTGACCGACTTTCCAACTGCTGGAGTCACCACCACCACAGCGGCACAGTGCCCTATGGTGGAGCGGTTCCCCGTCCGCCAGAGCAAGGAGTCGAGTCCACGTGACGGAGTTACCCCGCTCACCCGAACTGTCGCTCAGCGAACTGCCCGCCCGCCTAGAACTGCCCGCCCTGGGGGTCAATCTGATCGCCTTTGGCTCCCTGGCCTCCGCCCTGCTCGGGCCCAGCACGTTCGGGTTCGCTGGGCCAGCAGCCGCCGCCCTGATAGCCGCCGCCTGGCTGGGTCGCGGCGATCTACCAGGCTTTTGGCGCCGCGCCCGTTTTGCCGACACCTTCACCATGGGCCGCGGATTGGTCGCCATAGCCGCGACAATTTCCCTCGCCCGCCAGGTGTCCGATGCCGTACTGCTGGCCGGGCCCCTGATGCTCGTCTTGGTCATCGTTGCAGGTGAGCCGGTTGCCCGGCGCCTCGGCGAGCTGGCCGTACCCTACGCGTCCGGCCTGCCTGGGGTCAGAACATATGAGCGCCCCTGGGTCAGTGCCGGAACCCTGGCCATGGCCGATTGGCTGGCACTGATTGCGCTGGTGGTGCTGGCGGTGGTCGGTGGGCCGATAGCAGCGACGGGAGGGGCGGCATCGCCGGCCAATTTGGCGGCTGGACTTGCGGTGCTGGTCCTGCTTGCGTGCGTGGCCGATTCCGTTTTCCGCATCCAGGCCCGCCGGACGTTCCAGCGCCGGCTGCCAGCCATCCTTGAGCAGTTCCAGCCGGCTTTCCTGCTGCACTGGTCGGCTCCGTCCGAATCGACATACCAAGTGGAGATGTGGTTGCCATATCTCCAGCGGGTGGGCAGGCCATTCTTCATCGTGGTGCGCACATCCACCGGATTCGAAGCAGTGCGGCGGATCACCGATTTGCCAATCGTTTTGCGCCAAACGCCGTCCTCTATGGATGCCCTTATGGTGCCAAGTCTCAAGGTTGCGTGTTACGTCAACTCAGCAACCATTAACGGTCATCTGGTGCGTTATTCGCAGCTGACCCACATACAGCTCAATCACGGCGACTCAGATAAGGGCCCGAGCTATTCGCCGGTGTTTCGGATGTTTGACAAGGACTTTGTGGCCGGGCAGGCCGCCATCGACAGGTTTGCGCAAAATGGGGTGGACGTGCCAGCTGACATGTTCGTCATCGTCGGGAGGCCGCAAGTCGAGTCCATTGCCCAGGCGAGCGGACCGATCAACCAGGTCACCCAGCCAACTGTGCTCTATGCGCCAACGTGGTCCGGCTTCCATGGGGACGCTGACTATTCCTCGCTGCCGGTGGGTGAGGCGATCATCGAGGCGCTGGTGGCGCGCGGCTGCAACGTGATTTTCCGGCCCCACCCCTACGCCCGCCGCTCCGCCGTCAACGCGGCCGCCATCGAAAGGATCACCGCGCGCCTCGCCGCCGATGCCGCTGCCACCAACCGCCGGCACGTTTGGGGTCCCAAAGCCGAGCGGGACATGAGCATCAATGACTGCTTCAACGCCTCGGACGCGATGATTGCCGACGTATCGAGCGTGGTCAACGACTATTTGTACTCGCTCAAACCGTTCGCCATGGTTGCTGTCACCGAGCCTGCCCAGACGTTCACGGCCGCCTTCCCGATAGCGAGGGCCGGCTACACCATCGACGCATCGACAGGGCAGGCCCACGGCGTCGAGGAGGCGCTGACGGAGCTCTTGGACGCAGATTCGCGCGCGGACTTGCGCCGTAAGCTGAAGGCCTACTACCTGGGTGATTTCCCAGCTGAGGGCTATGCGCAGCACTTTGTTGACGCCCTGAACTCCTTCCTTTCGCCACCTTTGGCCCACAAGGGCATCGGTCTGATCGGGTATCCTCCCGCGGAACGTTAAGGGCAGTGAAAGGGGCACCATGACCGTCCGTCCATCCATATCCAAGTCCGTTGTCCGCACCGTCCTCGCCGCAGCGCTGGCTGCCGGCGGGCTGACGGTGGCACACGCACCCAGCGCGCTTGGCGCACCCGCCGCGCCCGCCGCGCAAACCACGGCCGCCCGGGCCGCAGTCAGCGCCAAGGCAAAGGTGGGCGCGCCCAAGAAGGTCAAGATCCACAACAACTATGGCAAGTTCAAGGTGACGTGGAAGAAGCCGGCCGGCGCCATCTACTTCCGCATGGTGGTGGCCTCGAACAAGGCGATGACCAAGGTGCTCTACAAGTCCAAGATCACCAAGCAGACCAACGCATGGACCAAGTCGAAGAAGATCGTCGAGGGCGGGAAGTACTGGGTGACGGTGCAGTCCTTCGGCAAGAACAAGGTGGCGGGCAAGCGCTCGGCCCCCAAGGCGGTCACCACCAAGATCAAGGCCCCAGGGCATCTCGACGCGGTGCGCACGGTGGCGCTGAGCCCGACGGCGCTGCGAGTCACCTGGTCCGGATCAGCCGCCCGGGCCACGGGCTACCGCATAGACCTGAGCCCAACCCTGGGCGCGTCTCCCACCTACTCCCAGCGTGTGAACGGCGCCAAGGCCCGCGGAGTTGACCTGACCGACCTCGCGGCGCACGGCTTTGCGCCTGGGTCGCAGTTCTATGTCACCGCTGTGCCCACCAGATACTTCAACCGCGACGGCGGCTCACGGATTGTGGCTGCCGCGCTGCCGTTTGTTCCCCCCGCGGGGGCACCGGCCTTCAGCGCCACGGTCTCCTCGTACAACGTGCGGTATTCAGCCGCCACCGACGCGGCTGGACGTGGCTGGGCCGCGCGGGTGCCGCTGCTGGCTGCGCGGTTGGCGGGGAGCGACATCGTCGGCATTCAGGAGGCGGGAGGCAAGACTCCAGGATCTGGTGTTGCTGGGCCTGACATGGCCCGCGCAACCGGTCTGACCAGGGTGAATCTGCCCAATGGCGAGCCATGCTCGCAGGACAAGGCAATCGACATCCTGCTCAACGCCAACCGCTTTGCCGTGGAGGAATGCCACATGGATCAGCTGCCGGCTGGCGATAACCGCTGGCTGCTGACGGTCAAGGCGCGCGAGCGGGCCAGCGACACGCCGTTCCTGATCGCCACAACCCACCTGATTGACGGCAAGGAAGCGGCGGCGGCCAGCCTGCGCCAAGTCCAGACAAATGCTGTGGTGGAGTTGCTGGCCAGGTACAACCAGGCGAACATGCCGGTCATCTTGACAGGTGACCTGAACTCAGCTGAAGCCAGTTCGACGATGGCGTCCCCCACCATCCTGGCCTCGGCCGGCTACCTGGGGGCTGACCTGGTGGCGCCCAACTTGACGAACGCCGAGTACACCACGTCCCACGGCTGGACCAAGGCGCACGAGGTTGCCGAACACATCGACCACATCATGGCCAACTACAAGGTGGTGGCAAGCAGCTTCGGGATACACTACGGCGACCCGGCCGCGGAACCCTCGGATCATTTCGCGATCTCCGCTAGCCTGAGCGTGTACCCATAAGACCTGGAGAATCAGTGACCCGTATCCTGCTGCGCGCGGGAAAGGACCCCCGTCGAGGCCTCACCCCAGAAGCCAGCCTCGCCTTTGGTGGGGGCGGTGTCTTTGGAACCAACGTCGGCAACGTGGCTTTTGCCGACGCCACGTTTCGGTTGTTGTCGGTGCCAGGTGCTGAAGTTGTGCCGAATGCCTATCTAACTGAGCGGGCAGGCGATGACAAGGCATATATTTCACGGGTAAACAACGAGTTTGACGTATTTGTGCTGCCGTTGGCCAACGCGTTCCGCGAATCGTTCCTTGGGCCGCTGCGGAGCCTGACGTCGGTGATCCGCGAGCTGACCATCCCGGTGGTTGTGGTTGGGGTTGGCGCTCAGGCGCGGCTGGACGGGCAGTCCGGGCAGTCCGATGACCTGATCAAAGCGACCAAGGCCTTCATGTCAGCCGTGCTGGACAGGTCCGCCAAAGTGGGGTTGCGCGGCGAGATCACCCGCCAGTACCTGCGCGGGCTGGGCTTTGGCGATGAGCATGTCGAGGTGATTGGCTGCCCGTCGGTCTACCTGCGCAATGAGACCGGCACCGTGTCCAAGAAGGTGGAGGCGATTGGGCCGGACTCGCTGGTCAACCTGACGCTCTCGCCGTATGTTGCCCAGTTCGCTGACTTTGTCAACCGGGCCGCCGCGCAGTACCCGAACCTGATCTATGTGGCCCAGCGCGCTGAGGACCTTGACCTGATGCTGTGGGGCCGGGAGTTCGGCGCCAGCCCCAACCCGCGCATGCCGGTGCACCGGGAACACCGGCTGTACCGCGAGGACAGGATGCGGTTCTTCCTCGACTCGCGCACATGGCTGGACTTCAACGCCACGCGCGATTATTCGGTGGGCACACGCATCCACGGATCGGTGATGGCGCTGGTAGCCGGGACGCCAGCCACATTGGTTGCCCATGATTCGCGCACGCTGGAGATCGCTGACTTCCACCAGATCCCGCACGTGCTGCTCAGCCAGCTGACCCGCACCTCCACGGTGGCCGATCTGTACGAGCAGTCCGATTGGTCCGCCTTCAACGCCGGCAAGGCCGAGCGCTTCGAGTTGCTGACACGGTTCCTGGAAACCAACGGCCTGGAGCACATAGCCCAACCAGGCAAGGCCAACCCCGAGTTCGATGACGCCTGGCGCAGCGCCAAGCTGCCAGGCCCAGTCCACACGCTGTATGCGCCTGAGCCTGAGTTCCGGGCCATGGTGATTGACCGCCTGGCCTGGATTTCCCAGACCACCGGCTCCAGCCCGGCCCGCAACCGCGACCGCTACACCCCGCCGCTGCCGTTGACCCCGAAAAAGCCGGCCAGCCCCAAGCCGCCACCCAGCCTGCTCCGGCGCGTGGTCCGGGCAGTTCGCCGCCGCCTGGCCGCCCGGTGAGCCACGAGTCATCTTTGGCGGGGCCGGGTTCCGGATCCGTGGCGGGGCCGGGTTCGCCTTCCGGCCAGCCGCCTGAGGTCGAGTCCGGAATCCACCCAACCAGCGACGGCCGTGAAGGGGCGGCATACGCCGTCATCGTGTCGGCCATGTGCGCGCTACTCCTGGTCTCCAACGTGGCGGCAGTCAAGCTGGTCGGCATTGGGCCCCTCACGTTCGATGGCGGAGCGCTGACCTTCCCGCTGACGTACGTGATTGGCGATGTCCTGGCGGAGGTTTGGGGGTTCAGGGGGGCGAGACGCGCCATCGTGCTGGGGTTTGTGCTCTCAGGGATGGCTTGTGGCATCTGGGCGGCCGTTGGGGCGGCGCCACCTGCGGACGGGTGGGACGGCCAGGCGGCGTACGTGGCGACGGTCGGGTTTGTGCCGCGGATCGTGATCGCCTCGCTGTGCGGCTACCTGGTTGGGCAGCTGACCAACTCCTGGGTGCTGGTCCGCGTCAAGGCGGCCATGGCTGGGCGGGCGCTTGTGCTGCGGCTTGTGGTGTCCTCCCTGGTGGGCGAGGCGGCCGATACCGTAGTGTTCTGCGCTGTGGCGTTCCTCGGCGTGCTGGTGGGGCCGCAGTTCATCGTGTACACCGTGACCGGTTACGTCTACAAATGCGCCGTTGAGCTGCTCCTTCTGCCGGCCACTTACGGTGCCATCCATCTAGCCCGCCGCTACGCCTAGCGCTTGCGGCACATTGCCGACGATGCCGGCCCCCGCACCTGGGCGTGCCAACCTGCGCCAACCTGCTCCACCCGAACGCACCAGGGGCGGCCCTGGGCGGCTGGATGAGCCACCGCAGGACCGCCCCTGGACGGTCTTGAATTGGTTGACTACTTCTTCTTGATCTTGGCCGTGCGCTTCGACGTGGCGGCCGAGTCGGTGTAGCCCTGGCGCTTGACCGTGATTTGGACCGAGATCTTCTTGCCCTGGTCCTTCTTGGTCAGCTTGTAGCTAGCCTTCTTGGCGGCCTTGCCAGCAATCGGCTTGCCGTTGCGCAGCCACTGGTAGGACTTCTTCCAAGCCTTGGCTGTGACAGCCTTGGACGGGACGGCCTTGAGCTTCTTGCCGACCTGCTTGGTGCCAGTCACCTTGACGGTGAACTTGGGACCGGACCGCTTGAGGATCTTGCCGTTGGCCGAGGAGACCGTGTAGCGAGGCTGACCGCCATCGGGCACGATTGTCGTGACCAGGTAGAGTTCCTGACCCTCGAGATCCGGCACGGCCAGCTTGGGACCGGTGCCGAGAATGGCCTCCGCCGTGATCCAGGTGTAGCCGTAGGAGACTCCGAGGCCGATGCTCTGGCCAAGCGTGCTGGCCTCGGCTGTCATGGTTCCGCCTACCTCAGGTGTTCCCTTGATAGCGGTGTAGGTCTGTCCGGCGGGCCGGCCTTGGACTCGCACACCGGTCAGGTTGAGCAGAGCAGCACCTTGAGCAGGAACAGCAACGATGCCGTAGGCGTGGGTTGCGCCCTCGCCCAAAGCGTCCACCCAGTAGACGCCTGCCGTCAGACCATTGACTGCGTAGGAGGACGTAGTGGTTTCAGCCGTCCGCGTGATGCCGGTCAGCAGGTTGGTTGCCCGCACGCTCGCTTGGGCTCCCAGGCCGAGTGCCTGACCCTGGACCGAAGCACCCGGGGTGGCCAGCTGGATTACACCAATCGGCGTGACGGCGCCAGAGCCGGCGGAGGTGAACCTGGCGATTGACGGATCATAGGGATCCGCACGCAGTGCGTTGGAGCCGCCCCACCAGGTGACAACGTAACCGGGCGAGCTGACCACAATGACATAGTCATGCTCAGGGCTGATATCGGTGAACTGGAAGACGCCGGTGCGGACATCGGGAGTGACCGTGCCCTGGCCATAGAAGATGAGCTGGCCTGTCAGCTGGTTTGTGCGGACCATGCCGAGCTCAACCCGAGTCTGGGACAGATCAAAGGCTCCGGCAATGGTTCCGGTGACGCTGGCCCCCTGGACCAGTCCGTACGGTCCGACATTGGCGTTGCCATTGGCGTCGGTCATGAAGGCCTCAAACCCGGAGAACTGATCAGGGGTGTCGAGGAACTTGCCGATGGTTTGACGGGGCAGGAAGCCAGCCTGGCTGCTGGAGGACCGGCCATCGAAACGGATGGTGCAGGTGGCGTTCTCAGGAGCCTGGTTGAAACGGAAGACTCCGGCGGCGTCAGAGCTGGCCCAGCCGGCCGTCTGCCAGTGGAAATCTACGGACGTTGGATCGAGGCAAATCAGGGAGGCGTCATCCCCCTGAACTGCTCCGACGAGGTTGGCGGTGACAGTGCCCACGGCGATTGCCGGGGTGGCTCCGACGGTGCCGAGGCCGGCGCAAACCAGTCCTACCGTGAGGCCTATGGCCGCTTTACGGGCGACGCGTGATGTGAGTTTGGACGTCATTTTCGGTGTTTTCCTCCTTGCGGAATCGCGAATAGCACGAGGGTTTCGAGAGTCTACTTGACCTTCAGGGTCCGCCGAGCCGACGCAGATGTCAGCTTGCCATTGCCAGTGAAGGCGATCGTTACCTTGTACTTTCCCTTCTTCTTTATCTTGGGCAGGGTGAACGTCGCCTTGCCCTTCTTGGCGGCCTTCAGCGCGAAGACCGCGGTCTTGGATGCCCCTTTGCCCCAACGGATTGTGACTGTTCCACTTGGCTTCTTGGTGCCCTTAGCTGTTACGGCGATCCGAAGCTTGGCTCGAGCAGTCCGCTTGACGCTGGACTTGGCCAGCGATGCCTTGAGCTTGGGTTTGACCGCCTTGGCAACCCGTAGTGTCCCGGCCGGAGCTGACGCAGCGTTGACCTGCTCATCACCCTGGAACCAGACCGTGACCGCGTAGGAGCCCTTGGGCAACCTGGGCAGTGTGATCCGGCCCTGGCCCGTTGGCAGATGGGTGTCGAGTTTGGCGGAGCCGTACATGACCGAGACCGCCCCTGGCCGCAGCCCGATTCCCGGCACGGAAATGGCAACATCCACCGTTGGCTTGCGTTTGGTATTGACCACTGAGGCCGTCAGTTTGGCCTGGATCTGTGGTGTGGCCTTGTCGGCAGCCGCTGGGGCCGATGCCGTCCAGTTAGCGTCGCGGTAGTGGTCAGCCATTCCGCCGTGGTCCAGCCGGGCGTTCACCGAGATGGTGGTGCCGATGTCCTCCATAGTGATGGTGTAGGCGGGTCCGGACCCAACACTGGCCGTTCGCCCTGTGCGCCAGGTGTACGTCAAGGCAGGCCAGTCCGCCGGAGGAGAAGAAGCCGTCAACACAACCCCAGGTGCGATGACCGGGCTGGAGCTAGTCACCGACAAGGAGAACACCGAAAGGTCATAGATCTGCAAACTCGCGCTGGCCGCCGGAAGTCCGGGATAGGTCGCGGTGACGTTGCAGATCCGTACGGATGGTGCCTCTCCCGCGCCGAACCGGCAGTCGGCATCGGCGGTGATTGTGATTGAGCGTTCGGCACCTTCGATAACCGAACCGGTTTCATCGAGAACATCAACCGAGACGCGCTTCGTGGCGTCATCCCCACGGGCAACTGCCTGATACAACGGTGTGATCACCACGCGGCTCGGCGCTGCGAGGGCTGGGCTTACACCAACGCCAGACAGCATGAGCGCAGATGCTGAACCAAGGACTATCAGGGCTCGGCGTGCCCCAATCGCCGCAGACGGACGTGACATGGGCTCCAAAGCTACGCGGCCCAGCCAGCACGCGCAACCCGCGGCCAGCACCACAATCGCGCCGGGCTAAGCAAAGTAGCGGCCCAGAACCTGGGTTCGCAAGGCCGCCAACCCCTGGTCTGAGCCCACCTCAATGGCATGGCGGATCGAATCGACAAGCCTGACGGCAAAGCGCTCGTTGTGGATGGTGGCAAGGGTTGCCCCGACCATCTCCCCCGCGCGCAGCAAATGGTGCAGATATGCGCGCGAATAGTTCTGGCATGTGTAGCAGTCACATTCGGGGTCAATCGGCCCAAAATCGCGCCGCAATCCCGCCCGCGTCAGCACCAGCGGACCATCGGCTGTGAACGCTCGCCCATGGCGGGCGGTGCGGGAAGGCGCCACACAATCGAACGTGTCCGCCCCCGCCTCCACCGCTGTGAACAGGTCATCTATCCCGCCGATGCCGAGAAGGTGGCGCGGCGCCTCCTCAGGCAGCTCGCTCGCAACCCACCCCACAATCTGCCCCAAAGTGTGCTTCTCCAGCGCCCCGCCGATGCCGTACCCATCGAACCCGAGGCCGGCCAAGTCCCGCGCTGCTTGCCGGCGCAAGTCCTCGTAGTTGGCGCCTTGGACCACGCCGAACAGACCCTGGTACGGCCGGTCAGGATTCTGGGCCGCCAACGCCCGATGGGCCGTGATGCAGCGCCGCGCCCAGGCGGCTGTCCGGGCCACCGATGCCTCGGTGTACTCGCGGGTATCGATCAGCGTGGTGCATTCGTCAAAGGCGAACATGATGTCCGCTCCCAGCTGATGTTGAACCCGCATCGAGACCTCGGGTGTGAACCGGTGCGCAGACCCGTCAAGATGGGAGCGGAACGTCACTCCGTCATCGTCCACTTGGGCTAGGCGGGCGGTGCGGGGGGCAACCACTTGTTCGGCAGGCACGCCGGGGTCCATTGCCAACACCTTCTTGAACCCTGCCCCCAGCGAGAGCACCTGGAACCCGCCGGAGTCGGTGAACGTGGGCCCCGCCCAGTTCATAAACGCGCCCAACCCGCCGGCGGCTTCGACAATTTCTGCGCCGGGGCGCAGGTAGAGGTGGTAGGCGTTGGCGAGGATGGCTTGTGCTCCGAGGGCCGCCATCGTCTCCGGCAAAACGCCCTTGACGGTGGCCTGTGTGCCAACCGGAATGAACGCTGGCGTGGCGATTTGTCCGTGCGGCGTGGTCAGCACGCCGGTCCGCCCAGGGGCCTGAGATAGGCGCACTTGCACGTTAAACGCTAGGCGGTCTGGGTGGCTGGTCACCTCGGCATCGTGCCACATTGACCGGCTGGATTAATTACGCATCACCGACGTTATGAAAAGTCGGACTGACCTGGAGGTATGGTTGGGCATTGGGGTCTCACCGGCCAGCCGTGTGAGCTGGCGCGGGGCCTCGTGCGACTATCCGCAACTCAGCGACTGGGAGGTCCCGCGTGAGTTCACCGACAGCCGACCCGATCCCGCTGGCCGCGCGGCCGGCGGCGACGCCTGCACCGTTCCCGCCAACATGGGCACTGAAAGTCATCATGGCCCTGACCGGCTCGCTTTTCGTAGCGTTTGTCCTGTTCCACCTGGCCGGGAACCTCAAGGTCTACATCGGCGCAGAGGATTTCAACCACTACGCCGAATGGCTGCGTCACCTGCTCAACCCACTCATTCCTGGCTCCGGTTTCCTATGGGCGTTCCGGGCAGTGATGGTCGGATCGCTGGTGCTGCATGTCTACTCCGGCATCACGCTGTGGGTGCGCGGCCGGCGTTCCCGCGGCAACCATCCACGCAAGTTCATAGCCCGCCGGCTCAGCTCCCGCACCATGTTTTGGACCGGGCTGATTGTGCTGTGCTTCATCATCTTCCACATCTTGGATTTGACGATGGGCAAGTTGGTGGCCGCTGATGGATTCGATCCGGCAGATCCGTACTCGAACCTCATCCATTCGTTCTCCCGTGCCCCTGTCGCCGTGTTCTACGGGCTGACGATGGCGCTGATCGCCTTCCACATTTCGCACGGCATCTGGAGTGTGATCAATGATTTGGGTGGCACCGGCAAGCGGTTGCGTTCGGTTGTGTTCATCGTTGCCGGGGTGGTTGCTGTGGTGGTGGCCATCGGCAATCTGTCGATTCCAATCGCTGTCCAAGCCGGCATTTTGGCGGTGAGTTGACGCCATGAGCACCAAGAAGCCCAAGTCCTCAGATCACAACTCCTCAGATCAGAAAGGGCCCGCCATGATTGACCTCGACGCCCTGAGGGTGGTGGGACAACCGATAGACGGGCATGTCCCTGACGTCCCGCCGGCGCTTGCCTGGGAGGACCGCAAACTCCACTACAACCTGGTCAACCCATCCAACCGGCGCAAGTTCACCGTGATTGTGGTTGGGACTGGGTTGGCTGGCGCAGCCGCAGCCGCCGCCCTTGGCGAACTCGGCTACAACGTCGAGGTTTTCACCTACCACGATGTCCCGCGCCGCGCCCATTCAGTGGCCGCCCAAGGTGGGGTCAACTCCCCGCGAGATCGCAAGGTGGACAACGACTCGATTGAGCGGTTTGTCAAAGACACCGTCAAAGGCGGGGACTATCGCGGCCGGGAAGTCGATGCATTCCGCCTGGGCCAAGAGGGCGTTCGCGTCATTGACCACATGCAGGCCATTGGGGCACCGTTTGCCCGGGAGTATGGCGGCCAGTTGGCAACGCGATCCTTTGGTGGGGTGCAGGTCTCGCGCACGTACTACACACGCGGCCAGACCGGGCAGCAACTGGAAATCGCTTCAGCCCACGCGCTGAGCCGGCAGGTGGCCGCCGGTACCTGCCGGTTGCATTCACGCCAAGAGATGCTGGACCTGATTGTCAAGGACGGCCGGGCGCGCGGAATTGTGGTCCGCGACCTGGTCAGCGGCAAGGTGCGGGCGCTGACGGCCCACGCCGTTGTCCTTGCCACAGGCGGCTACGGCAACATCTACTACAAGGCAACGCTGGCCAAGAACTCCAACGCCACCGCCATTTGGCGGGCCTACAAGCGCGGCGCCTACTTTGCCAACCCGGCATTCGTTCAGATCCACCCGACAGCCCTGCCGCTGATGAGCCGCTGGCAGTCGAAGAAGATCCTGATGAGTGAGTCGCTGCGCAATGACGGCCGGATCTGGGCACCCAAAGCCAAAGGCGATGAGCGCAACCCGAATGACATCCCAGAAGACGAGCGTGACTACTTCTTGGAGCGGCGCTACCCGGCGTTCGGCAACCTGGTGCCAAGGGATGTGGCCTCACGCAACATCCGCGAGCGCATAGACGCCGGCTATGGCGTTGGACCGCTGAAGAATGCTGTCTACCTGGACTTCCGGGACGCCATCGGACGGTTGGGGGCGGCGATTGTCAGGGAGCGCTACTCGAATCTGTTCGACATGTACAACGAGCAGACCGGTGAGGACCCGTTTGCCACTCCGATGCGGATTGCTCCGTCGGTGCACTTCACCATGGGCGGGCTGTGGTCCGACTACGACATGCAGACCTCAATTCCGGGGCTGTTTGTTGGTGGCGAATGCGGTTGGGGCTACCACGGCGCCAACCGGCTGGGAGCCAATTCGCTGCTGTCCGGTTGCGTGGACGGCTGGTTCACTTTGCCGTATTCGGTCCCGAACTATCTGGCCGGTTACCTCGGCGAATCCCCCCTTGATCTTGCCGACGATGCCGTTCAGGACACCATGCGTGAGGTGCAAGCCAGGTTGGACCGGCTTGTTGGGAACAAGGGCACGCATGGGCCGGATCATTTCGCGGCGAAACTGGGTGAGATCCTCGACCAGTACGCCTCGGTCTCGCGTGATCCGGCCGAATTGGCCGCTGCGATCAAACAGATCCAGGCGTTGCGCAAAGAGTTCTGGCGCGATGTCAAGGTGATAGGCGATGGCGACCGGCTCAACCAGGAACTGGAATACGCCGGCCGCGTGGCCGACTACCTCGAACTGGCTGAACTCCTGGTCCTGGACGCTTTGGACCGCGACGAATCAGCTGGAGCGCATTTCAGGACCGACCACGTCACACCGGATGGTGAAGCAATGCGGGATGACGAGAACTGGACGTTCGTGTCAGCCTGGCAAGCGCCATCGGACAGCGGGCCGGATGCAGGCAAACCAATCCGCAACTACGAACCACTGGTCTTCACGGCCGTGCCATTGCAGCAAAGGAACTACAAGTGAGACTGATACTTGAGGTTTGGCGGCAGGCTTCGCCGCAGGTCCAGGGGCACCTTGAGGCCTACGAGATCGATGATGCCCGCGAGGAAATGAGCCTGCTTGAGCTACTTGACCGGCTCAACCATCAGCTGATTGAGGCTGACCAGGAGCCGGTTGCGTTTGAATCGGATTGCCGCGAGGGAATCTGTGGCACCTGCGGGGTTGACATTGACGGCATTCCGCATGGGCCGGAGGACAACGTGCCGGCGTGCGGTCAGCATGTTCGGTCATTCAACGACGGTGACACCGTGCGGATTGAGCCGTTCCGGGCCGCTGGGTTCAGTGTGATTCGCGATCTGATTGTTGACCGCACTGGCCTTGACCGGATCATTCAGGCCGGCGGGACTGTGGCGGTCGATGCCGGAACCGCCACCGATGCCGATGCGCTGCTTGTCACCCATGAGGCAGCTGAGGCGGCGCTGGATTTCGCGGCTTGCATTGGCTGCGGCGCTTGCATCTCGGCGTGCCCCAACGGCGCTGCGTACCTGTTCACCGGAGCCAAGCTGCAACACCTGGCGCTCATGCCGCACGGCAAGATGGAGCGCGGCCGGCGTGCCAGGGCGATGATCACCCAGATGGAACACGAGTTCGGTCCGTGCTCGCAGATCGGTGAATGCGCGCTCGCCTGCCCCGCGAACGTGCCGCTGTCCGCCATCGCGACCGTCAACAAGGAGCGCCTGCGCGCCCTACTGCGCCGCAAGGACAACTGAGACCAGTGATCAGCGGGCAGCCGGGCGACGATGCCGCGCCAGGTGAGGTGGCTGGCCGGGTTGGCCGGGTTGGTAGGCGCGGGCGGCGCGGGGTGGCCCGGAAGAGCCGCCTTGGCGGGTGGTGGCGGGATCCGGGATGGTTCTTCGTCATCGTCGGGGCGCTGTTTGGGCTGACGTTCATCGCTACGGTTCCGCCGCTGCAAGGGCCGGATGAACATGACCACTTCTACCGCTCGTACGAGCTGGCTCACCTGCGGCTTTTCCCGCTTGAGCATATGGGCGATCCTGAGCTTGATCCGTCCGTGGCGGACACGATGCCGGCCGGGATTGCCGAGCTGATCGATCCGTTCTTGATTCATCCGGACGGCACGCTGGTTGTCGGTCCGGACGTCAACGCCAAGGTCCGGGCGGGCAAGGTGTGGGACTACCTGTTCCGGCCGCTGAACAAGGCGGATCAGGTGCCGGTGCCGGTCAACAACGCCGCCACCCGGCAGCGCCCGCCCGTGGGGTATGTGCCCATGGCCGTGGCGGTTGCGGCGGGCGAGGCCGTGGGGCTGTCTGCGCTGGGGATTGTGTACCTCGCCAAGCTGGCGGCGCTGGCGGCCTGGTTGGCAGCCGGATTCTTCGCGATCCGTTGGTGGCCGTTCAACCGCTGGGCGCTTGCTGCGCTGCTGTCGCTGCCCGCGTTCCTGCTGCAGGCCACGACCATGAACCTCGACATGTCCCAGAACGCCTTGGGCGCAATGCTGCTGGCGGCTGTGCTGCGCGTGTGTTACGGACCGAGGCCGGGGGTATCTGGTGAGTTGGCCGGCTCGGGCCAGGTGGGCGGACAGGTGGGATGGGATGGGTTGGGGTGGGGTGGCACCGTCGGATTGACGGTGTTGGCCAGCGGGTTTGTTCTGACAAAGCCGACGGCCGTCATCTTCCTGCCGGTTGTGCTGCTGCTGCCGGCGGCGCGGTGCCCGCGGATTTGGCGGGTCTCGGCCAAGTGGCTTGTGCTGGTGGTGCCGGTTGTGCTGGTGGCGGCGTGGAACCGGGTTGGTGGGGGGCTGACGGTGTCGAACCCGCACGTCGATCCGTCCGGTGAGGGCCCTGATCAAATGGATTACTTACTGGGCCACTTGCCTGAGGCAATAGCGCTAATTCCGCGCTACATCTGGAACCAGGATGCTGGGCTTTGGTCGATGTTCGGCACCATTGCGATGTATACCGGGGTGATGAGCCTGGCAATCTACGCCACCTTTGTGGCGGTTACCGCCTACGGCACGTGCTCAGACCAGCCGCAGCCGGTGCTGCCAGTGCGCCAACGCCTCCTCCTAGGGACGATGGCGCTAGCCCACTTTTGTGCCGTCTGCCTGGCGCTTTACCTTGGGTACAGTCCCATCGGCGCAAGGTTCATTGACGGACTGCAAGGCCGGTACCTGCTGATTGGGCTCGTGTTTCTGCTGCCCGTCTGGCAACACCTGGTGCGGGTGCGCCCTGCCGGCTACGCCCGCTTCATCCGAGCCGTGCCGCTGACCATCCTGGCAATCGCCGTCCTGTCCGCAATAGCCCGCTACTACGAAACCCCCCTGGCGGTGCTAGCCACATGATTAGGCAAAGCTGGATCAAGCGAACGGGCCGCGCTGTGTGGGGTGACCCCGCGTGGTTCTTCGTGGGTGTCACTCTGCTGGCGGGGCTTGTTTTTGGCGTGCTTGTGCCTGTGCGGGAGGGGTTTGACCAGGTCGCTTGGGCAGGGTTGGCGCCGGGTGCCGCGTACGCGGCCCGGATCGGGGTCCTGGCCGTGTGGGCAGCGCTGGGGTTCGCGGCGATCCGCGTCTACCCGTTCGCGAAGTGGGGCATGGCGGGTCTGCTCTTGCTGCCGACGTTCATCCTGCCCGCTGTGTATCCCCTGCCGGCGGTGATCCAGGCCGGCGGAACCGCCCTGTTGCTGGCCACGGTGCTGAACCTGCGCGCCCATCCGGCGGGCCGGCGTTTGCGCTGGTGGGAGGCCTACGCCTTGGTTGTTCTGGCTGGCGCGGTGTCCATTGTTCGCCCGTCCGGCGCGCTGCTCGGCCTGCTCATTCTGGCGGTCCCGGCGGCGCGCCTGGGCCGGCTTGGCCAGCGCGGCAGCCTCAGCCGAATCTCAGCCGCGTGGCCCGTCAAGGCGATTCCGCTTGGGCTAGGGGTGTGGACTTTGGTGCGCTGGTGGCAGGCGGTCGATCTGTCCCCCGGCGGCCAGCTCGACTTCATGCTGCATCACCCCGGCTTCGCGCTGGGAGTACTGCCGCGCTACATCTGGTCCCAGGCGGCGGGAGTCCATTCGACTCTGGCGCAACTCTCACCGGCCGCCGGGCTGCCCAACTTGGCGATCTTCGGGATCTTCTTGGCCGTCGCGGTGTACTCCTGTTGCAGCTCCAAGGCCCTGCCAAAGGCGCCGGGCCGCGCCTGGCTCCTGCTTCTCGCCCTGGCATACTTCGCGGCCGTCGGCTACGCCGCCTACATCGACGCAACCGAAGTCGCCAGCCGGTCCATCTTCGGCATCGACGGCGCCGATCAACTCGTGGTGCTGATCCTCCTACTCCCCCTATGCCAGGGAGCGGGGCGCCTGCGCCGCCAGGTCTACCTCGGCATCGTCCGCTACATGCCGCTCCTCCTCCTAGCCGCCACCCTCCTAACCCTCCTAACCACCTACACAACCTCAATCCTCACCCGAGTCCTCACCCCCTAACCCCCCACCCCGCCGATGCCGACCCCAAGTGCCCCATCCAACCCCCAACGACCTGTCTCTCACCCGTTTTGGGCACTTCGGGTCGCCCCGCCCCCACCGGCACCAGCTCCCTGAGCACGAATCGGCCCCCACCCCCCACCAGGCCACCGCCGTAACTCCCCAAAACGTCACCTCTCCTGCGGGTTTCCATCCCGTTTTGAGCACTTCCGGACGTCCCACCCCCACCGGCACCTGCCCCCTGAGCACGAATCCTCACTCACCCCCCACCAGCCCACCGCCGTAACTGCCCAAAACCTCACCTCTCCTGCGGGTTTCCATCCCGTTTTGAGCAGTTGCGGTTGTCGCAGTCTCCCGTCCGCCGATGGCGTTCAAGGGTTGGGTGTTCGTGTTGTAGCGCGTGCGTTGGGTAGGGGGTTCGATGCCGCTGGCGGCATGCCTTTTGAAGGCGGTCACCGAATTCTTCTGGGGATGATGCGTGTGGTCCAGGGTTTCGTGATGTCGGTGGGTTTGATCGTGGTCCGGTTCGGGGACGTCGCGTGGTTCGGATCCGAGATGTGGCTGCGGACTGGGAGGTGTGCAGGTGTGTCTCCCCAAACCTCACCCCCCAGTGTGTGGACGGCCTGGTCAGAGGTGCTTAACTGACCAATTGAGCCGCCTTCCTCGCCAATTGGTCACTTAAGCACATCCACCCCGACCGGCCTGAGCACGACAGGGTGTGCGGATGGCCCGGTCAGAGGTGCTTAACTGACCAATTGAGCC